>NZ_JACSLL010000006.1:0-173115 GCF_018618135.1 Exiguobacterium sp. s28 | reverse complement strand
ACGCATGCGTTGTCGAAACACTAAAACCCAGCTGGCAAAGTTCTGTACTTTTCGTTGCATTATTGTGCACATTTGTATTGCAAAATACATTCGGCAGTTAGTTTGTATAAAAAACAAGAAATGAAAACAAAATCTTTTCAAAAAATACAGTCACTTTTCGATGAGGAGATTGATCAATTAAATAATTTAATTAGTTCAATGAAAGAACCACGTAACCACTCTTCACACCCTAACGCTTATCAAGTAAATTTGTACCTTTTTTCCCATAGTAAGGAGATAAAGAAAGGATTAAACAAGGTATTAAAAAAATTAGATAAACTATTAGTGATTAAAGAAAAAGATTTTAGTCGAGAAATTGAAAAACGAAATACGTGGGTCGAAAAAAAATTCTCCGAAGTACTTCCTATTAACGTTGAAACTGAAGTTGTTGTGTGCATAGTTTGACATGCAACATATACTATAACTTTAGACAACTATTTGATGTTTTTAGATATCAATAGAGGAATAAATGAACTAATCTAGAGATAAAGTTTATTAGAAATTTTGATTCAATCCTTTTTAACCACAATAAACTATCAACAATTCTTATTAGATAACAAAAAACCTCTAGAACGACATTTAACGTCGTTCTAGAGGTTTTTTGTTATCTTTCCATCCACGCCACCGTCTCCACATGCGCCGTATGCGGGAACATGTCGACCGGTGTGACTTCGACAAGTCGGTAGCCGCGGTCAGCGAGGTAACGCATATCGCGTGCTTGCGTCGCGACGTTACACGACACGTAGACGATCCGCTTCGGTGCCATCTCGACCATCGTCTCGAGGAACGACTCGGCACAGCCTTTACGCGGCGGATCAACGACGATGACGTCTGGATTGACGCCATCCTTCTTCCACTGCGGCAACACATCTTCCGCTGCGCCACACGCGTACGTCACGTTGTCGATTTCATTGACGAGCGCGTTCTGTTTCGCGTCCTCAATTGCTTCCGGCACGACTTCGACGCCATACACGTGCGCCGCTTTCCGGGCGAGGAACAGACTGATCGTCCCGATGCCGCAATAGGCGTCGACGACTTGTTCCGTTCCGGTGAGTTGAGCGTATTCGAGCGCCTTGCCGTACAGTTTCTCCGTCTGGACCGGGTTGACTTGGAAGAATGAGTGCGGGGAAATCGTGAACGTCAGTCCACCGATTTTGTCCTCAATCGTCTCATGGCCATATAACAATTTGTTCGTCGATCCTAAGATGACGTTCGTCTTGTCCGGGTTGACGTTTTGCATAATCGACGTCACGTCCGGGAGACGCTTCAAGATGTCGGCGACAATCTCGTTCACACCTTTGATTTTCGTCGTCTTCGTGATGAGGACGATCATCAATTCACCCGAATGATACCCGTAACGGGCCATGACGTGGCGGATGACGCCGCGCCCTGTCTTCTCATCGTACGCAGGCACACCGTGCGCCGCGAGCACGTCACGGACGACTTGGACGGCCTCATCGTTGCGCTCGTCTTGGATGAGACATTCCTTCATCTCGACGATGTCGTGTGAACGTGGACGATAGAAACCGGCGACGAGGCGACCGGCCTCGTCTTTGAACGGCACTTGCGCCTTGTTGCGGTAACGCCATGGTTCCGGCATGCCGATCGTCTCGTGGACGGGCACATCGAATTGGCCAAGTCGCTTCAACGCATCGACGACACGGTCCCGTTTTTGGCGGAGCTGGCCGTCATAGCTGAAGTGTTGGAGCTGACAGCCCCCGCACTGATAGAAAATCGGGCACGGTGGCTCGACACGGTCCGCACTCGCTTGTTTCACATCGATCAAGCGGGCGAACCCGTACTGTTTATTCGTCTTCGTCACGACAATCTCCACGGTCTCTCCCGGAAGTGCGTTCGGGACGAACAACGTATAACCGTCGACCCGTGCCACACCCGCGCCTTCGTGTGTGAGGTCGTGGATGTGGACGTCGAGACGGTCATTTTTTTGGACTGGTAACATGAGTCTCTCCTTTCCCGATTCAAAAAATAGTGTGTATTGGTTCATACCCGTTCCAAGCGAACGAAAAGCTCGGCGTGTGCGCCACGCCGAGCCGACTCATTCTGCTTTCTCGTTTGACACGTTGAACAGCTGTTTGATCATCTGTTCGCGTTCATACTGGGCGTTCAGGTCTTCCATCTCACGGATGCGCGCGTTCGGCGCGAGCACCGTCAAGTGACGGAACAAGTTCCGCATCTCGCCTGTGCATTCGCCGCCGTACTCACCGTCGATGTTGAGACTCATCGGTTCCGTCGTCGTCTTCATCTTGACGCGTCCCGTCTTGACGTGCTCGACGAGCGGACTCGACAAGTGTTCGCCGCGGAGCAATAAACGGACGACGTGGATGAACTCGAACAAGTTACACTTGCGCAAGATGAACAAGTCGAACAGTCCGTCGTTCAATGACGCGTGCGGTGAGATCTTCTCAAAGCCACCGACCGAGTTCGAATTCGACGTGAGGAAAATCATGACCTCGCCGCTGAACGTGCCCTCGTCGTGTTCGAGCTCGATATACGTCGGCTTGATGAGTGGAAGCTTCTCCATCCCTTTGACGTAATAGGCGAGCTGGCCGAGCGCCGTCTTCAGTTTCGACGGCACTTCATACGACAGCTCCGTCATGATGCCTCCGCCGGCGATATTGATGAAGTAATGGATGTCGCCTTTTTCCCCTTCAATCTCACCGAGGTCGACCGGCATCTCGAACCCGTCACAGATGACGTCGAGGGCACCGACGACGTTGAGCGGGATTCGCATCGCCCGGGCGAAGTCGTTCGTCGTTCCGACCGGGATGAGTCCGATCGTCGGACGCGTGTCGAGCGGAGCGAGTCCCGAGATGACCTCGTTCAGCGTCCCGTCCCCACCGGCCGCGATAATCAAGTCGAACTCGGCCTCTGCGGCCCGAACGGCCTCGAGCGTCGCGTCGCCGATCGCTTTCGTCGCGTACGTCGACGTCTCATAACCCGCATCCTCGAGGCGGTTCAAAATGTACGGGAGTTCCCGTTTGATCACTTCTTTTCCAGATGTCGGGTTATAGATGACCCGTGCGCGTTTTCGTTGCATAATGTTCTCTCCCCATGCTCAAGTCGAGCGAAAAGCGAGACACAAGTGCCTCGCCGCTTGTTTAGCGTTTGGCGATCTCTTCGTGGAACAAGCCATCGAGGAGTGCCGGGTTCGCCATCCCTTTCGTCTGCTTCATGATCTGCCCGATGATAAAGCCTTTAGCACGGTCTTTCCCGTTCTTAAAGTCTTCAATCATCTGCGGATGCGCTTCGAACAAGTCGAGGATGTAGCCGCGGAGCAAGTTCTCGTCCGAGATTTGGGCGAGACCGTTCGCTTCGACGTACGCCTTCGGCTCGGCGCCTTCTTCGATCATAGCTGTGAACACGCGTTTGGCGATCTTCGAAGAAATTGTACCTTCTCCAATCAAACGAATCAACTCCGCAAGCGAGCTCGGTGTCAATTTCATCGTCTCGATCGTATCGTCCGATTTGTTCAAGTGACCGAGCACTTCACCCATGAGCCAGTTCGCGGCCGCTTTCGGTTCGGCACCGGCCGCAGTCGTCGCTTCGAAGAAGTCCGAGAACTCCCGCGTCGACGTGAGCGCCTTGGCATCATAAGCCGACAGGCCGTAGTTGTTCATATAACGTTCGCGACGTGCGACCGGAAGTTCCGGAAGCGTGGCGCGGATGCGTTCTTTCCATTCCTCATCGATCTCGAGACGGACGAGGTCCGGCTCTGGGAAGTAACGGTAATCGGCCGCCCCTTCTTTGACACGCATGAGGATCGTCTTCTTCGCCGCCTCGTCAAAACGGAGCGTCTCTTGACGCATGACGCCGCCCGTGATGAGGAGTTTGCGGTGACGGTCTTCCTCATACTCGAGCGCCTTCAAGACGTTCGAGAACGAGTTCAAGTTTTTGAGCTCCGTCTTCGTGCCGAACGGCTCTTGACCGAACGGACGGACCGAGATGTTACAGTCGCAACGGAGCGACCCTTCTTCCATCTTGACGTCCGAGACGCCCGCGAACGAGAGCACTTCTTTCAAGCGCTCGAGGTAGGCGACGGCGTCTTTCGGTGAACGCATGTCAGCCTCACTGACGATCTCGATGAGGGGTGACCCGGTCCGGTTGAAGTCGACGACCGAGTGTTTCTCGCCCGTGTGGTTCATCTTCCCGGCATCTTCCTCGAGATGGACGCGTTCGATGCGGAACCGCTTCATCTCACCGTCGACTTCGACATCGACATGGCCGTTGAAACCGATCGGCTGGTCGAACTGCGAGATTTGGTACGCTTTCGGCGTATCCGGATAGAAATAGTTCTTGCGGTCAAATTTCGTATCGGTCGCGATTTCGCAGTTGAGTGCCATCGCGGCCTTGATGGCGAGATTGACGGCCTCTTCGTTCAATTTAGGCAAGACGCCCGGGTGTCCGAGACAAATCGGACACGTCTGTGTATTCGTTTCGGCACCGTATGTGCGCGAGCAGCCACACCAAATCTTCGACTTCGTGCTCAGCTCGGCGTGCACCTCGATCCCGATGATCGTTTCAAAGTTCATCGTACGTCCTCCTTAGAGCTGTGGCATCTTGAAACCGCCGTTTGCTTGTTCAAAAGCATGGGCCACGCGGTAGAGTGTTGGTTCACTGAAATGGTTCCCGATGATCTGTAAACCGACCGGGAGACCTTCTGACAAGCCAGCCGGTACCGAGATGGCCGGGATGCCCGCCAAGTTGACCGGAATCGTCATGATATCGTTGGCATACATCGTGAGCGGATCTTCGAGCTGGTCACCGAGTTTGAACGCGACCGTCGGCGCAGTCGGTCCGATAATTGCATCGTAGTCGGCGAATACGTTCGCGAAGTCTTGCTTCATGAGCGTGCGGACCTGTTGCGATTTTTTGTAGAACGCATCGTAATAACCCGAGCTGAGTGCGTATGTCCCAAGCATGATGCGGCGTTTCACTTCTTCCCCGAAACCTTGTTCGCGCGAGTACGTGAACACTTCTTCGAGCGCATCGGCCTCGGCGCGGCGCCCGTAACGGATGCCGTCAAACCGGGCGAGGTTCGAAGACGCTTCCGATGACGCGAGCAAGTAGTACGTCGGGAGCGCATATTTCACCGTCGGGAGCGAGACCGTCTCGACCGTCGCACCGAGCGACTTGAGCGTCTCGACCGCTTGTTCAATCTGTTTACGGACACCTTCTGACACGCCTTCGGCCATGAACTCTTTTGGAAGTGCGAGCTTCATACCTTTGATATCGCCGTGAAGTGATTTCGTGTAATCCGGTACGTCGACCGTCGCTGACGTCGAGTCCATGTCGCAATGACCGGCAATCGCGTTCAACAAGTAGGCGTTATCTTCGACCGTACGAGTGAGCGGACCGATTTGGTCGAGCGACGAGGCGAATGCGACGAGACCGTAACGTGAGACGAGACCGTACGTCGGTTTCATCCCGACGACGCCACAATAGGCCGCCGGTTGACGAATCGAGCCACCCGTATCCGAGCCGAGGCTGAACAAAACTTGACCGGCCGCGACCGTTGCCGCTGAACCGCCTGACGAACCGCCTGGTACGCGGTCTGTGTCCCACGGGTTGCGGACGACTTTGAACGCCGAGTTCTCGTTCGATGAACCCATCGCGAACTCGTCCATGTTGAGTTTCCCGATCGTGACGGCACCGGCATCATGGAGACGCTCGACGACCGTCGCGTCATGGGCCGGGACAAAGTTCTCGAGGAACTTCGAGGCACACGTCGTGCGTGTCCCTTTCGTGACGATGTTGTCTTTGACGCCGATCGGCAAACCGAAGAGCGGGTTGTCCGAGGTCTTGGCGAGCTCGTCCATCCGTTTCGCCTGTTCGAACGCGTCTTCGTTGAGCGTCAAGAAGGCACCGATTTTCTCGTCGGTCGCCTCGATGCGGTCAAATGATTCTTTGACGAGGTCGGATACCGTGACTTCGCCTTCTTTTATAAGCGTATGCAGCTTGGCTACACCGTGATCAAATAAACTCATGAAGGGCCTCCTTATTCAAAGACCGCTGGGACACGGACTTGGCCGTTCTCCCAATCAGGTGCCATCCGTTCGACTTCCTCGCGTGGAAGTGAAGGACGAACCTCGTCTTTGCGTAGTACGTTTTTCAAATCTAGGGCATGGGTCGTCGGGATGACGCCCGTCGTATCGAGTTCATCGAGTTGCTCGGCGAACTCGAGGATTTTTGTCAATTGCTCCGTGAAGTGCGTCACTTCATCTTCTGTGATCGCAAGTCGGGCGAGTCCGGCGACGTGCCGAACTTCAGCTTCTGTGATTCGAGCCAAAGGTTCCACCTCCAACAGTTTTCAATACATCGTCCATTATCATACCACTTTTTTATAAGACAAAAAAGAAAATCCCATCTCGCCAATCTTGATGTCTTTTTTGAAAAGTTAGGGAATGTCCCTGTAATATTGACTCGTTTCCAAAAACGCCTATTCGGTCCGTCCCTCAATCTCATTATGCTTAGAAAGAAGCATTCTTTTTTTCGAGGAGGATCCCTATGTCAATCCGTAACAAACTGATCGTCGCCTTCACCGTCTTGCTCGTGTTGTTGCTCGGGGTGAGCGGCTACTCATTCTATGCATTGAACGCGTCCAAGGCCGCCCAGCAAGATATGAACGTCTCGTGGGTGCCGGGAATGGATCAAATTCATCAAGTCGATAAACAGTTGCTTGAGATTCGCCAACAGATGATGCGCCACGCCTTGGTCGAAGACGAGGTGACGAAGCAAAATGTCGAAACGAACCTCGACACGGGCATCACGATTCTCGAGCAACAGATGAGCGGTTATGAGTCGACCATCATCACGAAAGCCGACCAGGAGCTGTTCGATCAAGCGACGGACCAATGGACGACATTTAAAACGAATATCGAAGAGCTCGTCCGCATCTCGAACGCGGACGGTCAAGCCGCGGCCGATGCCTATATCCGGGACACGGCGACACCGGCCGCCGATGCCCTCTCGAACACGCTCGGTCTGCTCGTCAACTTGAACCGCGACGCGATTCGGTCTGACACGGAATCCGGTGCGGCGCTGTTCGAGCAAGTCCAGTTCACGCTCATGGTCATCATGGCCGCGGCGGTCGTCTTTACAGTATTGATGATGGTATTCATCTTCCGCTCGATCTTCGAACCGCTCAACGAGTTCAAACTGAAGATGCGCGAACTCGCCACGAGCCAAGGCGATTTGACGACCGCCATCCCGGTGAAGCGACGCGACGAGTTCTCGGGACTCGCCCGCGACTTCAACCAATTCCTCGCCAACCTCCGTCAATTGATCCTTCAAGTGAACGGTGTGTCACGCGGGGTGACCGAACAATCCGCTCACATGTACGACGAATTGAAAGCGCTTGATACGTATATGACGACGACCGCCGCGACGACAGAGGACTTGACAGCCGGCATGCAACAGACGGCCGCGAGTGCCCAAGAGATGAACGCGTCGGCCTCCGACATGGAACGGACGCTCCACCATATCGTGACGATGGCCGCCGAGCGAAAAGCCGAGGCCGCACAAGTCGATGCCCGTGCCGTCGCCCTGCGTGACCATGCCGTCGAGGCGAAAGCGTCCGCACTCAGTGTCCTGTCATCGACACGTGTCAATTTAGAGAAAGCGATGCAGGACGCCAAAGCCGTCCGGGAAATCGCGACACTCACGAATGACATCCTCGACATCGCCGCCCAGACGAATCTCCTGTCCTTGAACGCCTCGATCGAAGCCGCTCGGGCCGGTGAAGCGGGACGCGGGTTCGCCGTCGTCGCCGATGAGATTCGAAAACTGGCGGAGACGAGCCGGACGACCGTCGAACGGATTCAAGCCATCTCGACGACCGTGCTCCACTCCGTCGACCATTTAAATGACACGTCGAGCGAGATGCTCGGTTTCCTCGATACGAACGTATTGAAAGACTATGATCAGCTTGAGGAAGCGGCCGAGCATTACAGTGAGGACGCCGGCCGATTCGAGACGACCGCATCAGAATTCGCCGATGCCGCCGTCGAACTCGAACAGTTGACGTCGAATATGATCGGGGTCATTCAAGATGTCGCCGTCACGGTCAACAACGGGGCGCTCGGCACGCAAGAAATCGCCGAGAAAGTGACCATGTCCGTCGACCGCTTCAGCGAGTTGAACCGGGCCACCGAGATGTCCCAACAAAAAATGGATGAGTTGAACGAGTTGATCGGTCAATTCAAAGTATGAAAAAAAGGAAGCGTCCTCGCGTGAGGATGCTTCCTTTTGATTAGGCGGCTGCTTCCCGCAATTCTTTTTTCCGCTCCAATTCGAAACGCTTCGTCTCGGCGACGACGACACCCGACAAGAACAAGAGACCAATCAAGTTCGGGATTGCCATCAGTCCGTTGAAGACGTCCGAAATGGCCCAAATCAGATTCAAGTTCGTTGTCATCGCACCAAGTCCAGCGACGAGGATATACATCATCCGATACGGAACGATCGCTTTCTCCCCGAGCAGATAATAGACCGACCGTTCGCCGTAATAACACCAGCCGATGACCGTCGAGAAAGCGAAGAAGACGAGCGAGATCGTGACGATGAGTTCCCCGATCGGGCCGAGGAAGTAAGCGAACGACGCTTGCGTCAACTCGATGCCCTGGAGCCCGCCCGTATATTGACCGCTCATGACGATTGTCAATCCGGTGATCGAACAGACGATGAGCGTATCGATCAATACTTGCGTCATCGAGACGAGCGCTTGCCGTCCCGGGAAATCGGTCTTCGCCGCAGCAGCTGCGATCGGTGCCGAACCGAGACCCGCCTCGTTCGAGAACACGCCTCGGGCAACCCCGTAACGGATGGCGGCACCGAGCGCCCCGCCGCCGATGGCTTCCGCACTGAACGTGCTCGAGAAGATGGTCGCGAACGCCGATGGGATCAACTCGTAATTGGTGACGAGAATGACGAGACCGCCTCCGACGTATGCGAAGATCATGACCGGCACGAAAATGCCGACGACTTTCCCGATTGATTTGACGCCGCCGAGGATGACGAACGCCGTCAAGACCATCATGCCGATTCCCGTCGCGATCATCGGTACCCCGAACGACGTGTTCAAGGCAAGACTGATCGAGTTCGTCTGGACACCGTTGCCGATCCCGAACGCAGCGATTGATGCGAACAAGGCGAACGTCATTCCGAGCCACCGTTTTTTCAACCCGTGCTCCAAATAGTACATCGGTCCGCCGGCGATTTCTCCCCGCTCATCGACGACGCGATATTTGACGGCAAGGATCGCTTCGGCGTATTTTGTCGCCATCCCGATAAAACCGGAGAGCCACATCCAGACGATGGCCCCCGGACCCCCGAGGACGACCGCCGTCGCGACACCGACCATGTTGCCGGTCCCGACCGTGGCCGCGAGCGCCGTCATGAGTGCTTGGAAATGTGAGATATCCCCGCGCTGTCGCTTCTGCTTCGCGACCTCTGCGTCCGTCTGCTGTTTCGGGATGAACGCTTCTTTCAAACCGACACCGAGACGTGTCACTTGGATAAATCCGAGCCGGAACGTCAAGTAAATCCCGGTCCCAATCAATAGAATCAACAAATGTGGTCCCCAGACGAGATTCGATAGACTCGTCAAGACCGCTTCAAATTGTTCCATGCTAGTTATGCCCCCTATGTATTTCTTGAATTCACTGTTCCTTCATATTTTTCAGAACATTCTCAACTTCGTCAAGTTGACGGGGCACGAAACCGAGACGTTACCGTGTAATATTTTTGTAATATACCTCTCTGACGCTTTGAATGACCTTGATTCCAAATTTAGTATTTGAAATAAATTTGTAATGAGAAACCCTAACAAAAACGGCCTCCCCTCAAGGAAGCCGTCGCCATTTATGATGTGAGCGCCGCGACGACTTCGTCGACGTGCCCGTTCACTTTCACACTGCGCCATTCCTGTTCGATATAACCGTCCTCATTGATGAGGAACGTCGAGCGGACGATGCCGTAGTACTCTTTCCCGTAGTTCTTCTTCAACTGCCAGACGCCGTATAACTCCGACACCTCATGCGTGTCGTCGACGAGCAAATCGAACGGAAGCTCGTGTTTGGCGATGAAGTTTTGGTGCTTCTTCTGGCTATCGGCCGAGATGCCGAGGACGACGGCCCCGTTCAATCTCGGTGTCGCGTCACGGAAATCACACGCCTCGGTCGTGCAGCCCGGCGTCGCGTCCTTCGGGTAGAAATAAAGGACGACTTTCTGACCACGATAGTCCTCGAGCGAGATCATGTCCCCGTTTTGGTTCGGTAATGTGAATGTCGGTGCTAACATGTTGCTTCCTCCTTATCCGAACGACGGGTCGACGAGGTTCTCGTCATAACCGTCAATCGCTTGTTCTAATTTTTGTTTGAGCGGTTCGAGCACTTCGAGATACTCGACCGGGTCTTCTGTCGCGGCTGCTTTTTGGAGCTCCGCCTCATTGTCGGTATACCACGTCCGGTACGCCTCGAAGTAGTCGGTCATCGTGTCTTGATTCTCTGGTACGGTGAGTGTCTCGGACATGAGCAAGAAGACGTTATTGTCGGCTTCAAGCGCCATATAGTCGGTTTGGGCGTTCACTCGGTCGTAAATCGGACCGGCCTCATCTTCCGGCACGTCGGCGAGACGGGCGTTCGCTTCCGGATTCACCCCGTACTCGTTCGCTTCGATGCCCGTCAGCATGACTCCGACTTCTCCGATCACGTCGGCCGGGAGCAAGGCCGGTGTGACGACGAGCTTCCACTCATCCTCTTCTTTAATGGCGACTTTCGAGAGCCGGTTCGGCAGTTCATTGCCGTCCGCGTCTTCCATCTCGTGGACGATGAAGGCGACGTCCCCGTCCTCGTTCACCCAACTCTCGTACATATCGCCTGGTGTGAGCTCGCGCGTCTTCGCGCCTGTCGCCGGGATGGCGGTCAACTCGCCCGCATAATCGATTGCTTTAAGCGCGGCCGCATCCCCGTCTTCGAGTGCTTGTTGATACGACGCATATACCGTCTCAACCGCTTCCGGGAGCGGCGCTTTCGTCTCTTCGGTCGTCTCCTCGACCGGCGCCTCTTCTCCCGTGCCGCACCCCGCAAGCAGGGCGGTGAGGGCGAGTGGCAATATCCACTGTTTCATCGAATCATTCCCTTCACAAGACGTCCTGTACCCCCATCCTACCACGACTCGATTTCGAGCGAAAACGACAAGCTTTTTTGGAAAATTGTTTCACTAGGATTTCACCAAGATTTTCGATACAATACAGACGTAAGCGCTTAACTGCTTGATCACTTTTTAAGGGGGAACGAGAATGATTCCATACAAACATGAACCATTCACAGACTTTACAAACAAAGAGAACGCCGCAGCCATCCAAGCGGCAATCGAGAAAGTGAACGGTGAGCTCGGGAAAGACTATCCGCTCGTAATCGGTGGGGAAAAAGTTACGACGGAAAGCAAAATCACGTCTTACAACCCAGCTAACAAAGAAGAAGTCATCGGACACGTCTCGAAAGCGAACCAAGAGCTCGCGGAGCGTGCGATGCAAGAAGCGCTCACTGCGTTCGACTCATGGCGTCACGTCGACCCGGCCGTCCGTGCCGACGTCTTGTTCAAAGCGGCGAACATCGTCCGCAAGCGCAAGCACGAGTTCTCGGCCTACCTCGTCAAAGAGGCAGGCAAGCCGTGGAACGAAGCAGACGCGGATACAGCGGAAGCGATCGACTTCATGGAGTACTACGCACGTCAAATGCTCGAACTCAAACCAGGTAAAAAAGTCGAGAGCCGTCCGGGCGAATACAACCGCTATGACTACATCCCACTCGGGGTCGGGATCGTCATCAGCCCTTGGAACTTCCCGTTCGCAATCATGGCAGGGACGGCCGTTGCGGCCATCGTCGCCGGTAACACGATCCTCTTGAAACCAGCTTCGACGACACCGATCGTCGCTGCGAAATTCGTCGAGGTCATGGAAGAAGCAGGCTTGCCGAAAGGTGTCCTCAACTTCATCCCAGGACCAGGCGCTGAAGTCGGTGACTACCTCGTCGACCATCCGAAGACACGCTTCATCAGCTTCACAGGTTCACGTGACGTGGGCTTGCGCATCAACGAGCGCGCTTCGAAATTGAACGACGGCCAAATCTGGCTCAAACGCGTCATCGCTGAGATGGGCGGAAAAGACACGATCGTCGTCGACGAATCAGCGGACCTCGAACTCGCGGCCCAATCGATCGTCAAATCGGCATTCGGTTTCTCAGGTCAAAAATGTTCGGCTTGTTCACGTGCCGTCATCGTCGACAGCGTGTATGACACGGTGCTCGATCGCGTCGTCGAATTGACGAACGAACTCTCGGTCGGCAACACGGAGCAGAACGAACACTTCATGGGACCGGTCATCGATGCGGCCGCGTTCAAGAAGATCACATCATACTTCGATGTCGCCAAAGAAGAAGGCAAGATCGTCGCCGGCGGAAAAGCTGACGACTCGACAGGCTACTTCGTCGAGCCGACGGTCGTCGCCGACGTCGCACCGAAAGCACGTCTCATGCAAGAAGAGATCTTTGGACCGATCGTCGCCTTCACGAAAGCGAAAGATTTCAAAGAAGCGATCGACATCGCCAACAACACGGAATACGGCTTGACGGGTGCCGTCCTCACGCGTGACCGCTCAAACCAAGAGTACGCGCGTCAGAACTTCCACGTCGGCAACTTGTATTTCAACCGTGGCTGCACAGGCGCCATCGTCGGCTATCAGCCGTTCGGCGGGTTCAACATGTCAGGCACAGACTCAAAAGCAGGCGGACCGGATTATATCCAACTCCACATGCAAGCAAAAACGACGTCTGAGACGTTTTAATCCAAAAGCCCGGCTCATTTGAGCCGGGCTGTTCACTACATAAAGGAGCGCCGACGCAACCGTCAGCGCTCCTTTTGTCATGCCCTCATCCGAGTGCTACATCTAAAATCATCATGATCGTGAAGCCGAGCATCAACGCCATCGACGCCATATCTTTATGCCCATTCTCTTGAGACCCCGGGATTACTTCTTCGACGACGACAAAAATCATCGCCCCGGCGGCAAAGCTGAGCGCGAACGGCAAGAGCGGCTCCATGACAAGCACGGCCCAAACGCCGACCAGTGCGGCCACCGGTTCGACCATGCCCGATAACTGACCGTAGAAAAAACTGCGGCGCCGGGAGAGCCCATCCCGTCTGAGCGGGAGCGACACGGCGGCACCTTCCGGAAAGTTTTGAATGCCGATGCCGATGGCCAGCGCGATGGCACCCGTTAGCGAGGCGGACGGGAAATCGGCTGCGACCGCCCCGAAAGCGACGCCGATGGCCAGTCCTTCCGGGATGTTATGCAGCGTGATCGCCAAGACGAGCAACGTGCTACGCTTCCGTTTCTGCGGACGGAAACCTTCCACTTCTTTTAAGGAAGACGTCGGATGCACGTGCGGAATCAGCTTGTCGACGACTGACAAAAACAGACCACCCACTAAAAAACCGACGGTGGCCGGAAACCAAGCCGGCATCGCGTCTTGTTCCGCCATTTCGATGGCCGGGGCGAGGAGTGACCAAAAACTGGCCGCTATCATGACACCGCCGGCAAACCCGAGCATGCTGTCCATCAACCGCTCGTTAATCGACTTCGTCATGAAGACGATGGCCGCCCCGAGCGCGGTCATCCCCCACGTGAACATCGTCCCGAGCAACGCCTGCATGGCCGGGCTCAGTTGAGCCACCCATTCCCACATCACCATCGTCTCCTTCCACCCTATCCTTTTCCCGGGACGCATGCGTCGCTAACGACAAAAAAAGAGGAGAGCTGGTTCGCTCTCCCCCGTCCAATTAAAACGCGCGCATCAAGTTCGCCATCTCGATGGCCGACGTTGCCGCTTCCCACCCTTTGTTCCCGGCTTTCGTTCCAGCTCGCTCGATTGCTTGCTCAATCGTCTCTGTCGTCAAGACGCCGAAAATGACCGGTACTTCTGACTGATAACTCGCCTGGGCGATGCCTTTCGCCGCCTCATTACAGACGTAGTCGAAGTGTGGTGTCGCCCCACGGATGACGGCACCGAGTGTGATGACGGCATCATATTTCTTGCTCATCGCCATCTTCTTCGCGACAAGCGGGAGTTCGAACGCCCCAGGGACGAACGCGAGTTCAACGTCGTCTTGTTCGACGCCGTGGCGCTTTAACGCATCTTTCGCCCCATCTAGCAAGCGCATCGTGATGAGATCGTTGAACCGTCCGACGACGATTCCGACTTTCAAGCCTTTTCCAACCAAGTTTCCTTCAAATGTATGCATCATGATTTTTCTCCTCCAAAGTGGTTCATTTTTTGTTGTTTCGTCATTCGGTACTTCTCGTTCGCCGCATGGGCGCCGACGATAATTGGGACACGTTCGATGACCGTGATCCCGCACGCTTCCAAGGCATCGACTTTTTCCGGGTTATTCGTCATGAGCCGGACGTTCGTGACGCCGAGGTCACGAAGCATGGCCGCGCTGACCCGGTAATCGCGCAAATCGGCATGAAGTCCGAGCGCCACGTTCGCCTCGACCGTATCAAGCCCTTGTTCCTGTAACTCGTACGCCTTCAACTTGTTGAGCAGACCGATGCCGCGCCCTTCTTGTCGCATATACAAGATGACACCACCTTCGGCTTCCACTTTCGCCATCGCTGTATCAAGTTGTGGCCCGCAATCGCAACGATAGGAGCCGAACACGTCGCCGGTCAGACACTCGGAATGGATACGGACGAGCGGTGCGTGTTCGAGCTCACCTTTGACGAGCGCGACGTGTTCTTCCCGGTCGAGGACGTTCCGATAGCCGATTAATCGGAAGTCCCCTTTCACCGAGGGGAGCGAGACGTCCGCCTCTCGACTGACGAGGTCCGTCTCCATATAGCGGACGAGCGCCTCGATCGTGATGAACTTTAAAGCATGCGCTTCTGCGACGCGTTCAAGGTCCGGCACCCGGGCCATCTCGCCGTCCGGGCGGATGATTTCACAGATGACGGCGACCGGTTCACTTCCGGCGAGGCGCGCCAAGTCGACCGACGCTTCTGTATGTCCGCGTCGTACCGAGACGCCGCCTTTTTTGGCGATGAGCGGGAAGATATGTCCCGGACGTTGGAAATCAGCCGGACGGGCGTTAATGTTCGCGAGTTCGCGCACCGTATGGGCCCGTTCGCTCGCCGAGATGCCCGTCGTCGAATCGACGTGATCGACGCTGACCGTGAACGCCGTCCCATGTGGATCGGTGCTGTTTGCGACCATCGGCTGCAAGTCGAGCCGGACGGCCACTTCTTCAGCCAGGGAGGCGCAGACGAGCCCTTTCCCTTCCGTGATGAGGAAGTTCATCGTCTCTGCGGTCATTTTGTCCGCGAGGACGACGAAGTCTCCTTCGTTCTCACGGTCCTCATCGTCGACGACGATAATCGGTCGTCCCATCTTCAAATCTTCGACTGCTTCTTCAATCGTGTGGAACATTACCATCCCGCCTTTCCATACCCTTGCGACGCCAGTGATTCAAGCGTCATCGGTTTTTGATTTACGAGTTTTTCCATATATTTAGCCAACATGTCACATTCCAAATTGACCGCGTCTCCGGCCTGTTTCATCCCGAGCACCGTCTCACTGTACGTGTGCGGGATGAGCGACAACGTGAACCCGCGTTCGGTGACATCAAACACTGTCAAGCTCGTCCCGTCGACCGAAATCGAACCTTTCGGGACGATGTAGCGGAGGAGCGACGGTTCGCAGCTGATGTCGACATAGACGGCGTTCGCGAGCGACCGTTTTTTCACGATGCGCCCGACGCCATCGACGTGACCCGAGACGAAATGTCCGCCGAAGCGTCCGTTCGCGGGCATGGCCCGTTCCAAATTGACGTTCGTTCCGGGGCGGACCCCGCCAAGACTCGACGCCTTGAGTGTCTCCGGCATGACGTCGACCGAGAAACTGTCGCGGTCGAACGTCGTCACGGTGAGACAGATGCCGTTGACGGAGATGCTGTCACCGAGCTTCACATCCTCGAGGACGATCTTTCCGCTCAGTGTGAGCCGCAGGGATGGACCGTTCCGTTTTACTGCCTTGACACTGCCGATTTCTTCAACGATTCCCGTGAACATCGGACCCCTCCTTTCGCATGATCAGTTTGATGTCGGTACCGACCGTCTCCACCGTTTGAACGTCGAACCGCTCAACTGCATCGAGCGGACCGTCATGATGTGAGCGGTAAAAGCTGCCCTTGCCGCCGAATACGCGTGGCGACTGATACATGACCCACTCGTCGACGAACTGTCCGTCCATGAGTGAAGTGACGAGTGTCGGTCCCGCTTCGACGAGCAGGCGGCCGATGCCGCGTGCGTAGATGTCTTGTAGGACAGCTTCGAGCGATGTGTAGTCGGCGAGCTCAACGCCGCGTTGTGTGAACGCGTCCCGCTTCACTCGATCGTCGGACGTCGTGTAGAGCAATACCGGCACATCGTTCGCCGTCCGGACGAGCTGACTCGAGAGCGGCGTGCGCAACTCACGGTCGAGCACGACCCGGAGCGGTTGCGTCGTCTCACGGTCGAGCCGGACGGTCAGACCTGGGTCATCGGCGAGCACGGTGCCGACACCGGTCAAGACGGCATCGACCGTCGACCGCAGTTCATGGACGTCCCGTCTCGCTTCTGTCCCCGTCACCCACTTGCTGTCACCGTGATCGAGCGCGACTTTGCCGTCGAGGCTCGTCGCTGTCTTCAAGATGACGTAAGGCCGCTTCGTCTCGAGCGAACGCAAGAACGCCACATTGAGCGCTCGTGCCTCACGCTCGAGCAGCCCGACCTCGACGTCAATCCCGGCCGCTTTCAACCGAGCGATGCCGCGCCCTGCGACGAGCGGATTTGGGTCTTCCATCGCGATGACAACACGCTTGATGCCGGACTCGACGAGCAGGTCGGCACACGGCGGCGTCTTGCCGTAATGCGAGCACGGTTCGAGCGTGACGTACATCGTCGCACCGTAGGCGGCAGCGCCGGCCATGCGGATGGCGTGCACCTCGGCATGCGCTTCCCCGGCCTTCAAGTGAGCACCGAATCCGACGACCCGGCCGTCTTTGACGACGACGGCGCCGACGCGCGGGTTGATGCCGGTCGATGAGGCGGACTTGGCCAATTGGATGGCTTGTTGCATGTACTGATTCATAATCTCCCTCCTTGTTTCGCACAAACAAAAAGACCTCAAGGAATGATCCTCAAGGTCTCGGTGGGAGGTGTCGGTCGTCATTTGGGCAAACCAAATAAGCGTTTTCTTTACAGAAAAACGTACGACGAACTACAGGTCGCGTGGACCTGTTCTGTTTCCTTCTCCCATCCAGACTATACTGTCGGCTCTAGAATCGCACTAGATCCACCGTTCGCACACGTGCGCCCGGGTCACGGACTTAAGGCTCGCGCCCATCACCGCCGGTTGGGACTTTCACCCGACCCCGAAGGAATATTTGTTTGTACGATTCCACTTTAGCGCAAAAATAAATCGATGGCAAAACGAAATGCGCAAAAAGGCACCGCTCGAGTGAGCAGCGCCTTCAGAATCATGCCAAGAATAGGACGACGAGGAGACCGACGATCCAGCAATAGAACGAGAAATACTTGAGCTCGCCTTTCGCCATGATGTGTTGGAACCATTTGAGCGAGATGGCCGTGAGCGCATACGAGGCGATGAACGCCAAGATGAGCGGTCCGAACAGTTCACGCGTTTCCGGATTCGTGAACAGCGCCGGTCCATCTAAAATCATCGTCCCGAGACTGACCGGGATGAATAAGAAGAACGAGAAGCGGAGGGCCGACTCTTGCTTGATGCCGAGGAGCATCGCCATGACGATCGTGGCGCCGGAGCGGCTGATCCCTGGAATGAGTGCGACCGCTTGAGCAAGACCAATCAAAATCGCGTCGCGGAGCGTGATGCCGCCGTCCCCTTTGTTCCCGCGCATGTTGCGGATGAACCAGAGCGCGAGCCCAGTCAAGATGAGCGTGTAGCCGACCGTGGCGACTCCACCGAGCGTCTCCCCGATCCAATCACCGAACAAGACACCGAGCAAACCAGCCGGGACGGTCGCGACGAGCAAGAGCCCGATGAACTTAACATCAATCATCGTCTCGTCGCTGCGATCTTTCTTAAATAAGAACGTCCACAGACTGACGACGAGACGGACGACGTCTTTCCGATAAATCGTCAAGACGGCGAGCAGCGAGGCAAAGTTCACGAATATCTCGAACGAGAGTCCCGGTAATTGGATATCGAACAGCTCTTGGAAGATGACCAAGTGACCGCTTGACGAAATCGGGATCGGCTCCGTGAAGCCTTGAATCAAACCGAGCAGTAAGTAGAACAACCATATTGTCATATCGTAATATCCTCTTTTCTTTTTTACATCAATTCCATTATTTTAGCAGACCGTCTCTTTCACTGACCAGCCTTTCAAAAAAAATTCGTTATTTTCAAAACTTTCATTGATTAGTCTGAAAATTAAATTTATTATAGAAGAGTACTCAACTGGTGCAACGGTGATGACCCCATTGGCCAGTTGGGTACTTTTTCGTACAGAATATGACATTTACGCCATCATAAAACTTTTTGTTTACAATTGAACCCATTTAATATTAAATTTGTAATAGAACTGTTACCATTTTTTCAAAGTGTAACCAGGGCTTTAGACCTATCGGTTCATAAAATCGGTTTAAAAAAACTTGAAGAATGCACTTATAAATTGTAAAAACTGGCCGATAGTATGATTGTAGAAGCAACTTCGTCATCTTTGTCGGTTCAGATATGAGTCCATGGAAGGAGGAACCATCATTGAGTCAAACGCTATCCACTAAATCCCACCACTTGTCCACCGAACAGCAGAGGATGATTCACTGTATCCGTCTACTCGGCGACTTGTTGAAGGAACGTCCCCGTCGCTCTGTGTATCGTCGCTTCGCGATGGAACAAAGCTGGCCATCTCCCGAGTCGATTATCCGACAGTTCGGGTCATGGGCAGAGGCGCTAGCCATCGCCGGCTACGAATGGCATGGAGAGGCGACCGTCGACCTCCCAGATAAAATGCCGAAGTACACGCGCGAAGATATCATCGAGACGCTCGCCCTCTACTCGCGCGACATGGGCTCGATCATCACGCTCAAAAAATATCAGGAATGGCGCAAGCTTCATCCGAAAGCACCAAGCCATTACCATATCGTCAAGACGTTCGGCTCGTGGCATGACGCCTGTGCCGAGGCCGGACTTGAAGCGAGTGTGACCTATTCCAAATCCGAGCTCTCGAACGCACTCCGTGAAGCGATTCACGAGATGGGCTTCTCTCTTTCCTTCGAGGCGTATCGCGAATGGGCAAAACGGAACAACAAACCATCCACGAAAGCCATCCTTCATCGTTACGGCTCGTGGTCGGCTGCGATTCACGCGGTCGAGTCAGAAATCTTCAATCAGAAATTATAATCTTTCATTCATAAGGAGGACGCCGGGTATCCGGTGTCCTCCTTTATTTTGTAGGTGTACCGTTGTCGCTCGTCCTTTCGGCGCCCACGCTTTCTGCAGGCAATCCCGGAGCCGCATCGCTTACGCTGCTGGGTCTCCGTCGGATTGCTGTCCTGCAAGAGTCGGGGCGCCGAGGGACGAGCGAATCGAATTCGATTTAATATTCGTTCAACGGCGCCTAGGCCGGTGCCCGAACTCCTAGGGGAGAGCGATGCAAGGATGACCCCGTAAAGCGCGGCACGCGCTGCGGAGGCATCCGCATCGCCCCAGGAACGGAGGGCATCGGCCCAAGCATCGTTCATGTTGATCAGACAAAAAAGGAGAACACCGATGAGCCGGTGTTCTCCTTCATCATTGAATCCGTTCCGTCGACGTGTCGCGATAATGGGCGACACGGTCACGGCCGTTGAATTTCGCACCGACGTACATGGCCCGGTCTGCGTGACGCAGCAACGTGTCGAGGTCCTCATACTCGTGAATCGTCTCGATGCCGATGCTCGCCGTCACCTGGACGCGAATTCCTTCCGAGCCGAACGGATGGTTGCGGAGCGCTTGGCGAATCTTCTCCCCCGTCACGATGGCAGCAGCCTCATCCATGCGTGGGAAGACGAAAACGAACTCTTCGCCGCCGTAACGCGTGACGAGATCCCCGCTTCGGATGAGACGCGTGAACAACGTCCCCGCCTCGATCAACACCTCATCGCCGAACGCGTGACCGTACGTGTCGTTGATCGCCTTAAAATGATCGAGGTCGACCAAGAACACCGACAACGGATACGATGCGACATCGTTCAACCGCTCTTTCGTCCACCGCTTGAGCGCCCGCTGGTTCGGGAGTCCCGTCATCGGATCGGTCAAACTTTCATGTTGGAGACGGTTCCGCTCGTCGATCCGTTCGAGCGACCAGGACAGTGTCTTCAACAGGCGATGGAGCTCGACGGCGATCGCCCCGTCGTAAGCCCCGTTCGCCGTCGTCGAGATCATACAGCTGACCGCGTTCGTCGTGCTCGACACCGGTTGGATGACGAGTGCCGAATGATGGAGCTCGGTTTGATGTGCCTGCAGGTCGGGATGCCACTCATGAAGCGAATCATACACAAAGTATGGTTCTTCCGCGTCGCGGTGCCGTTCGAGTGTGTAGGCGTCGGCGACGGGGGTGGACGTACGGCCGCTGATATCATAAAACGTCCGGTGCCCGTCCCGATTGACTTGGAGCCAGCCGCGCTCGAGCTCGACGACTTCCCGGAGCCCGTTCCAAAACTTCTCGATGAGCAGTTGCTCGTTGTCGACGCGGTACAGTTGCTCTTTCAACCGTTCGACTTGATCGATCTTCGACTGCGTCTCTTCGGTCTCCGTCGCTTTCGATAATCCCATCTTGAGGAGCGACAGGATGAGGAACGTCGCCATCAGCCCCGTGTATCCGAACAGTTGGAACGCCTCGATGGCGACCATCGTGAACAACAGCTCGAGCGAGATGACGAGCCAGTCAAAACGGAGCAAACGCCACATGATCGGGAGCGGGATCCGTTCCCCAATCAAGAACCGCGATAGCAGGAAACTGAAGCCGAGGACGAGGAACAAGACGGCAAAGAAGCCAATCAGCGCCGTACCTTGTTCGAGCAGATGGACGTTCGGTCCAATCTGTCCGCCGAGCCGCAAATAGACGAGCCCCGGCAAGACGAGGAGCATCGCCTCGATCAACGTATTGAGCGGATAGAAATGCAAAAAACGCCGACGTCCGACTTTGTTCGTGAACGTCCGGGCCTGAAACGTGAGTAAGAGGAGCTGTCCCATTAACAAGGCCGGCAACAGGCCGTACAAGAAGAACGTCATGAAGACGAACATCTCATGGAACGTAAAGTGAAGGTGCCGCCGCTTGAGCGGGTTCATGACGAACAGGGCGCCGAGCGTGAAGATGAACCAAAATAACGACCAATCAAACGTACCGATGCCGAGCCACATGTAGGCGAGGATTCCCATGAAGACGAGCGACCACGAGAACCAGCTTCTGATGAGGTACTTCCGAAATCGCATCGTCTCCCCCCTTTTCTTTATCATTCCTACATAGTATGAAGGGTTTTGGTGGAAGATTCCAGCCGTTGTTTGAAAGTTGTGACAATGAAAAAAGATCGCGACTCACGTCACGATCCTGTCATCACTTTGCTTTTAAGAACGAAAAACCGATCGAGCCTGACCCCGTGTGGGCCCCAAGGAGCGGTGCGAGTGTGTCGACCCGAATTTTGGCTTTGTCGCCGAGCTCACGTTTCCACGACTCGGCCAGTTCTGGCACGTTCCCGTGGAAAATCGAGACGTCCGTGCATTCACCCGAATCGATGACTTGACGGAGCGCTTCGAACAACTGGGCTTGCGCCTTCTTATACGTCCGAACCGTTTGATACGGAACGATAAGACCGTCTTCGAAGCGAAGCACCGGCTTCAATTGCAACATATTCCCGATGAGCGCTTTCGACTTCGAGATACGGCCGCCTTTTTGCATTTGTGTCAAGTTTTGCAAAATCAATTCGATGTGGACGTCCTCGGTTCGTTGTTTCATATATGCTTCGACGTCCTCGAGCGTATCTCCACGCTCGACGCGTTCAATCAACTCTTCGAGCATGAGCCCCATCGTGTAGATGCCGGCCCGTGAGTCGATGGCGAGCAGTTTGAACTCGGCGATCTCTGCGCCTTGAACCGATGCCGAATACGTCCCGCTCAAGTCCGACGACAAGTGGACGGCGATGCCCATATCATATTGATCTTTGATGCTCTCATACAAGGTGACGAAGTCGCCGATGGCCGGTTGGCTTGTCGAGACGCGTTCACCTGCGTCGATCCATTCGTACACAGTCTTGGCATCGACCTCGACCCCGTCTTTATACGGCTGGTCGCCTTTGACGACATAGAGCGGAACGATATGGATGTCCGGGTGGTGTTGAATCGAATCAGGAAGGACGACCGTGCTGTCCGTAATATAAGCAATTTTCATGTGTTAGCTCTCCTTCAATCTGAATTAGTACCTGGTAATATTATTTTATCACAGGTGAAGCGGTTTCACTTTTTTTTCAAAATTGAAATCCTATGAAGTTTCACATATTCCCGTCCGCGATGTGCTCGAAACGGGTAAAAGATAACATCGGACAAAGGAGGAATCGGTATGATTCACATTCAGCACGTCAATAAAATCTATAAGACCGGGGATGTCGAGACCGCGGCGTTGAAAGACATCGATTTGACGATCAATGACGGGGCCTTCGTCGTCATCCTCGGCCCGAGCGGGAGCGGCAAGAGTACGCTGTTGAACGTCATCAGCGGCCTCGACACGGTGACGTCCGGGACGATCACGTTCGGTGACACCATCTTGACGGACTTATCGTCCGAGCAGATGACAGCGTTTCGACGCGACCATCTCGGCTTCATCTTTCAACAATATAATCTACTCCAAAACTTGACCGTCTACGAGAACGTTCAAATCGGGGCCGATTTATCGACCGACCCGCTCCCAATCGAAGAGTTGTTGGATCAAGTCGGGTTAGCGGCTGCCCGTGACAAATACCCGTACCAATTGTCGGGCGGCGAGCAACAACGCGTCTCGGTCGCCCGGAGTCTCGCCAAAAATCCGTCCATCATCTTCTGCGACGAACCGACGGGCTCGCTTGATGAGGACAATTCAAAACGGGTGCTCGAACTGCTCGAGCGCTTGAACGAGACGTACAACAAGACGGTCGTCGTCATCACGCACAACACGGGCATCAGTGAGATGGCCGATGACGTCATCAAAATGAACTCGGGACGGATCGTGGAGTATACGCACAATCCGGTCCGAAAAGCCGCTCGCGACATCCACTGGGGGTGAGACAGATGCTGTATAAAAACGTATGGAAGACGCTCGCCGGCAAATGGATGCAGCTCCTTGCCATCGCCGTCATCATCGTCATGAGCTCGCTCACGTATACGATGATGTTTTATGGCATCAGCGGCATCGAAGTGCCGACCGAGGAGTATCTCGCCTCATCGAATCAAGAGGATTTTGCCGTCGAGATGCTGAACCGGGTCACGGAAGAAGAGGCGGCCTTGCCTGAGTTGGCGGACTTCATCGCCTCCGGCCGCTACACGCTCTCGGACTTGCGACGTGTCGACGAGGCGGCGTTCGATGACTTGATCGCGGCACGCATCGACGCCGTCGAGGGCGAGATGGACGGCGCGACGCTTGAGCTCCGCGCCTCGAAGCTATTGACCTACCCGTTCGGCTCGAGCGAACACCGCGGACTCGTCTTGAAAGAAGCGGACACGATCAACGTGTCTTATCTCGAGGCTGGCAAGCGGCCTGAGCAAAACGATGAGATCGCCATCAATGCGAAATACGCCGAAAAGAACGGGATTGAAATCGGTGATTCGCTCGACCTCGGTACCCCTTTCACGGTGAGCGGATTTGTCTTGTTCCCTGACTACACGCTCCCGCTGTTTGATGAGAACTTCTTCAATTTGGATCCCGGCACGCAGACACTCCTTTTGATGACGGACGCGGCCTACGACGAGGTGATTGGAACCGAATCGTTCCGCCTTGCCGGTGTCACTGACGGGACGGTCGTGACCGACGTCGAGCTCCCGTTCGTCATCTCGGTCATGGAAACGGAAAACATCATGCGCAGCGGCGCCATCTATAGCGAGATCTCATCTGGTAAAGCGATGGCGCTCGGCTTGAGCCTGTTCATCGTCTCGATTGCCGTCATCATCGTCGCCATCCTGATTTCGAACATGCTCGAGGCCGAGCGCGGACAAATCGGACTCTTGAAAGCGATTGGCTACAACCGCCGCCAAATCGCGGTCCCGTACCTAGTCTTCATCTTGCTGTTCGCGACGCTCATGCTCGTCATCGGCTATTTCCTCGGGCTCTACTTCGCCGAGCCGCTCAAAAATCTGTACCTCGATTTCTATCTATTGCCGTCCATCACCATCGCCCAAAGTCTGCTCGTGTTTCTCACGGCCGTCTTCGCCCCGCTCCTGTTCTTCGCGCTCGTGGCGGGAGCCGTCATCTATAAAATCATGGGCGAGAGCGCTCTCGCTTTGCTGTCGCCTCGAGACAACGCCTCACTCAATCGACTGAGCCGCATCGTCAGCCGTCTGCTCCGGAACGCCCGCGGCAAGACGAAATTCAAATATTTATACGCCGTCAAAAGCACGGGCAGCTTCATCATCTTCTTTTTCGGTATCCTATTCTCGACGCTCCTCATCGTCTTCGCCCTCATGATGAACGGGGCGGTCGACCGGATGACGGTCGGCGAGTTGAACGAGGCCGACTATGAATATGAGGCGTACACGACGACACAACCCATGCTCGAAGATGGACAAGAGCCGTTCCTCACCTACCCGTTCGCCTTCGCTCAAGACAACCTTGTCACGTTGAAAGGGCTCGATGCGACGAACACACTCTATCCTCTCGAAGACGAAGACGGGAACGAACTGGTACCGAAAGCGGATGAGATCATCGTCAACGCCTCGCTCGCCTTGAAGCTCGGCCTCGAGACCGGGGACACGCTTGACATCGAACTCGACAACGAGACGTTGTCGTACCCGATTGGGGGTATCGCCGACGAATATGCGGGCGATGTCGTCTACCTGCCTCGGGCAACGCTCAGCGAACAATTATCGGGCGGGACGACACGTGATTTGTTCAACGGGATTTACGCGACCGAACGGCCGGACGAGACGGACTATCCGACGGTCATCTCACGAAGCGGTCTGATTGAGCAGTCCCAATCGATCAATGAGTACATGAACTTGATGATGAACGTCATGATCGGCGGATCGGCCTTGATCGCCTTCAGCATCCTGTTCGTCTTGACCGCACTCACGGTCGAGAAAAATTATTACGTCATCTCGCTCTTGAAAGTGATGGGCTACGACCGGCGCGAGGTCCGCTCGATGATTCTCAATAGCTACTTCATCTACGCGCTCATCTCGGCACTGCTCAGCATCCCGATCGCCCTCGTCATCTTGCGGGTTATCATCGTCGTGTTCGCGGAAGATTATGGACTCGTCTTGCCGCTCGAGTTCGAGTGGATTTATCTGCTTTATACACTCGGTGCGGTGACGCTCCTCTTCTTCGCAAGCACGTTCATCAGCCGTCGCAAGATCGATCAGATTCCGCTCCAAGAAGTATTGAAGACGTATCAAGAATAATTTTTCGCCAAATAGGGCATAATAAGAGAAGAGACCAGGCCTCTCCCTGTGAGGGGCCTGACTATTTGAAGAAGAGGATGATTCTTATGAACCGTACACAAGTGTTGCTCGCCATTCCAGGAAACTGGTCATCGGCCGAGGCAGTCAGCGAACAAATCAGTCTACATAGCGAAGGCTACACGATGGCTGGCCTACTGCTGTTAGAAGATGAGACCGGAAAAGCGTTCACGGTCGAAGTCGTCGAGCGCGACCCGGCTCTCGCCGAAGCGATGATTCATGCCAGCTCGGGCGGTTTCACGCCGAAAATCGCGAAAGGGCTTACCCGCCACACGCATATCGTCTATTTGATCGTCGACGTCAATGACGTGACGGACATCGCGGCGGCCCGCCGTGCGGCCAATGCAATCTTGAACGCCGGCGGACTCGGCGTCATGGTCGAGACGGCTGGTGTCGCCTACTCGAAAGACGAATGGCAAGAGTCGAAAGAAGAAGACCTCGCTCTCGACTACTCGCTTCTCACAGCCATCACGGAAGAAGAAGACGCCTACGTCTCGTGGGGCATGAAAGCGTTCGGTCACGCCGACGTCGCCGTACCGGCCACGCTCGAAATTGAAGACGCGATTCACGTCGTCCATTCGTTCAACTTCCACCTCATCTCGGGTGGATCGATGTTCGGAGACGGGGACAGCTTCACGTTCGAGGACGGCAAAACGTTCACGGTCGAGATGGGTGAAGACGAGCGGACGTCCATCGACAACTTGCTCCATAACCCGTTCGGCTTGATTTACCTCGTGCCGCAGACAACTGAAGGTTGAACATGGTGATCGATTCGGACTCCCGTCCAAATCGATCTTTTTTTGATTAATCGATTATAATCGATTATAATTAATCTATACAAATAATAGATTAGAGGTGAATCATATGAAAGAGTCGCCTACGGTTGAGTTCAAGCGAGAACTTACAGACGCTGTCGTTCACGAAGTGATTGCGTTCGCCAACACGCAAGGTGGTGTTCTTTATATCGGTATAGAAGATGATGGTACCGTCCTCGGTGTCCCTAACGCACATCAACAACTCGAAGCAGTATCAAACAAGCTACATGACAACATTCAACCAGATATTCTAGTCCATTTATATTTAGAAGTGGTTGAGCTCGACAAAAAAGAGGTCATAAAGATAGCTGTGGCCCGCGGAACGAGACGCCCTTATCATTTGAAGAGAAAAGGCATGAAATCGTCGGGTGTTTTCATTCGGTACGGTACGTCTGTCACAAATGCCTCTGAAGAAAACATCCGCCAAATGATTATCGAATCAGATGGGACGAACTTTGAAACGATGCGTAGTTTGAAACAGGAACTGACTTTCGAGGAAGCTTCTCACTTTTTTGCTCAAACGAACATCAAATTTGGTGTCGAGCAACAACGTACACTTGGCCTGATGACAGATGATGGCTATTACACAAATTTAGGGCTCCTTCTTTCTGACCAATGCGAACACTCAATCAAATGCGCCCGCTATTTAGGGAACGACAAGCTTGAATTTCAAGATCGTAAAGAATTTAGTGGCTCCATTCTCGCACAAGTCGAATCCGTCTATGAATACCTTAGTCTGAACAATGCCACGTCAGCACGCTTCGTCGGTCTAAAACGGCTCGAGACCGAAAGTTATCCTAGTCCTGCTTTGCGAGAAGCTCTTGTAAATGCCGTTACACATCGCGATTATAGTTTTAGCGGTAGCATCTTGATTCATTTATTCCAAAACCGAATCGAAATCGTCTCGGTGGGCGGACTCGTGAAGGGCTTAACGATCGAGGATATCAATTTAGGTATTTCTCAGAGCCGTAATCCAAAACTAGCCAATGTATTGTATCGTCTGAAATGGATTGAAAGTTATGGTACCGGGTTACAACGAATCAAAGAAAGCTACAAAGAAAGTCTCGAACGACCATTCTGGACTACGAGTCCGAACGCCTTTGTCGTGACGTTGCCTAAACAACAGCTAACGACACCAGACTCTGACGAAAACGAACTCGAACAATGGCTTAGTCAACAGTCCGAATTTACGACAAGAGAACTCGAAGCCTATTTGAATAAAAGCAAAGGGACTGTCCGAAAACTGATCGAACAGTTGATAGCCGAACGAAAAGTGACCCGTGTCGGAAACGGGCGAACGACGCGCTACCGTACGTTAAACTAAACAAGAGCTCACAGACTTTCGTCTGTGGGCTCTTGTTTTGGTTGCGCCCGCATATCGAGCGGCAAGAAATAATGTGCGCGCCCTTCCCACCCGAGTTGATCACTCAACAGGTCGAACGACGTCCGGAAGAAGGCTTGGATGTCATCTGCCCGACTCACGTTCTCAATCGACAAAAAACATTCGCTCATCTCGGCGTCGTAGTAGGCGTCCTCAGGTTGAAGCCGCTCCGAGCCGAGGTCGGTGTATTGAAACGGATACGGCAAGATGAAGAACGTCGGCACGTCGACGGACTCATCCCCGAGCCAAAAGCCGAACTCGATCATGTGCTCGTCGAACGCCGCCTTCTCGATCACCTTGTCCTCGGGGAACGGCTCGAATTTTCCGTAGACGATGAGCGATGACACGTCGAACGTGCCCCAAAACAAGGCCGGCTTCACTTTCCGGCATCGGAGCGGGGCGAGAAACGCTGCTTGTTCCCGCGCCGCATACTGAAACAAGCGTACGCCTTCCTGGGCAGCTAAGGCGTCATAGACGAGCGGCGTCTCGTCTCGGTCGAGCCACCTGATGTCGTGCATCTCTTGCGATTTCGGGTTAATGGTGACGGTGATGCCGGATGCATGGAGTGCGTCGACCATCGCCTCATAATAGGACTTGATCGGCTTCCCGTCCGTCAGCGGAATCACGGTCGTAGCGGTTTCGACCTGCACCGTGATGACCGAGGCCGCGACGTCGACGTCGATCTCGAACAACGTCTCCCCGCTCCAGAGCGGTCCCGTCGAAAATCCATTCACGGTGAGCGGTAACGTGACGTGGGCCCATTGCGGCTCTTGCGGGGCGAGACCGAGTTTGATTTTGCCTAGAATTTGCGACACGAGATGGAGCGTGAGCTTCGTGTCCGCCCATTCGGAGTGGCGTATGATTTCCATCAGCGTTTCCTCATTTCTTCATTCGAACAAGTGACGCAGCTACTCTCCTGATTCCCTGTCCTCGACGCAAACAACCAAAAAAATCCACAGACGAGTGTCTGTGGATTCAACCGCGCATCTCTTGGAGACGCTCGAGTTGATGGGTCAGCTCGCCGATGGGGACGAACCGGGCCCGGCGGAGCGTCTCTCTGCCGTCGAGGAAAAACAGGACGACCGGGACGGTGAAAATCGAGTAGGCTCCGGCAATCTCCGGCACCTGATCCGAATCGATGGCGACCGCCTCGATATCGGGGAACTCCGTCAACATCTCCTCGACTTGCGGTTTGAGCGAGTGGCAGACGCTACAGGTCGGATGCGAGACGTAGACGAGCAATTGGTCTGTATTCGCGATCCGGTCGTGTAACGCCGAAAGTGTGGTGACAGCTTCCATCGAACTCCCTCCTTTTTTGATTACGCGTCGAGCCAAAGCACCCCGACCGTCTCAAAGCCGGCGTGGACCGCGATCGATGGGCAGAAGCGCGTCTTGACGACTTCAATGTCTGGCAATTTCGCCTGGATGAGCGCGACGAGATTGTCTTGCATTTCCGGCGCGAGTGCCGTCTGGACGAAGACACGGTTGTGGTGAATCCCGTTCGCGGCGTGGCGGCGTTCAAGCTCGGTTACCATCTCGGTGTACGCTTTTTTGAGCGACCGTGCTTTTTTGAACGGGATGACTTTTCCGGTCTCATCGAGCGTGATGATCGGTTTGATGTTCAAGATGTTAGCAAGGAACATCTCACCGGACGAGACGCGACCGCCGCGGCGCATCGTTTCCATATTCCCGATAATCATGAAGAAGTTCTTCTTGTCGCGCCACGCTCCGAGCAAGGCAACGATTTCTTCGGCTGATTTGCCTTCGGCCTCGGCGGCGAGCCCGAGTCGGACGAGCTCTTGCTGCGCTTCAAGCGCCGCGTGCGAGTCGACCGTGTATACTTTGAAGCCGGCTGCTTCTGCCGCTGCGCTCGAGTTTTTCACCGTCGAGCTCAACCCGTTCGAACAGTGGACGGCGATGGCACAGTCGTATCCTTCCTCTTTCAAGCGCTCATAGCGCGCGATGAAGTCGCCAAAAATCGGCTGTGATGTCTTCGCCTCTTTCTTTTGGTCGATCATATAGCGGTGCAAGTCTTCGAGTGACAAATCGACTTCGCTATAGCCGCTACCGTCGACGATCAATTGAATCGGAACGATATCGACACCGAGCCGGGCCGCCTCTTCCTTCGAGAAATTGGCCATGCTGTCGGTAATCCATGCGATTTTGGTCATAACAAAAATCCTCCATTGGTCGTTCAATTTTTTCCTAATTCATTATACCTCATTTTTCGGATTCGTTCCTTTTTGACTGATTTGGCCGAAAAAAGACAGCGAGACTCATCGTCGCACTGTCTTCGGCTTCGACTCATCGTGTCGAAATCAACTTCGTATGGGCAAACTCGTCATGCGGCAACTCCGTCTCTTTTCCTGCCTTGATCTGTTGGAGCGCCTTCAAGAGCGGCAGCCCAAGCGTCGCCGGATAGACAACGTCTTTATAAAGCGTCCGCTTCACGACTTGCTCGAGCGAGAGCGGGCGTCCGTCTTGGCTCACGACTTTGATGCCGACGACTTGGTCGCCGATTGTCTGCCCATTTTTGTTGAGCAAGAAATACACTTCTCCGGCGATCGTCACGAGCGTCGGCAAGTAATACCGTTTCACATCTTTTCCGGGAAACAGCTTCTTCCGAATCATCTTCTCGACGAGTTTCGCCGGCGTTTGAAAAATGAATTGATCGATTTGACTGGCAACGGCGCGTTTCCAAATTGGGACTGCCACGTTCATCATCCTCTCGTTTCGGGTCTAGCCTTTTGATTCCTCTTTTGACTTCGCTTGAAACGCAGAAAACGGACAACCCGAGCGGGCGAACAAGTTCGGCGTCACAATTTCGTCATTGTAGTGGCGATGGAACACGTGCGTCGCGGCCGGTGACATGGGCGGGATGAGCCATCCCCATTGCCCGGTCACCTCACGACCTGCGTCCTGTTCGTTCTTCTCGAACCGTTTGAACTGCTTCGCCGCCGTATGGTGATCGACGATCGTCACCCCGGCCCGCTCGAACGACTGTAGGACGGCGACGTTCAACTCGACGAGGGCCCGGTCGCGCCAAAGCGTCCGCTCTTTCGATGTATCGAGCCCGAGCGACGTGCCGACGAGGGGCAATAAATCATAGCGGTCCGTATCGGCCAAGTTGCGCGCCCCAATCTCGGTTTCCATATACCAGCCGTTGAACGGGACCGACGTGAAGCGCAAGCCGCCGATTTCGAGCTCCATATCGGCGATGGCCGGGACGGCGTGCCATTTGACCGTTCGTCCGTCGAATAAGTCGTACGCCTCGTGTCGAATCTCGACTTCGAGCACCGCATCGTCCGGCAGTTCATAGAGCTGGACCTCACGTCCGTCGGTGATGAGAAGCGGCAGGACGTCAAACGCGGTCCCGGCCCCGACCCAGCCGAGCCGTTCGGCTTGCCTCGTGATGGACAGCGAGAGCGGGTCACCAACGATCCCATCTTCCGTCTCATATGCCGCATAGCGGATGAGTTGCGCGTTCAGCAAACGGAACTCGTTCGGGAGCACGGTCATCGTCGAACGGATTTTCCCGTCGTTCGTCGCGTAGCGCAGATGGCCGACGAGCGCCTCAAACACCTCGTCGAACGTCGTCACGCCCCGGGCGTCCCGGACAGTGAGCGTCTGCCAAAACAGCCGGCCGATGCATCGGTTCGAGTTGCGCCAGGCGAGTTTCGCACCTTCCATCAACTCGTCTGTCGTGAGCGTGTACGTCCCGGTCTGCTCCAGCTCGACGGCGATCGCCTCGAGCCGATCTGTATAATCGCCTTCTAGTTGTGAGAAAAAGTGTCGGATTGCCTGCATGTCCATGTTGTCGATCTCCTCTATGTAGTCTGTCCCTCTCATCTTAGAGAAAATCGCTACGGGTTTCTAGTTTTAGCGTACAGAAAAAGCGAGCCGGTGTCGGCTCGCCTTCAGTCTGTCTGATCGATCAAGTCTTTCGCTTTTTGAATCGTGAATCCTCGCGGTTTTTCGCTCTCTAAAGCGGTCAATCGCTTCTCGAGTTCGACCGTCTGTTCATACGACGCCTCATATTGGTAAAGCCCGTTGGCGAGCTCGGTCAGCCGCGTCACTTGAATCGGTAGCGGTGCCATCCCGTCATCTAACAAGATGACGAGGCTCAGGTCACTGTCGACCGGCAGGCGGATTGACGCGTAAAAGGCGATCGTCTTGAAGCCGCGCCGCATGATGACGATTGGTGATGTGCCGACCGCGACGTCTTGGTCGCGCAGGCGTGTGATCGTGATACCGGCGTGAATCAAGCGACTCGAGGACGGAATCGTCTCGACATATTCCTCGATCGGGGTCAGCGTGCCCGCCTCGAGCGCCTGTTCGAACTCCGGCTCTTTGAGCGGACGGCTGAAAATGAATCCTTGGATGACGTGGCAGCCGAACTCGCGGAGGCGGAGCAAGTCGTCCATCATCTCGACGCCTTCGACGACGACGTTCATCCCAAACTCCTCGGCGATGAGGAGCAGGCTCCGAATGATGCCTTGGGCCTTTCGGCTTTGGTTGACGTTATGGGCGAACACTCGGTCGATTTTAATCGTCTGAGCGCTATACGCCTGCAAATAGGCAAGCGACGAGTATCCTTTCCCGAAATCGTCGAAGGCGATCGGGATGCCGAGGTCGTTCAATCGTTCGAACGCTTGTGTGATCTGTTGGGCGTCTTCTAATAGCGACGTCTCCGAGATCTCGACCTCGAGATAGCTTGCCGGGATGTGATAACGGGAGAGCATGTCTTCGAGCACATGTTCGAAATGTTCTTGGTACAAGTATTTGGCCGATACGTTGATCGAGATCGGCACTTTCTTCGGAAGCGTCATCAAATACCGGCACACTTCTTCAATCAACCAGTTCGTCAGTTCGAGGTGCAGGCTGCTCTCCTCGGCGAGCGGGATGAACTCGGCCGGCGAGATCGAGCCCCACGTCGGATGCGTCCACCGCATGAGCGCCTCGGCCCCGACGATTTGCCCCGTCCATGCGTTCACTTTCGGCTGATACATCAGGTAGAACTCTTTGTTTTGAAGGGCATCGCGCATATCCCGCAGCAGTTCATACCGCTTCAACGATTCGATGTCCATTTGTGACGAGTACAGTTCCAGTTGGGCCCCGATCTTCTTATCGGCCCGGTTCATGGCGATACAAGCGTGCTTAATCAATTCGCTCGCCTGTGTGCCGTCCTCCGGATATCGGCTCACCCCGATCGAGATACGGGCGAACAAGTCGTACACGTCGACACGGAAGCGGTGGGTCGAGAGTGAACCGAGCTTCTTGCCGAGTGCGAGCACTTCGGGGTCTTCCAAGCGCCGTGGCAACAAGATGAGCACGTTATCTGCATCGAGATGTCCAAGGAGCGCGTCTTTCGGCAAGAGACGAATCAATTGGTTCACCGTCGCGACACGCCACTCGTCGCCAAGTTCGTAACCGAACGTATGGTTGATCTCCGCGATCCGGTTGAACGACAGCGAGAACAACGTGAACGGATTGCGCTTCCGGGTCAAATGATACACCGATTCGGTGATTGATTCGCGATTCGGCATGTTCGTGATCGGGTCGAGCGAGGCGAGACGCCAAATCTCTTCTTGCTGCTCTTTCAACTGCGTGATGTCTTTGACGAGCGTCCGGAATCCGACGACATGGCCGCCTTCAGAAAAAATGGGTTCCCGATTCTCTTCAATCCATTTGACGTTCCCTTTGGCGAAAATACGGTACGAGAACGTCGACGGTTTGCCGCTCAGCGTCACTTCCCGCGCCTGCTTGATTTTCGGGACGTCGTCCGGGACGACGACTTTTTGCCAATAGTCCGGATGGGCATTGAATTGATCTTCCGTATAACCAAAGATGAGCGAGAAGCCCGGCGTCAAAAACTTGAATTGCTTCGATTCGAAATAGCGCTCAAAAATGACCGAGTCGACGATTTCACACAACTGCCTCACTTTCGATCGTTCCTTCGTCAGTTCTTCTTCGGCTGTGACCAAGTTCGTCACGTCGAACATCGCCCAGGTGACGGCTTTTCGGTCTTTCGAGACACCGACCTTCACAATCAACTCCAAATACTGTTTCATCTTCGGGTTGAAGGCGCGCAGTTGTGTCTCATATTCGAATTGCGAGTGATCGTGAAGCAACGTCTCGATCGCCGCCGCGAACGCGCCCCGGTCGTCCTCATGAATCAGGTTTCGGAAGTCCTCCCGCTTCATGTCGGCGAGCTGTCGCTTCATGTCGGCGAGCTGTCGCTTCGTCAAACCGAGCAGGTTCCCAGTCTGCGGGGAATGATAGAACGTCCCGGTCTCGAGGTCGAGCTCAATCAAAATGAGCCCAGGGATTCGCTCGAACAGTGAGCGACTCACTTTCATCCGATTGTAACGTTCCCGCAACTCCGTCTGCGTCGTCAAATCTTTGACGACCCCGTAAAGACCCGTGATGACCCGTCCCGTATAGAGGGGGGTGTTCGTGATCGACAGATGAATCGAGCGTCCGTCCGCGTTCCGCGCTTGCAGTTCGTAATGCACCGTCTCACCTTGGAGCGATCGCTGATGGAATGCTTGGACCCGTTCACTTTCGGCCTTCGGCAGCCATGAGGCCGGATGGACGAACCGCTCTTCTTCCCCGTTGAACAGAAGCGACAGTTTTTCATTTGAGTCGACGAGTCTCAAGTCACAGTCTAGGACGTAGACGGCGTCCGGATACTGATCGAGTAGCAACGGGTCGATATTGATCCGTTCCCCACGTTCCAATTGTTCAACGTTTGATTCCAATGCATGCTTCCATTGTCGGAAGAAGCCCATTTCCACCACTCCCCGGTGTGACGTTCGTCACATGAATATCGTATTACCTTGATTATATAAGATGAGGCCAGACGGATACGCTTCTGTTTTTGAAAATAAGGGGAACAATCTCTCTTTTGTACATATTTTCAAATTAATGTCATTATTTTAAGCACTAAAAAAGACCACGCACTCGATTGAGCCGTGGTCTCCCGTTTTAGCGTTGTTTCACGACGACCGAGCCGTAAGCCGGTACATCGACCGAGCCCGAGACGCGTTTAATCGTCTTCGTGCCCGCTTGTTTCCCATCGACGATGAGGTTCCATTGCCCGCTCGGCAATTTCACTTTGACCGTCTTGGCGTTGGCGTTGTGCGTGATGAACAAGTCTTTCTTCTGGCCAGGTGCTTTGTCATCGATCGAGTAGCTGATGACGTTCGCTTCGGCTTTGTAGAATTTCAAGTTTTTCTTCACGTCAACCGCTTTCGTCATGCGAAGACCTGGGTTGTCTTTACGCATCTCGATCAAGCCTTTCATGTACTGGACGTCCGCCTTACGGTCAGCGGCCCGTTTCCAGTCCATTTGGTTGATGCGATCCGGTGATTTGTACGAGTTGTGGTCGCCTTCTTTCGTGCGCATGAACTCTTGACCGGCATGGATGAACGTCGTTCCTTGGCTCGTCAAGAGAATGTTCGACGCGAGACGGTGCATCTTCGTGCGGTCCGCTTCCGACGTTTCTGGGTTCGTGAGTTCGAGCTTGTCCCAGAGCGTGTGGTTGTCGTGCGCTTCGACGTATGTGATCGCTTGCGTCGGTTCTTTCGTGAAGCCTTTGATGTCGGCGCTGTAGTCGATTTCGCCGACGATTCCCGTCTTGATGCGGTTCTCAAGGCCGGCTTTACCATTGATGAAGCCGTTGTCCGTGTCGACGAAGACACTGCCTTTCAAGCCGTCGCGGATGTTGTCGTTGAAGTGTGCGACGCCTGGCATCTTGTATGCGTTCTTCTGGTTCGCTTTCTTCGCCGGGTCGAGTGGCGTGCTGAGGTCCCACCCTTCGCCGAAGACGAGGATGGAAGGATCCACTTTGTTCAACGCCGAACGGACTTGGTTCATCGTCTTGACGTCATGGATGCCCATGAGGTCGAAACGGAACCCGTCCCAATGGTATTCTTTTGCCCAATAGACGACCGAGTCGACGATGAGCTTCTGCATCATCTTGCGTTCCGACGCGGTGTCGTTGCCGACGCCCGTTCCGTTCGCGAAGTCGCCGCCTTCAGTGTAACGATAGTAGTATCCTGGGACGATCTTGTGCAAGTTCGACGCCTGCGCATCGAACATGTGGTTATAGACGACGTCCATGACGGCGCGTAAGTTGTTGTCATGGAGGCCTTGGATCATTTGTTTCATCTCGCGAATCCGGACTTTGGCGTCATACGGGTTCGTCGAGTATGAGCCTTCCGGTGCGTTATAGTTTTTCGGGTCATACCCCCAGTTGTACGATGCATCCGGTTTCGTCTCATCGACCGAGGCCGTGTTGTAGTCGTATACCGGAATGAACTGGACGTGCGTGACGCCGAGGTCTTTCATATGGTCGAGGCCTGTCTTCGTCGCTGTCTTCTTGCCGTTGACGAGGAGACGTGTCCCCGGCTCGACGACGCCGAGATATTTGCCTTTGTTCGTGATGCCTGAGTCATACTTGTCTGACGTGACGTCAAAGATCGACAAGTCGCGGACGTGCGTCTCATAGATGATGGCGTCTGTCCGTTTCGCCAATTTCGGTTTCATCGAGTTCCAACGTTTCGGCTTCGTCTCGTTCAAGTCGACGACGACCCCTTGGTCCCCGTTCACACCGACCGCCGTCGCGTACGGGTCGACCGCGCGGACGCTGCCTGACGCGTGCTTGACGTTGTACGTGTAGCCAATGCCATCCAAGTCGCCGCGTACTTCAGCGACCCATGTGCCACGCTCGCCACGCTTCATCGAAATCGTCTTCTTCAAGTCTTTGTCTGAAGCAGGACGCGTTTTCGGCATGTTCCATAGTTCGAGCTTGACGTCTTGAGCCGTCGGGGCCCACAGGACGAACTGTGATTTTGAGTGCTTGTACGTCACGCCGAGCTTGCCGTCATAGGCGTACTTCGCATCGAACTCCGGTGAACGGAGGACGTCGCCCGCTTGGAGCACTTTATCTCCGAACGTCGGATGTTTCGCCGTGATGACCGCCGCCAAGTCGATATCGGCACTGAAGCGGACCGTGACCGATTTGTCGCCTGATTTCTCAACCGACTCGACCGTCGCACCTTCGACCGTCAATTCGCTCAAGAACGTCTCATCGATGACGCGGTTGAGCGTGAGCTCCGCTTGACGGAACGTGTCCGCTTCGAATGAGACGATTTTCGGTGAGCGATCGATCTCTGGTTCTGAGTAGTAGATTGTCGAATCGCCTTCGACGAGCCAAATCTCTTTCGCTGTGCTGAGCGCGAACCGATCTTCCCCATCTTTTTCGGCCCATTCCCCTTTTTTCGTGACGAGCCCGATGAGTTTCTTCGCGTCCGGGTTCGCGAACTTCACGTTCGCCACGCCACCGTATGCGTCCGTCTCATCGAAGTTGATGCTTTGCCCGTCACCACCGTCTGGCCATGTCCAAAGACCCCAGTCGGTATATGTATTGTCGTAACGGAAGTAATGAACTTTCATATCCACGTCCGTTGCTGCCGTCTCCCCGTCCGGGTTCGACGTATAGATCTTCGAGTCGCCTGACTTGATCCACACTTCGGCAACGCCGTCTTTGATCATATCGCTCGTGATGAAGCGGTCGTTCTCAGACCCTTTATCCTTCTCCCAGTTGTCCGTACGGACGATGAGACCGAGCTTTTCTGGTGAATCGACCGGGAATTCGTAGGCCGCCACCTTTCCGAAGTCGTCCTCGCCGTTGAAGGCGAAGGCTTTATTCGGGAAATAATCTGGGTTATTCGCCCAAAGCCATAAGTTCCAATCCGTTTGATTGTCCGGGGCCTCCTGATAGTGAACGACGACGAGCGTCGATTTGCCTTTATCGAGAGCGGACGATGACATCGGAAACATTGAGAATACTAGTGCAAACGTTAGCACAACTGCCCATACCTGTTTCCATCGCTTGTTGACCATGTGGGTCCCTCCTTGTAGCATCAATTTAGGAAAACGCTTACACAAAAATTGTAAACGTTTCCTTTTCGGAATACAATGTTTTTCTAGACAAACACCTAACGCCTTCCACTTTGCGCCATCGGTTGGGAAACCCCCTCTATTTTCCATTTGAAAAACGATTGCATTATTGGTCGATTGGACTATATATAGAAGTTAGGGGAGGAATTTTTAAAATATGTCACTTACGAACCTCATTAACAACTTGATCGCCAACGCCAGTCTGTTGCTGGTGGGCCTCTATATCATTTCGCGCCTCACGAAGCTGGGCGTGACGACGAAGCTCCCGCTCCGGCGTCAAGTCACCATCTCCTTCTTACTTGCCGGGCTATCGATTGTGATTACCCTCCACGGCGTGTTGTGGAACGCGCAAGCCGACTTTCAATACGGGTTTGTCCCCATCATCATGTCGGCGCTCTACTTCGGCCTGCCGGGTGTACGCATCACGTATGTCGCGAGCATTCTCGTTTTGCCGTTCATCTTGAGCGAGACGCTTTTGTTGATCACGTTTCTCGACTACACGCTCGCCGCATCGATTGCTGTCGCTTTCCTATGGTTCCGTGAACGAATCAAGCCGGCGCGGGACATCCGAATCGTCAATGCGATCAGCCTCGGATTCATCTCGTTGTTCTCGCTATTAAACGTCAGCAATTATAATCAAATCGAAACGTATGTGATGACGCTCCTCGCCTTCATCACCATCGGGTACTCGGCCGGATTCCTGCTCCATATCGTCTACGGGGGCATCCATAAAATCCAACGCTCGGAACGGCTCATCTCGAAATATAAAGAAGCGGCCTTCACCGACGCGTTGACCGGACTTGGCAATCGCCGCCGCTTCGAGGAAGAGATGAAGCGCGTCGACGAAGAAGTGATCAATGGAACGCAAGACGTCGCCTTGCTCTTCCTCGACATCGATCATTTCAAATCGATTAACGATACGTACGGCCATGATGCCGGTGATGCCATCTTGGTCGAATTAGGCAACCGGTTGACGAAAACCGCCCGGACCGATGACATGGTCTGCCGCAACGGCGGCGAAGAATTCTCGGTTTTATTGGCCGACTGCACGTTGTCGCAAGGGTTCGTCATCGGCAAACGCTATTTGCGGCAAATCGCCGAAACGCCGTTCTTATTGCCAGACGGATCGTTGATTGACGTCACCGTCTCCATCGGCATCGCCAGCACGTCAGAGTCCAAAATCGCCACGTCGAGCCAACTGATTAAAAAAGCCGACGTCGGCTTATATGTCGCCAAACGGAGCGGACGCAACCGACTCGGCAAGTGGAATGAAAAGAAAGCGAACTAACCCCTGATGCGCGGCATCAGGGGTTCATTAGAGTTTCTTCCATTCTTCTAACGCCTCTAAGGACCAACGATAGCTCAGCTTGAACGTTTCGTCCTTCTCATGCAACACCCGATAATATCCTGTTCCCCGCACTTCTCAGCACACAAAAAACGACGTCCGAATGATTCGGACGTCGTCTGTGTTAATTCCCGTATTTTTTAAACAGTTGATAGTTCTTGTTTCCGCCTGACAAGTTATAGACGTCGGTGAACCCGAGGTTACGGAGCACGTTTTGGGCCGCGTTCCCCGTCACACCGCCGTTGCAATAGACGACGGTCGGCTTGTCTTTGTCCATATCTTTGGCGGCCGCACGTAAATCACCAAGCGGGATGTTGACGGCGCAGTCGACACACGCCTTCTCGAACTGTGCCGCTTTGCGCGTATCGATGATTTGCATGTCCTCACCCGCATCGATCCGCTTTTGCAGCTCTCCCGGCGTGATGAGGCGAGCCGCTTTGTCCATACTGTTCGCGAGCACCATGCCCGTGTACATGACCGGGTCTTTCGTCGTCGAGAACGGTGGCGCATAAGCGAGATCGAGATGGAACAAATCATCGACTTTCGCCTTGAACGTGATCGCCGTGACGAATACGTCGATGCGCTTGTCGACGCCTTCAAAGCCGACGATTTGAACGCCGAGCAATTGGCGTGTCGCTCGGTCGCCGATTGCTTTAATCGTCATGTCTTTTCCGCCCATATAGGCAGGCTTGTCCGGTTTCGTGTTATGGAGCACTTCGATGTCGTATCCGAGCCCGCGGGCCTCACGTTCCGATAGACCGGTCTGCGCGACGGCTTGGCCGAACACCTTGAAGATGCCTGTGCCGAGGATCCCACGGTGTTCAAGGTCGCCCCCTGTGATGAGGTCACCAAGGGCACGGCCCATCTTGTTCGCCGTCGAACCGAGCGGACGCCAAATCGGTTTGCCCGTGACGAGCGAGAAACTTTCGGCGACATCGCCGGCCGCATAGACGTTCTTCACGTTCGTCTCCATCCGCTCATTGATGGCGATCGCACCCGTCTCGCCGATTGTGACACCGATCGATTTCGCCAGCTCCGTGTTCGGACGGACACCGACGGAGAGGATGACGAGATCGGTGTCAATTGTCTGGCCGCTTTCCGTGACAACGCGTTCGACATGACCATCACCGACGAGTTCCGTCACCGTCTCACCGAGCATGAGCTCGATCCCGTTCTTCTCGAGGTGATCCTCGACGCGACAAGCCATGTCTTTATCGAGTGGTGGCATCACTTGCGGGAAACGCTCGATGATCGTCACATCGATGCCGCGCAGTTTGAGCTGCTCGGCCATCTCGAGACCGATGAACCCGGCGCCGATGATCGTCGCGTGCTTCGGGTTCGTCGCGTCGACGAAGTTGCGCGTCGCTTCCGCGTTCTGGATGTTACGGATTGGGAACACGTTGTCCGAATCGACACCTGGAATCGGCGGGATGATGCTCGAGGCGCCTGTCGCGAGGACAAGGCGGTCATAGCTGTCCGTGAACGATTCGCCTGTCTCGAGGTTCTCGACCGTGATCGTCTGTGCGTCGGCATCGATTGCCGTCACGTTATGTCGTGTCATGACGTCAAGTTGATAGCGCTTCTTGAAGAACGCCGCATCGCGAGGCGTCAAATCGTCGCGCGACTCAACTTCGCCTCCGACATAATATGGAATGCCGCAACCTGAGTACGAGATATCGTAGTCGCGGTCGTAAATCGTAATCTGTGCGTCTTCATTGTTACGACGTGCTTTTGCCGCGACCGATGTACCGGCGGCGACTGAACCGATGATGACCAATTTCATAAAAAACACTCCTTAGTAAAATAGTAGGCTGATATATAGTCCGAGCAACGTGATGGCGAGCGTCGGGATCGTCAAGATAATACCGACTTTAAAGTATTGACCCCAACCGATTTTAAGCCCTTTCGTACGGAGCACGTGGAGCCATAACAATGTCGCGAGTGACCCAATCGGTGTGATCTTCGGACCGAGGTCGGACCCGATGACGTTCGCATAGATGAGCGCTTCCCGAATCTGACCGGTCGTATTCGTCAAATCGATGGCGAGCGCGTCAATCATGACGGTCGGCATATTGTTCATGACCGATGACAAGATGGCGGCCAAGAAGCCCATCCCGAACGTGGCGCTGAAGGCGTTCACGGCGAACCAGTCGATGAAGTTGGCGAGCACTTGCGTCAGTCCCGCGTTTTGCAGACCGTAGACGACGATATACATCCCGAGCGAGAAGAAGACGATCGCCCAAGGCGCCCCGCGTAGGACGGACCGAGTCGGCACGGCCGGTGAACGGTTCGCCATGATGAGGAAGAACAACGAGATGACGCCTGCGACGAGCGAGACCGGGATGCCGATGATGTCACTCGTGAAGTATCCGATGACGAGAAGTGCGAGCACGACCCACGACAAACGGAACATTTGATGGTCTTTGATGACCGAGGCCGGCTCGACGAGTTTCGATAAATCGTATTGCTTCGGAATGTCCTTTTTGAAATACAAATACAAGACGAGCAAACTTCCGGCCACGGCGAATACGTTGACGAACACCATCCGCGCCGCATATTCGGCGAAACCGATGCCGAAGAAGTCGGCCGAGACGATGTTGACAAGGTTCGAGACGACGAACGGCAGACTCGCCGTATCGGCGATGAATCCAGACGCCATGACATATGCCAAGACGACCGCGTCCGGCAGTTTGAGCGCCCGCACCATGGCGAGCACGATCGGCGTCAAGATGAGCGCCGCTCCGTCGTTGGCGAACAACGCCGCGACGAGCGCACCGAGCAACGTGATATAGACGAACAGCTTGACGCCACCGCCTTTGGCGATGCGGGCCATATGTAAGGCAGCCCATTCAAAGAATCCAATCTCGTCCAAGATGAGCGAGATGATGATGATGGCGATGAACGTGAACGTCGCGTTCCAAATGATTCCCCAGACAGTACCGACGTCATCCAAATTGACGACCCCAGTGAGAAGGGCGATGACCGCCATCCCCATCGCCGAGTAACCGATGCCGAGGCCTTTCGGTTGCTTGATGATGAGGAAGAGCGTCACCAAAAAGATAATACTAGCAATCCACTGCACAATGAGTTCCTCCAATAGTTCTCTATTTGTTTAGCAAGTCTGTTGCAAGCCGCGAAGCACGAGGCTGACGCCGTCTTCTGTCGACTCGACGTCGAGCGTGACGTTTTCCGCCATGGCTTCGGCGTCGTTCGCGACGGCGAACGTGAGGCCGTCGAAATCTTTGACGTCATCCGTCGCTTCCGGAGCGGCGACGACGAGACCGAGCGTCGGTCCACAGCACCCGGCTTCCGTACAGATGCGGACCGATTTCGTCGCTTCCTCGGCCAGTGCCGCTTTCATAAAGTCAATCGCTTCATTCGTGATGTTCATGTAACTTCCTCCTTTAGTAGTTGTGACAGTGCCGGGTAACCGACCGGCAGTTGTTCTTGCCATGCGAGTAACCTCGGGCGCGGATAGGCGCTCACACGCTCGAGCCAAGGCGCCTCGCTCGCGACTTTCGCCGTCAGCAACTTGCTCGTCACGTCGAGCGGTGTGAACGATTGGTTGACGACCCAGGCGAACGGTTGAATCTCGGCCCGTTCTAAGTCAGCGACGAGCCGCTCGGCTTCATACACTGGTGTCGCTTCAGGTAGCGTCGTGATGACGACGTGTGTCTGTTTCGGATCGCGCAGTTTCGGCAACAGGTCGCGAACCGCTTCCGGGACGACCCCGGTCGATCGTTCGAGTTCGCGGTGATAGCTCTCGGTCGCATCCAAGAGGAGAAGCGTATGACCTGTCGGCGCCGTATCGATGACGACGAAGCGGTCTTTCGCTTTCGCCACTTGATCGGCGAAGGCGCGGAAGACGGCGATCTCTTCGGTGCACGGCGAACGCAAGTCCTCTTCGAGCATCATGCGCTGCTCGTCGTTCATATCCCCCGCTTCCCGGAACACATCCATCCGGTACTTCTCGATCTCGACTTTCGGGTCGATCGCATCGACGGTGAACGTATCCGGGACGTCCAAACCGATCGTAAAGGCGACATGCGCGGCCGGGTCCGTCGTCGTCAAATGGACGGCGTGCCCCCGCTCACTGAGCGCGACGGCGACGAGCGAGGCGAGCGTCGTCTTGCCGACCCCGCCTTTCCCCATCGTCATGATGACGTTCGGTCCGTCCATCTCGATCTCGTCGACGAGACGATCGATGGATCCGTAACGGTTCGTGTCATAACGTGTATCCGGGACGGCGACCGTCTCTCCGTTCACAAAACGGCGGAGCGCCGGGACACCGACGAGGTTCTCATAGGCATATGGCAACGTGAACGTCTCGAGGTCGGCGACGCCGTCTGGAAGTTCGCGGAGCGCTTGTTGTTGACGCTCGATGAACCGTTTCGTATAGCGATCCGTCCCTTCTTTGACTGCGACGATGCCGTTGATAACGAGTTGCATCTGTTCGATCCCGATCGCGTGAAGTTCGGTCGCGGCTCGCGCCGCCTCGACGAGCGTCGACGTCTCGGGACGGGCGACGAGCAACAGCGTCGTTTCCTGGCTGTTGGTGAGCGTCTCGACGGCCCGTTTATACTGCAGTTGCTTATCGGCTAGGCCGGCGAGCGGACCGAGGCAAGACGCACCAGTCGTGTTCGTCTCTAAAAACTCATCCCACGCGCTCGGCAACGTCAACAACCGCAGCGTGTGACCGGTCGGTGCCGTGTCGAAGATGACGTGATCGTACGTCTCACGTGCCGACTCGGACGTCAACAGCTCGGTGAACTGGTCGAACGCCGCAATCTCGACCGTACAGGCACCGGACAGTTGCTCTTCCATCGACTGGATGGCCACGTCCGGCAACACGCCGCGATAAGGGCCGACCATACGTTCCATGTATTGTTGCGCTGCCTCTTCCGGGTCGAAGTTCGCGATAAACAAACCGGTTTCCGGGACGAGGCGCGGTGTCTCGTCAAGTTCCATCTCGAACACGTCCTGAAGGTTGCTCGCCGGGTCGGTCGAGACGAGCAAGACACGTTTTCCGCGGTCAGCGAGCGTCAAGGCGAGGCTCGACGCCGTCGATGTTTTGCCGACACCGCCTTTCCCGGTCAAAAATACGTAACGAGTCGGCTCGATTGTCGTGAAGTCAAAGCGATTCATTCTGACGCGCCTCCTTATTTTTTGAGCGTGATGCGAACTTTCGGTTTCTCGCCTTCTTGCGCGGCGAACGACTCGACCGGGAGTCCTGTCAATTCGGCAATCTCCTCGTTCGTCATATAGGCACCCCGTTTGACGATGTCCCCATCAACGACCGTGAGCGGAAGCGTCTCAAGCCCGTTCGCGATTGCAGCTTGGACATGGGCGTTCTCGACGAAGCGGTTCGGCTCGGAGGCGAGGTTATAACGGGCCACATCAAAGCCGCGTTGTTTCAATACGTAATGGATGGTCGCGATCCGCGTCAGTTCGGGATCAATCGACGGACCACACAGTCCGGTCGGGCAGCACATGGCTGGTTCGAACACTTCAAGTTTCATCGTTGACTCCTCCTTAAATCGCACACTCAGCGTCACAGTCACAACTCGCATCGACCGTCTCGATGTTGTCGAGCAGCTCGACGACGATCGCATAGAACGGGCTCGTCTCATTCAACCGATAGTGAATCCACTGCTTGTCGCGGCGTTCCAACAACAGCCCCGCTTGGCGCATCATCTTCAAATGACGGCTGATGGCCGGCTGCGAGATGTCGAAACAGTCGACAAAACTGCAGGCGCACTGCTCTCCTGCCTGCATTTGCTTGAGCATCGTCAAGCGGGTCGGGTCGGCGAGCACTTTGAGCACTTTACTTAAATCATCTACCGTATGCATCATCATTCTCCTTCTCTGTATAACAAATCCGTTATATAACCTTTACGTTATGAAATTACCATAGTTTTTCATTCGCGGCAATTGTCTTTTCAGAAAAAATCCGGTATGATGAAACACGTTGTGAAAACATGTGTCGGTCGAACGACTTCTTTCATATAATGCGGCGTTTGATCTTCGTGAGACTCGGAGATCAAAGTCAAAAATATATAGAGAGGTGTGTTCTTTTGGAAAAATTGAATACGATCAAACAAGATTGGCTCGGCAACGTCCGGGCAGACGTCCTTGCGGGGATTGTCGTCGCGCTCGCACTCATTCCTGAGGCGATCGCGTTCTCACTCATCGCGGGAGTCAACCCGATGGTCGGATTATACGCGTCATTCATCATCGCCATGGTCATCTCGATCGCGGGTGGTCGTCCGGCCATGATTTCGGCCGCGACCGGTGCGATGGCACTCGTCATCGTCTCGCTCGTCGCGGATCACGGTCTCGAGTACTTGCTCGCGGCCGGTATTTTGACGGGAATCATTCAAATCGCGCTCGGCTATTTCGGCATCGCCCGGTTGATGAAATTCATCCCGCGCGCCGTCATGGTCGGCTTCGTCAATGCGCTCGCGATTTTGATTTTCCAAGCGCAATTGTCGAACTTTGAAGGCGAGAGCTGGATCATCTGGGCCATCGTTGCCGCGTCACTCGCGATTATCTTCTTATTCCCGCGTGTCACGAAAATGATCCCGGCCCCGCTCGTCGCCATTGTCGTCATGACGGTGCTCGCCATCACGCTCGGTCTCGATACGAAAAACATCGGTGATATGGGAACGATCTCAGCAACGCTACCGGAATTTTTATTCCCGAACGTCCCGTTGACGTTTGACACGTTGATGATCATCCTTCCTTACTCGATCTCCCTCGCATTCGTCGGATTGATCGAATCGCTGTTGACGGCACAAATCGTCGATGACATGACAGGTACGGACTCGAACAAAAATCGTGAGTCGCGCGGTCAAGGGATCGCCAACATCATCGCTGGTTTCTTCGGCGGGATGCCAGGTTGTGCGATGATCGGCCAATCGGTCATCAACGTCTCGTCAGGTGCTCGCGGCCGTCTGTCGACGTTCGTCGCCGGACTCGCGTTGTTCCTCATGATCATGACGATGAGCGATGTATTGATGCTCATCCCGGTCGGCGCTCTCGTCGGTGTCATGTTCTTCGTCTCGTATGCGACGTTTGACTGGGGCTCGCTCAAAGCGATGCGTACCGCTCAAAAATCGGATACGGTCGTCATGCTCGTGACGGTGCTCGTCACGGTTGTCACCCACGACTTGTCACTCGGTGTATTCGCCGGGATCTTGACGGCAGCAATCCTCTTCGCCGCAAAAATCTCGAAAGTCGAACTCGATCGCAGTGTAGACGCCGATCGTGCCCGTTACATCGTGAACGGTCAGCTCTTCTTCGCCTCGACGTCTGAATTCGTCAATCAGTTCGATGTGACCGAAGACGCCGAAGCCGGTGTCAAACACGTCACGATCGACTTCTCGAATACCCATCTTTGGGACGACTCGGCCATCGGTGCCATCGATAAAGTCGTCTTCAAGTATCGCGAAGTCGGGATCGAGCCGGAACTATTGAACTTGAACAAAGATTCAGAGAAACTTCTCAATACGCTCGCGCTTCACTTGAAACAACAAGAAGCAAACGCTGGCCATTGATTTGGTCTCTACGGGAGTGGACATTCGCGTTCACTCCCATTTTTTTATCCATGGCTCTACAAAATCGCATATACTAAAAGTAGATTGTGTGAAAGAGGAGGACGTTTCAATGGGAAAGGTATTTTTAGCGGCAGACGGATCTGCCCACTCGAAGCGGGCGCTTGAGAAAGCGATTCAGCTCGCCAAGGCATCAGACGCATCGATTGACATCGTCCATGTCGTCAGCGCCAAAGAATCGAAAGAAGCCGCGCTCAACTCGACCGGAAAACTCGATCTCGAAGCGAAGCGAAAATTGATGTTACAACCGCTCTTCGATCAAATCGTTGCAGCCGGGCTCGAATATGAATATATCGAACTTCGCGGCGAACCCGACGTCGAGCTCGTCAAATACGCGAACCATCAGCCGTACGAGTACGTCGTCGTCGGTTCACGCGGACTGAACACGTTCCAAGAGTTCGTGCTTGGCAGCGTCAGCCATAAGCTTGCCAAACGCGCTCTCGCCCCGGTCATCATCGTCAAATGATGGTCACCCTTTCTCAGCCGAGAAAGGGATTTTTTCTGTTCCATACAGGAAATAAGTACTAGGTGTGGAATGGGATAGTGAACTCATTTATGAAGGAGGAACATAATTGGATATTGCCAACGACTCAAATTTATTGCTCATTTTATTACCTCTCCTCGTCCTGCAGCTCATCTTGCTCGTCGTCGCCTTGATTGACCTGCTCAAACGACAAGAGACGAACGGACCGAAGTGGGTGTGGCTCCTCGTCATCTTGTTCATCAACATCCTCGGCCCGATCGTCTACTTCCTATGGGGACGGACGAAACGATGAACGTCACCCAACTGACGAAACGATTCGGCACGTTCACCGCGCTCGACGACGTCAGCTTTTCGCTCCGACCGGGTTGCACGTCGCTCCTCGGGGAGAACGGGGCCGGCAAGACGACACTGCTCAACATGATTGCCCGCGTGACGACACCAACGTCGGGTCAAATCGTCGGGCACGACGCCATTCGTATCGGTTATTTGCCGCAGCGGCCAGCGCTCTATCCATCGCTCACCCCGGTCGAGACGATCCGTTATGCGGCCGAGTTGACCGGGGTAACGGGTGTCGACCCGGTCAATCTGCTGAAACGGGTCGGACTCGAGCCCGTCGATCGGCCAGCAGCGCACTTGTCCGGCGGCATGCGGCAACGGCTCGGCATCGCTCAGGCACTCGTACATGACCCGGAGTTGTTACTGCTCGATGAGCCGGTGTCGGCGCTCGACCCGCGCGGCCGCCGGGAAGTGCTCGACTTATTGAGCGACTTGAAGCGGGAGCGGATGATTCTCTATTCGACGCACGTGCTCCCTGACGCCGAGGAAGCGAGTGACTGGGTGCTCCTGCTCCGGCAAGGGCGCCTGCTCATGGAAGGGACCGTGACCGATTTGCTCGGTTCGAAGTCCTCGATCCAAGTCCGTCTGTTCAACGACGTCTTGACGGAAGAGGAATGGCGGACGCTCCCCGGTGTCAGTCACGTCACCCGCTCCGGGACGACGTGGGAACTCGAGACGGATGCGAAAGACGTGACGGAACGGGCGCTGCTCCAATTGCTCCTCGAACGTGGTCTCCGGCTCCAATCGCTCCATGTCGGGCATCCATCGCTCGAGTCACTCTTCTTGGAGGTGAACGCCTGATGAAACTGGCCATCTTCAAACAAGAGTGGAAAGAGTCATGGCGCAATAAGCGGATGATTTGGGTACCGATCGCCTTGATGTTGCTTGCGGCCATGCAGCCGCTCACGCTCTACTTCCTCCCGGACATATTAGCCTCGGGCGGCAACTTGCCGGACGGTGCGGTCATCGAGATCCCGACCCCGTCACCGGAAGAAGTGCTCATGTCGGCGAGCGAACAGTTGCGGCAAATCGGACTGCTCGTCGTCCTCTTGTCCGCCATGCATACGTTCAGCCACGAACGGTCGCTCGGCACGCTCGCCTGGCTCAAATCACTGAAAATTCCGGCCACGCGGATCGTCCTCAGCAAATGGGGACATTATTCGCTACTCGCCGTGATCGCGATCGGACTTGCCCAACTGAGTGCCGCCTACTACACGATCGTCTTGTTCGATTCGTTCAATGTCACCGATTTTTTGCTCGCGACCGGACTGCTCATGCTCCATTTCGTCGTCCAGCTGTCGATTTTCTTCATGCTTGCGGCGTTGCTCGAGAGCGGACTCGTCGCCCTCGTCATCACGCTCGGTCTCCACTTCATCATGTCGCTCCTCCTCGGTTGGCTCGAGTGGGATTGGATGCCATGGCGGCTCGGCTCGTTATCGGCCGAGGTGCTCATGGGCGAGAGTTTGCTCGTTTGGCCTATTGTCAGCGGCATCTTATTGATCGCCGCCACGTTGTTCATCGCCTCGAGACGGTTGTTGTTCATCAGCCGTTCATCTTGAGTTGCAAGCATCATGTGAAAGCCATCGGAAAATTCCGATGGCTTTTTAGGTACAACGAATCAAATTAAGAAATATAATTTCCTATTTATGTTACATATCATTGAATTAAAAATACAAAATGGTACACTTTCGAGTAAGTAGTGAAGCGCTTACATTTTAGAGGAGGAACTGTTATGAAGAAATGGATTGGCGGTCTCGCCGCCCTCACGCTCGTCACGTCATCAGTCGTATTGCTCGATGCCGATGCCAAGTCTGTCCCGAAAAAGCCGAAAGTCGAGCTCGGGGTCGACCGGTTGATGGACAATCCTGAAATCTTGGCGGGTAAACGAGTCGGACTGATCACGAATCCGACCGGGGTCGATGCCAACATGACGAGCATCGTCGACTTGTTCCACAACTCCGATGATTTCGAACTGACGGCACTGTACGGACCGGAGCACGGCGTCCGCGGTGATGCACAAGCCGGATCGACGATCAGCTCATACATCGATGAAGTGACGGGGCTTCCGGTGTATAGCCTGTACGGCGCGACGAAGAAACCGACGGCCGAGATGCTCAAAGACGTCGATGTGCTCGTCTTTGACATTCAAGACGTCGGCACCCGCTTCTACACGTACATCTACACGATGGCGTATGCGATGGAAGCCGCGGCCGAGAATGACATCCCGTTCGTCGTCCTTGACCGGCCGAACCCGCAAGGCGGGCTCCGCGTCGAAGGACCGGTGCTCGACCCGGCCTATTCGAGCTTCATCGGCCTCTATCCGATTCCACTCAAACACGGCATGACCGTCGGCGAGTTGGCACGCTTGTTCAACAAAGAATATCAGCTTCAGGCCGACCTCGAAGTCGTCAAGGTGAAAGGCTGGAAGCGCTCGATGTTGTACGAGGACACGGGACTCCCGTTCGTCATGCCGTCACCGAACATGCCGACGACGGACACGGTCAACGTCTATCCAGCGACCGGTTTGTTTGAAGGGACGAATCTGTCGGAAGGACGCGGCACGACGAAGCCGTTCCAGTTGATCGGTGCCCCGTACGTGAAGGCGCATGACTACGCCAAGACGTTGAACGGACTCGAGCTTCCGGGCGTCACGTTCCGCGCTGCCTCGTTCACACCGACTTTCTCGAAGAACGCGGGCAAACTGTCGCACGGCGTCGAAGTGTACGTCACCGAGCCGACGAAGTTCGAAGCGGTCAAGACCGGCATCGCCATGGTCAAGACGGCGCATGACCTGTATCCGGACGAGTTCGAGTTCCTCGCCAACGACTTCATCACGAAACTGACCGGGAACGCCTACGTGAAAGACATGATCCTCGCCGGCGATTCGCTCGAGGCGATCATGGACAAAGTCGACGCCGAGCGCGATGCGTTCTTGCCGATTCGGAAAGAGTATTTGCTGTACAAATGACAACCAGGCAGGCTCAACGGAGTCTGCCTCTTTTTGTAATCAAATGGTAATACCCATTATCGCCCTATTCAATATATTATATGGTTATATTATCGAAAAAGGAGCTTCCCATTTTGAAAAAACCTGCCTCAGTATTGCTCGCTGCCGCCTTGGCGACCGCGTTCACATTTACCCCGCTATCGACTTCGCTCACCGTCAATCCGACGACGGTCGAGGCGTCTTATCGTGAGACGGCCGTCAACACGAAAGGTTACGTCACGGGAATCAGTCAACTCAACGTCCGGAAAATACCGTCAAGCTCCGCGACAAGTTTAGGTAAAATTGTTCGGGACGGCACGATGATGGTCCGGACGTCATTCACGACGAACGGGGCAAGGTGGTACAAAATTCAATGGGGCACAGGTTACGCATACGTTCCGGCCGCATACGTCAAACTATCGACAGCCGAAGTCGCGTTCACGAAGGCGACCTACGTCGCCCCGTCGAGCGTCTACTTGAAGTCGCGTCCGCTCACGACCTCGCCGAACGTCGTGTTCCTCCGTCAAGGGATGAAGCTTGAGACGATCTCGTATCGATACACGGGCACGACGCGCTGGTATAAAGTACGCATCGGGACGAAGACCGGTTATATCTTAGCGAAGCACATCACGTTCAAAGCACCGGCGAGCGGCGTCTTGGCCGAGACGAATGAAGAGCGCCAGGCGGCCGGTTTGTCAGCGCTCTCCGCGTCGAGCGAGGCGAACCGCGTCGCCCAGGTCCGCGCGGATGAGATGGCACGGACGGGACAATTCTCCCACCAGCTCCGTGAGAACGGAAGCCTAGGGAATACGCTCGACGCCTATAACGTCAGCTATCGCGGTTGGGGTGAGAACATCTACATGGGATCGAGCGACCCCGCGCAAGCCGTCAGTGCCTGGATGAACTCGACAGGTCACCGCGCCAACATCTTGAACGAGAACTTCACGCATCTCGGTGTCGGCGCCGCTAAGAACGCACAAGGGTCGACGATTCACGTCCAAGTCTTTTTGACCAAATGAAAAACCGGGAAGTCGCATTGATTGCGACTTCCCGGTTTTTTAGCGGCGTTCGTCTTTCAGGCTTTCAAGGTTTTGCTGGGCTTGGCCCGTCTTCTCTTTGGCCGTCCCTTTCACTTGATCTTTTTGTCCTTCACGTTTGAGCGATTGATTGTCCGACGCTTTGCCGACCGCTTCTTTCGCTTTGCCTGCCGCTTTATCGATTAAGCCATCGACTTTTTTGTTAAGTCCGTCTTTCATGTAAATCTCCTCCTCGTGATATCATGTCTAATTCATGTACCACTCTGAGGAAAACTCAAACATAATGCTCTTTGACGAGCACCCGGAACCGGGGGCGGACGGTCAGCTCGATCGTCGTCACCGTGCGGTTCCGGTCCTCGTTCATGACAATCAATAGCTCGCCATGGTCGCGTCGATCCTCGAGTACCTCGACTTTCCCGACCGTTCGGAGGAGCTGATAATACAGCAACTCCCCCGTCGCGTCTTTCACGTTCACCTCGAACTCGTGATAACTTGGTGAGATTTTGAAGTAGAACGACTCTGTCCCGTTCGAGAAACGGAACACCGACTCGTCGTAATAAAACGGGAGTGTCGTGTCCATCCGTTTCGGCTCGACCGTACAAAACAACGCCCACGCCATCTCGTCCGGAAACTTCTCACTCGACTCTTCTTTATTGAACTGCCACTTTTTCATCGCGATCCCTCACTTCGACTTCCATTAATTGTCTGAATAATTCGACTATTATATTTTATTCGGCAACGGGTTCGGAAGTTCCTGCAAACGGGAACAAAACCTTGTACGCTATTTCACGTTCTTGAGTTGAAAGGAGTTGCGTCCACGTGTCCATCATCGCCCTCGATCACGTCACGAAACGGTTCGGCGAGACGATTGCCTTGAACGACTTTTCACTTCACGTCGAGGCCGGCGAACTGTTCGGCCTGCTCGGACCGAACGGGGCCGGCAAGACGACCGCCATCTCGGTCATGCTCAACCTATATCCGGCCGACAGCGGTTCAATCAAAATCTTCGACCACGCGATGCCGAAGGACGAACTGACGATCAAACGGCGCGTCGGCATCGTCCCACAGCACGTCTCCGTGTACGATCAGCTGACCGTCTTTGAAAACATCCAATTTTTCGCTGAGCTATATGGCTTCAAGCCGTCTGAAGCGAAACAAAAGACCGAGGCTGCCCTCGATTTCGTCGAACTCACCGCGCATCAAAAGAAACGTCCGCCGGAACTGTCCGGGGGGCTCCTTCGTCGTCTCAACATCGCCTGCGGCATCGTGCACGAGCCCGAACTCATCTTCATGGATGAACCGACCGTCGCCATCGATCCACAGTCGCGCAACACCATCCTCGAGAACATCCGCGAGTTGAATCGACGCGGGGCGACGATCATCTACACGTCCCACTACATGGAAGAAGTCGAAATGCTCTGCGACCGCGTCGCCATCGTCGATGAAGGGCGGATTATCGCCGAAGGGACACAAGACGAACTGAAAGACCAAGTCATGACGCTCGAGACGGCCCGCATCAAAGTCGACGCTCTCACCCCAGGCCTCCTCGAACGTCTCGAATCGCTCGAGCGAGTGAAGAAAGTCGATTACGAGGAACCGTTCCTCGAAGTGTCGCTCGAGAAAGACACCCCGCTCGCCCCGCTCCTTGACGTGCTCCATGACGAACGGGTCCGTTTCACCTCGATCACCGTCGACCGTCCGTCCTTGAATACCGTCTTTCTGGCTCTGACCGGCAAGACACTTAGGGAGTGAGTCCGATGAAACTATGGACGTTCATCAAATACGATGTCAAACAGCAACTGCGTGATCGCTCGACCATCTTTTGGATGCTCATCTTCCCAATCATTCTCATCTTCGGGCTCGGCACGATGTTGTCGGCCATCTTCAACAGCAACTTCTCGCTCCCGGTCACGGACGTCGCCTACGTCGAACAGTCGACCGACGACTATCGAGTACCGCTCGAGACGTTCCTCGCCGACGATGACATAAAAGAGTTTATCCGTCTCGTCCCGTATGACAGTCTGGCCGCGGCCGAGACCGGCGTGAATGACGGTGATGCCGACGTCACTCTCCACTTGGACGGTCCTGACGTGCGCTTACTGTACGAGGAACCGTCGACGATCGAGTTCGATGTGCTCGAGGCCGTGCTCCGGCAATATACGGACGTCGCCAATCAGCAAATCACACTCGCTGAGGCGGGCGTCTCCGCCCCTTTTACGCCTGAGTCGTTCATCGACAGTGAGAGCGTCGACTTGTCGGGCCGGACCCCGACGTCACTCGAATATTTCACCGTCACGATTTCCATCATGACAGCGCTGTTCGGCGCCTTCTACATCACGGGCATGCTCAGTGAGGAGCAACCGATGACGGGGAGCTATCTTCGGATCCAAGCCGCTCCCGTCAAACGAATCGAGTATCGCCTGGCCCGCAGCTTGAGCCGATACACGCTCATCTTCCTGCAACTTGTGCTCGTGTTTTGGTTCAGTCACTTCGTGTATCGCAGCTTCTCGCTCGACTACGTTCACTTCAGTCTATTGTTCGTCTCTTGGCTCGCCCTCGCTTTATACGGTACGGCGTTTGGTTTCTTCATCTCAAGCTTGCCCCGTATCTCGCGCGCGACGAAAGACGCGATCGTCAACGGGTTCGTCGCTATCATCATGATTCTCTCTGGCGGCTATGTCCCTGGTTTCGACCAAGTGACGCTGAGCGTCGTGCCGTGGGCTAAGTACGTCTTCATGCCGATCTTCATGCGGGAAGGGATGCTTCAGGTGCTCTTGCGCGGTGGAGACACGTCCGTGTTTTGGCAAAGTCTCGGTTGGCTCGCCATCCATCTATTCGTCTTTGCCGGGATCAGCCTGCTGTTATGGAAAGGGGTGAACCGCCGTGGTGCTATTTAGACATGTCGCCAAACGTATGCTCCGAAAAAAAGGGCTATGGGTGTTCACGTTCGTCTCCGTGTTCGGATTCGCCCTCATCCTGTCGTTCCTCAGCTCGACGTCCGCCTTGAACGCCTCGATTGGCATTCTCGACCGCGACGGCGGAACACTCGCCGGTCGTGTGATTGAAGAGGCGGGACGGTTCGGTTCGGTGACACCGCTCGAAACGGACGAGACGGATGAAGCGTTGCTACAAGGACAAGACATCGTCTTAGTGATTCCGGACGGATTCAGCGAGGCGCTCTTGGATGGCGAGACACCGCGATTGTCGTTCAGTGCGACCGAAGGGAGTGACGCCGCATTGATTGAACAAGCGCTCAATTCACACTTGTCCCGTGAGCGACAACTATTGATCGCAAGTGAGTTTGACGAGGAACGGTTCACCGAGCTCGCCGAACGTGAGACGGAAAACGGCTATACCCTCTCGAGTGAGCCGTTCCAACAGAGCGTGGCGACGACGGAGCGGACGCAGGCGTTCCTCGGCCTCTTGTCGTTCGTCATGATGTCGGCGTTCCTTCAGTTCATCCCGTTGTTCGTCGCCGACGACCGGGACGAGAAGATTTATTCGCGCCTATTTGCGGCCCCGGTCACGCCCCGGCGTTACATCGGTTCGCTGTTCGTGTCGTTTTGCGCGGTCGGGCTGCTCTACGTGCTCATGTTGCTCGCCTTCAGCGTTGTCCTCTATCGACAGGACATACTCGCGCACCTACCTGTCCTCACGCTGTTGTTTATCGTCTATTTATTCGTCTGTCTCGCCATCGGGTCGCTCATCGCCATCCTGGCGACGAACCGGGAGAAAGCGAATATTTGGCAAACGTCCGTCACGATGGCTGCTGCCATCACCGGCGGTGCCTTCATCAGTCTGACGTGGCTGCCTGATACGCTCCAGGTCGTCGGACGCTTCTTGCCGACGTACTGGTTCAATTACGGGGTCGCCCAAATGTACGAGGACCATTTCCCACTCCAATCCGTCCTCATCATGCTCGGGATGGCGCTCGTCATCTTCCTCCTCAGCGCCTGGACGTTGAAGAAACGGCCGCTCACATGAAAAAGGAGAGCCGCGATGGCTCTCCTTTTTATAATGCTTCAATCACCTCTGTAACGTCGGCACGACTTTCTTGAAAAACACCTCGACGAGTTCAGGGTCGAACTGTCGGCCTGCTTCTTCTGCGATGACCGCGAGCGCTTCGTCGAGCGTCTTCGCTTTCCGGTATGGGCGTCCCGTCATCATGACGTCGAACGTGTCCGCGATCGAGATGATGCGTGACGCGAGCGGGATCTGCTTTCCGCTGATGCCTTTCGGATAACCGTTCCCGTCCCATCGTTCATGGTGGGCGAGCACGATTTCCGACAGTGGACCATACTCCGGCACCGTACTCAAGATGTTGTAGCTCACTTCGGGATGACGTTTGATTTCACGCCATTCGGCCTCGGTCAACGTGCCCGGCTTGTCTAAAATCTCATTGCTGATCGCGACCTTGCCGATATCATGCAGTGTCGCTGCCGTGATGAGTTCGTTCACATCGGCACTCGTGAAGCCCATCGCCCGTCCGAGTTGCCGTGACAGCTCGGCGACGCGTTGCGAGTGCGCTTCCTCGCGCGGGATTTTCTCGTAGAGCGTTCGCATGATGAGCTGAATCGAATGATGGCGTCGGCTTTGTTTCTCCGACACTTTATGGTGATACATCCGGTCCTCGGCCAAATTGAACACTTCCGCGATGGAGAGTGCGTCATCTTCCTTCACCGCTTCCCCAAACGATGCCGAAATCGGCAGCCCTTCGATCGATTTGGCAAGGAACAGTTGGCTCAGGCGATCGGACAATCGGTTCGCCTCTTCAAGTGACGTATTCGGCATGATGATGACAAACTCATCCCCACCGATTCGAGCGACCGTATCCTTCCCTCGAATCTCACGTTTGAGCGTCATCGTCGCCTCGATTAACAAGCGATCCCCGACGAGATGACCGAACGCGTCGTTCGTCAGCTTCAACCCGTTGACGTCGACGACGATCAAGGCGAGCGGATAATAGTCCGGCTCGTCGTACGTGATGAGCGCCTCATCGAAGTAACGGCGATTCTTCACCCCGGTCAACTGGTCGTGATAACTCAAATACTCGATTTCCATCTCATATTTCTTCTTCTCGGTCACGTCACCGATATAGCCGTGCCAAAGGACGTGCCCTTCATCGAGCTTCTCTGGACGCGACGATCCTAAAATCCACGTCGTCCGACCGTCGGGCGTCAGGACGCGAAACTCCGCATCCCAAATCGTCAAGTTCTCGTACGACGTCTCGATGCTCGCCATCACGTTCGGATAATCTTCGGGATGGATTTTTGAGAACACGAGACCCGGGTCTTGTTTCATCTCTTCGAACGTGATACCGGTCAGCACCTCGAACCCCCGGCTAAAGAATGGGAAGTGGAAGCTGCCGTCCGGGCGCCGTTCGAACTGATAGATGGCACCGGGCACTTGATCGGACAGCTTCGTGAGCAATCGGTCCCGCTCGGCGAGTTCTTCCTCGAGCTGGACGCGTTCCGTCACGTCTTTGGCGACTGCGTAAATATAGTTGCCTTGGACTTTTGAATGCCACTCGATTGATCGATAGTCTCCGTCGATCGTCCGGTATCGGTTGACGAAACGAAAGATGTCCTTCCCTTCTTCGAGCAAGGCGAACGCTTCATTCGTCTTCTCGACGTCATCGGGATGAATCAGGCTCGTGAAGTCCATGTTCTCGAGTTCTTCGAGCGGAAACCCGAGCACACGCTCCCACGCCACGTTCAAATGGAAAATCTCATGATTGGTCAGGGACATGATGCACTCCAGGTCGACGGTGGCGAACCCTTCGAACATCGACTCTTTCGCATCTCCGATTTGCCGGTCCGCTTTTGTCATCTGTTCGAGGATGTGCACGATATACAATTCGACGAGCCCAAGGCGGCTCGCCTCTTTATTTCCTTGCATGACAATCGTCAAATCCCCGTAAAAGACACCGTCCTTCTCGATTTTAAACAAGACGACTTGGCCAAGGTCAAAAATCCGTAAAATATTTTTGATCAGTCGTTTCGGCAACACCCCGTCGACGAGCGGTAAAATGTCGTCAAACACGATTGGGCTCGGTGCCTCGAGTAACTTGGATCGTTTCGAGCTCATCGGCCATTTGCGGCCGACCGGATGGAACCCGAGGACGTCGAGACTGCGCTCGAGCAGTTCATCAATGCCCGAGAGCGCCACGGTCGAGTACGTCTGCCCATCATCATCGACTAAATTGAGCGTCACGGCCTTGGCGCCGGTGAACCCTCGAATCTGGTCGAGGAAATGTTGGTTCATTAATAATTCACGTCCCGTCGTCACGAAGCGGTGCGACACGTTGACGAGTTGTTTCAGCGCATTGTTCTCTTGGACGTGCGGTGTGATGTCGTGGAACAGCGTCGACACATAACCCGGACGCTCGCTAAAGACAGACAGTTCATACCAGGCCTTGTTGCGACGCGAGAAATGTTCGAACGTGATGGCTTCGCCACTGCCGACGGCCCGCGCGACTTGGACGATCCATTCCCGTTCGCTATATTCAAAATCTTTCAACTTGTCGGTGATCCGTCCACCGAGAAAATGTTCACGCTTTGCTTTCATGATGCGCTCGAACGCTTCGTTCACTTCATGAAACTCGTAATCGACGGGCTCCGCCGCCTCATCGTAGAGCACTTTAAACTCGACGTAGCCTTGGGGCATATGGCGCAACAAGGATTGAAATTTGGTCTGGTCTAAGTCTGCCACGTCGGTCCCTCCTCCGTTCAATTCTACTTTTCAGTTTACCTCATTTCTTACAAATTCCCTATATTTTCCGAATCGATTCTCGCCAATATGCGCACATTAAGTTTTTGTAAATGACACCTCACGGCTTGCACCTCCCCATCTCGATTGTTAGTATGATTACGAAAACCGATATCGAAAACCGATTTTAAGGAGATGATACACGTGGAAGACCGCGTTCTTCGAAAACTGTTTCTCGGTTTTATCCATATCCATATCTTGCACCACGCCTCTGAGCACCCGGTGTACGGAGCTTGGATGGTCGAGGAGCTCCGCGAGCACGGCTACTCGATTAGCGCCGGCACGCTCTATCCGATTTTGCACTCGATGGAACAAGACGGGCTGCTCGTCCGGACGAACGAGCTCGTCGCGGGTCATATCCGGAAGAATTACACGACGACCGAAAAAGGCCTCGTCGTCTTGGCGGAAGCCCGTCAAAAAGCGTATGAACTATTCAAAGAAATTAAGGAGTGAAGCACATGTCCAACCAACGCGTAACGTTCAAAACGTTACTTGAGATTTTATTCGTATCGACCCGGCTCGGCCTGACCTCGTTCGGCGGACCGGTCGCCCACCTCGGCTATTTCCATGAGGAGTACGTCCGCCGTCGCAAATGGATGGACGAACGCGCCTATGCCGACCTCGTCGCCCTCTGTCAGTTCTTGCCGGGTCCGGCGAGCAGCCAGGTCGGCATCGGCATCGGGATCGTCCGTGGCGGCATCCTCGGCGGGATCACGTCGTTCATCGGGTTCACGGCCCCGTCCGTCATCGCCCTCATCTTATTCGCCCTATTGGTATCGGGACTCGACGTCTCAGACGCGGGCTGGCTTTATGGATTGAAAGTCGTCGCCGTCGCCATCGTCGCCCACGCCATTCTCGGAATGGCCGGTAAATTGACGCCGGACGCGAAGACGCGGACAATCGCGTTCTTCGCACTCGCCGGAGTCCTGTTATGGCAGACGACCTATAGCCAAGTGCTCGTCATCTTGCTCGCCGGACTTGCCGGGTTCTTGCTGTTCAAACCGCAAAACCTCGACGTCAAGTCGGCTTCGTTCCCGCTCTCGAAACGACTCGGGGCGACGCTTCTCGGACTGTTCGGGGCGCTCCTCGTCATCTTGCCGATCTTACGGGAGACGATCGAGAGTCAATCGGTCGCCATGTTCGATAGCTTTTACCGCGCCGGGGCCCTCGTCTTCGGCGGCGGCCACGTCGTCTTGCCGCTCCTCGAGCGCGAACTCGTACCGGCCGGTTTCTTAAGTGAAGAGGCGTTCCTCGCTGGTTACGGGGCCGCCCAAGCCGTACCGGGACCGCTCTTCACATTCGCGTCTTATCTCGGGACGGTCATCAATGGCGTGCCGGGAGGTTTGCTCGCCACGCTTGCCATCTTCTTGCCGGCGTTCCTGTTGATCCTCGGCGCCTTGCCGTTTTGGGATGCACTCCGTCGCAACCCAAAAGTCGCCGGTGCGCTCATCGGTGTCAACGCTGCCGTCGTCGGGATTTTGATCGCCGCCTTCTATCAGCCGATCTTCACGAGCACGGTGAACGGTGCGGTCGACTTCGTCTTCGCTGCTTTCTTGTTCGCCATGATCGCGTATTGGAAGATGCCGCCTTGGGCGCTCGTCATCGTCGGGGTCATCGGCGGGATGATCATCGGCACGTTATAACACGAAAAAGGGACTTCTTCGCGAAGTCCCTTTTGTCATGGCCGCCATTTCCAGCGCATATAGTTGATGAACAGCTTCACGTACGCCAACTGTTCACGGACGACGTACTTCAGTTTTGTGGCCGTCGGCGTTCTCGCATACAGTGCGTCGGTCGAGAGCCCAAAGTACAGGCGTCCGACGAGCCGGGCCCGCCTCACATGAAAGTCGTTCGTGACGACGGTCAGACCAGACTCTCCACTCCAAATCGAACGGCTGAACAGAAAGTTCTCATACGTCGACGTCGACTCCGCTTCGATATGGATTCGCGCCGCATCAATGCCACGTGCCGTCAACTCCCGGGCAATGACGCGGGCCTCCGCCATCCCTTCATCAGGTCCTTGTCCCCCAGAAGCGATGAGTTCGACGTGCGGATATTGATTCGCGTATTCAGCCGCCGCTTCAATCCGGTGCAACAAGGCACGGGACGGTTGAATCCCGTTCACTTTTGCACCGAGGACGAGGACGTAGCGATACGTGCCGTCAGCGTTTCTTTGTGCCATCTCTCTCACCTGCCTCGGGATGATTATAGCAATCTTTTTAAAATCGAGGGACAACGAAGGACCGATGGAATTTCCACCGGTCCTTCGTTATAGCCGCCAAGTCACATAAAGAACTTACCAATCGGATGTGATTTCGCTTTGTCGAGTTGTTGCTTCAACGTCTCGATTTCTTTAGCCAAACCTTCTTTCTCAGATTCAAGTTGCTTCACCGTCGTTTCAAGGGTGGACACTTGCTTGTCCTTGTCACGATTCGAACGGTTCGCCGCAATTAAGTCACGTTTCACTTGGTTCGTGTTCTTACGGGCTTGATCTCGTTCTTCTTTCGTTTGCTTACGGAGCGCTTCTTTCTTATCGAGCTTCCCTTCTAGCAATTGGGCCGTCCGATAATAGTTGAGCTGTTCGTAACGGCTGTACGGATACACCGCCTCCACTTCGACAGCAGGCCCGCCATCGGCGATCACTTCTTGGAGCAATTGCTCCAGACGAGTTTGGGGGACCACGTCTCGGAATTCTTGGTCGACCAACTCGGCTGAGAATGTCGAGAGTTCAGCCCGGTACGACTCGTCCTGTAGGCGCTTGATTTCATCACCAATCGAGCCGCTCTTATAGCCGTCATACTTTTTCCCGATACCGCCAAAGTTAATTTTAGCAGCGTCACGCCATGACTCTGGAGTGATCAAGCCGTGGTAGCCTTTACTGCCGACGGCAATCGTTGGCTTTCCGACAGCCATGGCTTCGAGTGCCGCTCGACCTGGAGCGATAATAAAGTCGGCTTCGCTCATCGTCTCTGGAAGCTCTTCCTGACTGAGCCAGCCGAGCCATTCGATTTTTTGGTTCGTCCCTTCAACGGTCTCTTTATACCGTGCCTCGTACTTCTCGCGCTGAGTCCCGTCTCCAATCACATACCAATCAATCGGCATTTGTTGGACGCGCTCATCTTTCAAACCGTCTAAAAAGACGTCTAAAATAAACAGCTTATCTGGGTCAATGCGGGATGAGAACATCCCGACGAGACGTTCTTTCTTACGCGCTGGTTTTTTCGGTTGGAACAAATCCGATACCCCGTTCAAGATGACTTCTACTTTCGTGGCAATCTGTGGACAATGGTCCACCAAATACTCCGCGATTTTTTCAGACACGGCAATGACTTTTGAGATACTCGTATGGTACTGATCGATGTCATCGTGATACATCCCATGAATGACGAGCACGAACGGAATATTCTTTGCCTCCGCCACCGCGACACCGAGTTGGCGAGAGTTGAACGGGTGCGCATAGACGACGTCGAACGGCAACTCAATCAACTGCTTGATCACGTCTTTGACATTCTCGTTCGTATAGTCCGTCTCGATGACGGTCCCGCCGAGCGAGCGAATCTCATCCGCAAACGGACCTGGTTTCGAGACGACCGTGATATCGTGTCCATGTTTACGTAAATGGCGGACCGACGCTAAAATGTGAAGGTGCAACCCACCCATCGCCGAGTGGAAAAATACAGGTAACAGAATCCTCATTTGATTAATCCCTTCTCAATTTTGTGTGATATACAGCTTAGAACGACTCTTCGTAATCCCCAGACATCCCGGAGATGCGGTCGTTATGCATGAACAAGACGAGATCGACATCGTTCTCTTCGACGTAGTCCGTGATATCGACTTTTCCTTCCGCATAGCGGACGTCAATCGCCGAAACAGTCCCGAACGATTCACCGAGGAAGCCGAGCACCGGGTTGGCGTACGAGTCCTTCAAGACGAGCACGTGCAAGTCGTTGACCGGATCCTTCTGCTCGATGCGCAGCTGTCTATAGTTGTCCTTCATGAACACTTTATAGAAGTCAGAGAACCGTGCTGTTTCTTCGGCTTCTTCGCGGGCGATGACAGAGTGACCGCAGTCATCGCCATTCCGACAGACCTCGGTCGTGAAGCCATCTTTCGGTTCCAACCATTCCAAATAGTCGAGTTTCTCGACGTACGGGAGTGAGATCTCACGGGCGTGCGAGCCGAAGTACGGTTGGTCGATCTTGAACGTCTCCATGTCGGACGCCTCAAGTTTCGGTACATCCTTATAGTCTTCTTGGAGCCGCTCGATGATTTGTTGATACCCGAGGAAAGCCCCGTGGACGTTCCAATGGTGGTCGTTATAGAAATAGATGTCTTCCATCGGTTGATTGAAGATTGTCTCGCCGAGGTCGATGAGTTCGAACTCGGCCCCTTCGACCGCGTCATGTAAATTGCCGCGGCTCTCCAAGTCCCCGCTCATGACGTAATCCGGAATCAACTCATTTTTAGAGGCGAAAGCCGGTTTACTTGGAGCTGAGGCGAAGTAGACCGGGACGTCCTGTTCTTGCATCGCCTCCCCGAATTCCGGGAACAGGCGCTTCATGTTGTCAAACCCGCGCACCGGCTCGTCCGGACTGATGAGCACATCATTATCGAGGGCGAGCACCCCGTTATTGACTTGTTGTCGGAAAACGTTCTTTTGGAAACCGGCCTGGAGCCCCATCCAACGGTCACGTTGGAACACTTGGTCACTCGAATAGGTTTCAAACGCTTCCATATAGGAGCCATCGCGCACGGCCTTGACCGATGCTTCCGGTTGTTGTGCGAGTTCACGCCCTTCTAACACGGACACTTCCCGATCTTGACCGAACCAATACGTGGCCAGACCGAGAAAAAGTACGCCTAGAAACACACCGAGCAATAGAAAGTCAGCGAACCAGGACTTTTCGAGCCCTTTCGGTTTTTCTTTGATCGGGCGTGGACCAGGCTTTCGAGAATCTAACGGCTTCTGCATCGTATTGCTCCTTTCTCTTTAGAAGCGGAAGTAGATAAATGGATTGAACGTGCTCGACACGATATACGAAATCGATAAGAAGAAGAGCACGGTCACGCCCGTCACACGGACGAGTCCGACGATGCGACGAGTCGTCATCGATTTCGTCTCATCGAGTTCTTGGCTCAATAGTTTCCCGACGACGATGCGCGGGATTGGCGTTGCCCCTATGATGGCGATCGTGAGGACGACACCGTATTGAACCAAGTAGTAGAGCGCTTGTTGGTCGAATAGCGGACCGCCGTGAAGACCGAACATCGCCTGTAAATAACTGATCGCATATGGGAAATCGTCGGCTCGGAAGAACACCCAACCGATGATGACGACGAACAGCGTGAACGATAGCGATAGCCAAGACGGCATCGCTTTCAACCATTTCCCAAGAAATGCACGTTCGAGCATGATGAATACCCCATAGTATACACCCCAGGCGATGAACGTCCAGCTCGCCCCGTGCCATACACCGGTCAAGAGCCAGACGATGGCCAAGTTACGATACGTCTTCCACTCGCCTTGGCGATTTCCGCCGAGCGGGATGTAGACGTAGTCTCGGAACCAGCTTCCGAGAGACATGTGCCATCTGCGCCAAAACTCCGAAACGGAACGTGAGATATACGGGTAGTTAAAGTTCTCTAAGAAGTGGAACCCAAACATGCGCCCTAGCCCGATGGCCATATCCGAATAACCTGAGAAATCGAAGTAAATTTGGAGCGAATAGGCGATGACCCCGATCCAGGCGAGTGTCGTCGACATCTCGCCGGCCGGCATGCCGAAAATCTGGTCGGCGACGTAGCCGGCACTGTTCGCTAAAATCATCTTCTTTCCGAGACCGATGACGAAGCGCTGAATCCCAGACACGAAGTCATCGATCGTCTCGCGCCGGTCGACAATTTCATCGGCGACCGTCTGATAGCGGACGATCGGTCCGGCAATCAATTGCGGGAAGAACGAGACGTAAAGTGCCAAGTCGAAAATGTTGCGCTGGACTTGACCGTCTTTGCGGTACACGTCGATGACATAACTCATCGCTTGGAACGTGAAGAACGAGATGCCGAGCGGGAGCGGGATTTCCGGGTCGTTCAGCGAGAAGCCGAGGACGCTGTTGACGTTCTCGACGAAGAAGCTCGCATATTTGAACACCCCGAGCATCCCTAAGTTCCCGAGCACCATGAGCGTCATCCATAACTTGATTTTCTTTTCATGTTGTCGGTCACGATCGACGAGCCGTCCGAAGACGTAGTTCATCACAATCGACGCGAGCATGATCAAGACGAATCGCGGTTCGCCCCATGCATAGAAAAACAGACTCGCGGCAAGCAAAATCATATTTTTGACGGGACGCGGCGAGATGAAGTACAAACCGATGACGATCGGCAAGAAATAGAATAAAAAGACGGTTGAACTAAATAGCATCTGAGTTAGTCCCTTCCTACAAGATTACTCCTCAAACGAGAGATATAAATCGTCGAGTCGAATGGTCCGGGGCTCCGTCGTCTCAATCACATACTTGTAAGAGAGTTTGAAATACTCCGCACCTTCGACTTGAGGAATCGACTCCTCGATCTGGTTGACGCCCGGGTTGAGCGTCAACTTGAAGCGTTTGTTCGAGACACGTTCCTTATCTTTATATTGCATGAAATACATCTCGAGCTTCACGGTCGCATCGCTGAGCACGTGAATCTGTGTATCGAGGCCAATTGTCTTACAAGGGTCCATCTTGGCGTCGGGTAAAAACATTTGTGACGGCGGGATTTCAAATTTCAAATCGAACAGTTGCACATAAATCGAGTCGGACTCACTCTCCGGCATGAACGTAACTTCTGTCTTATACCCTTCTTCACGCATCCGTAAATGGTCTTTTTGAAAGCCGCGCGGATAATAATGATAAATCGCAGGGCGAATTCGTTTGACTGCCATATCGTTTCCTCCGTTTATAAGAAAAGAGTCGCCGTACGCATGTACGAGACAACTCTTATTCTTTTACATTAAGTTATTAGAAATCCGTTGCCAAAATGGCGTCGACGATGCGTCGTGACGCTTCCCCGTCACCGTAAGGGTTCGAGGCTTTCGACATCTTCTCGTAAGCCGTTGCATCCGAAAGAAGCTCATCAGCGAGACCGAAGATGACTTCTTCCTCGACACCAGCGAGTTTCAACGTACCAGCGGCCACGCCTTCCGGACGTTCCGTCGTATCACGAAGGACGAGGACCGGAACACCGAGTGACGGTGCTTCTTCTTGCACGCCGCCTGAATCCGTGAGGATCAAGTGCGAGATTGACGCATAGTTGTGGAAATCGAAGACGTCGAGCGGCTCGATCAAGTGAACACGGTCGATGTCGTGCAAAATCTCGTTAGCGAGTTCACGGACGACCGGGTTCATATGGACCGGGTAGACGACTTCGATATCATCATACTTCTCGATCAAACGACGGACGGCACGGAACATGTTGCGCATCGGCTCGCCGAGGTTCTCGCGACGGTGGGCCGTGAGCAAGACGAGACGGCGGCCTGATTCACGGATTGAGTCGAGCAACTCGTTCGTGTAGTCTTCACGGACCGTCGTTTTGAGTGCGTCGATGGCCGTGTTGCCCGTGACGAAAATCTTGTCTTCCGGTTTGTTTTCACGAAGCAAGTTCTCTTTCGACGTTTCCGTCGGTGCGAAATGAAGGTCGGCCATCACGCCTGTGAGCTGACGGTTCATCTCTTCCGGGAACGGTGAGTACTTGTTGTACGTGCGAAGACCCGCTTCGACGTGTCCGACCGCGACTTGGTTATAGAACGCCGCGAGCGATGCCGCGAACGTCGTCGTCGTGTCACCATGGACGAGGACGATATCCGGTTTCGTTTCAGCGATGACTTCACCCATGCCTTTGAGCACGCGTGACGTCACGTCATACAACGTTTGTTTGTCTTTCATGATATCCAAGTCGTAGTCTGGCTTGATTTCAAACAACTCGAGCACTTGGTCGAGCATTTGACGGTGTTGCGCCGTGACGACGACGATCGGTTCGACCCCTTCACGTTTCTTCAACTCGAGGACGAGTGGTGCCATTTTAATCGCTTCCGGGCGTGTCCCGAAGACAGTCATTACTTTTTTCATCGATTCGCTAACTCCTCTTCTGTGAGCGGCGGCAAGATATACGTCTCGCCGAGCTCTGTAGATTCGACAACGGTTGTCCGGCGTTTCAACTTATCCGCTTTAAACGCGTCTTGTTGGTCTTTCGATAAGTTACGGAACCATCTTAAAAACTTGTTGTATTCACGTGCGACTTCTTCGACCGGTCCGTATTCGCGGACCTCGCCGAACTCGAGCCAAAGTCCGAGCGTACAGAACTGCCGGACTTGTGACACGGAGTGGCTGATGAAGAAAATCGTCTTGCCTTGATCCTTGAACTCGTTCATCTTCGTGAGACACTTGTCGGTGAACGTTTGGTCACCGACCGAGAGCGCCTCATCGATGACGAGGATATCAGGGTCGATATTAATCGAAATCGCAAATCCGAGACGCGACTTCATCCCGCTCGAGTATGTCTTGACGGGTTGATAGATGAAGTCACCGATATCGGCGAACTCGACAATCTGTGGCGTCAGCTCGGCGATTTGTTGTTTCGTCATCCCGAGCATGAGCCCTTTCAATTCGATATTCTCCATCCCGCTCAAGTTCCCGTTCAAGCCAGACGAGATCGCGATGAGCGCCGTCTTGCCTTTTAACTGGATTTGACCGTGGGTGGGCGGCATGACATCCGCGAGCAGGTTCGACATCGTCGATTTTCCTGACCCGTTGATGCCGATGATGCCGACGACTTCGCCCGGCGGCACTTCAAACGTGACGTTCCGGAGCGCATAGAATTGCTTCCCGTTCGTTTTATTGAGGAAAATCTCCTTCAATTTGTCGGTCGGCTTGTTGTATAACGTATAACGTTTTGACACGTTCTCAAATTTAACTTGATACATGATAGCCTCCTCAAATGTAATCGATGAAATATCGACGGAAGCGCATATGGATCATCGAACCAACAAAGAAGAGGACGAGCACGATCGCCCAGTAGTAGAGACCATACGCCCAGTTGTTCGCGAGCCAATCGGTACCGAGGAACATCGAACGATAGCCTTCAATCAAGTAATACAATGGGTTGACTTGAAGAATATCTGCGAGACGGCCGGTCGGAACCCAAAAAATCGGCGTCAAGTACATGAGCATTCGCATGAGCGATTGCAATAAGTTTTGTAAGTCGCGCACGATGGTCGTCAGTGCGGACGTGATTAACGCTAGCGAGTAAAGTAAGGCAAGAGCACTGATCGCCAAGTAAATGAACCAAAGCGAATGCAGCCCCATCGGATAGCCGAACGCCCACATTAACACGTAGGATACCGCCACTAAAATGGCATGGCGATAAAACAACGATAACAGGACGTACGCAGGAATCGTTGAGATTGGAAAGCTCATCTTAGAAACTAACCCAATCTTCGAATAGACAGACCGAGCCGTGGAAGTGATTGCCGCGGCAATAAAGAACCAGACGACAATCCCCGCAACGAGCCATGGCAGAAACGGCACGCCATCAATCGGCCTGCCGCTTCGAATACCAAATCCAAATACAAACCAATAGACTGCGATTTGCAGCAATGGCGTGACGAATTCCCATAAAAATCCGAGGTACTGCATTGAATAGTTGCTCTTCGTCTCATACGTCGCGAGACGCATGATCAGATACTTACTCGATTGCAGTTCTGAAAGAATAGCTTTCGCGGATTTAAACATGTGAATTCACCTTGAATCAACGTACGAGATTCGTTTCCTTTGTAAATTTGTACAAGTTGCCGTAGTTTACGACAGCCACATCGTCGCCAGCCGGCTTCACGATGTTGCGCGTGTCAAAGATCATCGGACGACGCATCGCTCCGCTAAGTTCAGCGAAATCGAGTGTCTTGAACTCGTTGTGGTCGACGAGGACGAGGACGAGGTCCGCATCTTGAATCGCTTCTTCTTTCGATACGAGGTCGAAGCGGCTCGATGTCGACTTCTCGACGTGGCCGTCATGAACCGAGATGTTCACGCCGCGGTCGAGCAAGAGCTCACAGATGTCGACGGCTGGGCTTTCACGCATGTCGTCGACGTTTCCTTTGTACGTCACGCCGAAGACAGCAACTTTCGCGTCTTCGATGCCCGCAACGAGCTTCTCGACGTTGTCGGCCACGTAAGCTGGCATCGAGACGTTCGTCTCACGCGACAAGTTGATGATTTGAGCGAGGTCAGGTGACTTCGCGACGATGAAGTACGGGTCGACCGCGAGGCAGTGACCACCGACGCCAGGACCTGGGCTATGCAAGTTGACGCGCGGGTGTTTGTTTGCCATCTCGATGACGTCGAGGACGTTGATGTCGAGGTCGTTACACACTTTAGCGAGTTCGTTCGCGAGGGCGATGTTGACGTCGCGGAACGTGTTCTCCATGAGTTTCGACATTTCAGCCGTCTTCGCATCCGTCTTGACGATTTCGCCTTCGACGAATGTGCCGTAGACACGTGCGCCAGCTTCCGCACAGGCAGGCGTGATGCCGCCGACGATACGGTTGTTGTGCACGAGCTCATGCAAGATTTGTCCTGGAAGGACACGCTCTGGGCAGTGAACGAGGAAGATGTCTTCGCCGACGACGAATCCAGCTTCTTCAACGATCGGCTTGACGAAATCGTCCATCGTACGTGGCGCGATTGTCGACTCGACGATGATGACGTTCCCTTTCTCGACGAATGGAAGGACTTTACGTGTCGCGTCCAAAACGTAAGTGAGGTCGCACGACTTGTGCTCGTCATCATTGTTTGGTGTCGGTACGGCGATGATGAAGGCGTCCGCTTTCTCCGGTGAGAGTGACGCACGGAATTTACCTTTTGCGACGACGTCGGCGACGACTTCGCCAAGACCTGGCTCTTCGATGTGGATTTCGCCACGGTTCAATTTATCTACGACGTTTTGAGAGATATCTACCCCAACGACGTCGACGCCGTATTTAGCGAAGACTGCCGATGTCGGCAAACCAATATACCCAAGACCTACTGTACATACTTTCATTTGTAGTAACCTCCAAGTGTGTGTGTGCCCTGCGATTTCTCAGTGCGAGCATGTCCATCATTTTATTTCAGTTTCGACAATAAAACAATACTCATTATACTCTTGAACAAATCAGCCGAGCAATTACATTTTAATGACAAATCAATGTTTTTCCGTTTCGGACAACGCCTCTAGTATAAGCTGTTCCAGCTTTTTAGCAAGTGTTTCGACCGCGAAGTGCTCAAACGCATAGGCTTGAAGCGGTTTTGCGGCTTCGAGCAAACGGTCTGAATCGTCGGCGTATGAGCGAATGATGTCGACGGCGTCGGACACATTTTCGAGCAATAAGTCGTCCGGATAGATCGTCTCGCTTCCCGTCCAGTGACGGATGAGCGGATACGTCCCCGACGTCATCGCTTCGGCCGGAGCCAAATGGAAGCTCTCGAGATCGCTCATCGAGAGGACGAAACCAATCTTTTGCAACCATTCCGGCACGTCGTCGCCGTGGCCGTCGAACTGGACGCTCGATTGGAATTGCGGCTCTTCGAGACGGGCGAGCAACTTGTCGTAATACGCCCGCTCCTCTTCCCGCTTGTTGATCCAGTAGATCTCGTTCGGGTGATGTCCTTTAATGAAGAGTTTATAGCGGCTGTCTTGTTGTAACAGCTGCTCGAGCAAATCGAGCGCCAAATCGAGCCGCTTCAGTTTCGGGTTGACGCCGATCATACCGAGGTGGAACGTCAAATCTTGTTTCACTTTCGGCTGCGCCAAACGCTTGCCGTCGACGGCGTTATAAATCATCGTCATCTTATGGCGCGGAATGCGGAACAGACGGTACATCTCTTCGAGCATATACGGCGAGACGAGGATGATTTTGTCGATATTGTGCAAATTGTATTGGCGCGGGAACGGTGTCTCTTTCTCTTGACGGTGAATCCGGACAATCAGCTTCTGGTGCGGCAGCTTATGCTCCGAGTACCAGACGGCGTTGCCGAGTCCCCACTCACAGAAGATGATGTCGGCCTGCTCAAGACATGCCTTACTATGGTTGACGTTGTGAATCTTATGGCCATCCCATTGATCGACGAGCACGTTGAAGCGCGGGTTCTCCGAGAACTGCTTCATGAACAGCTTCAAGAACTTCAAGTCATGACCGGCGAAAACGATCGTCAACTTCTTCATCCCCCACAACTCGTCGCGCAGACGCGCGTACGTGTTCGTGAACGTGTAGTACTGGGCCATGTCGTACAGACGCTTGGCGGCCTCACGGTAGATGCTAGCGTCCGTGAGCGCGAGGCGTGCCTTGTCGATGAACTCCGTCTCCGAGTTGACGAAGAGCGGATAGTCCGCCCCGAGAATGAGCTCGTGCATCGGGTTACGGTTGAGCAACACCGGTTTTCCGAGCGCACCGTATTCGAGCAGCTTCGTCGACAGCTCGAGCGAGGCATCGAGTTCCGGATGGCGCCAAGATACGCCGACCGCACTCGACTCGATTAACGTCTCGACGTCGCGGCGCGGGATGCCTTTCAGCCACGTCACGCCTGAATCGTGACCGAGTCGATGTGTCACGTCTTTGCGGAAGTTCGGGTTGTTCGGGTCTTGATTGAACTTGTCCCCGGCGACGTGCAACTCGGCCGCCGGATGCGCGGCGCGCAGTTTCGTGAACGCCGTCAAAATCTCGCTCGAATACCAGAGCGGCGCGAATTTGCCGGTATAGACGAGGCGGTCGTTCGGTTTCGTGAACGATGGTGTCGCTTCTTTCACGTTCGGAATCATCGGGTTCAAGATGAGGAACGGCCGCTCCGTCGGGAGGAACGTCTCAAAATAATCCTTCATTGCCGACGTCTGGCAAAGCATGCGAGCCGAGCGTGAGGCGATTTGCTTCAAGCGGGCCAATTCTTCGTCCGACGCCTGCGTATGGTCGTGCGTGAAATCCGTGATATACGTCCACGTCTTCGCCATCGTGTCTTCATATGCTGACAAGTTGTAGGCGAGCTGGAAGCCGCGGATGAACGCCAAGTCGTACGACCCGCTCATCATGAGCTCATGGATGAGCTGGGCCGCTTCAGACGGTTCAAGCACTTTCTTCTCGTAATAAGGTTCGTCCTTCTTCGGCGACGTCTCGCTGAACACGTCGAGGAAACGGACGTTCGGCAACTCACGAATCGACGCCGTCACTTCCGGTTTCACGATTGAGCGTTTCAATAAGATATCGACGTGAATCGACGGGTCTTGTTTCAACATATGAACGACGGATGTCAGCCAGATGGCCGACCCGTCGATCAAGTTCAAGTTCACGTCCCCATAGACGAGGACGCGGAGCGGTGCTTTCGTCATAACGTTACCTCCTGGACCATTGCGTCGGAGAGATTAGCTCCGCCTTTGACGTATTGATACGGGTCGATGCTGAAGATGCGCTCCCCGGACTGGGCCAGTTCTTGGAGTGACGCATCTTTCGTCAACACGTCGAGCGCCTCTTTCACACTATAGAAGCGGAGTGCCGCCGGTTTGACGAGCGAGCGTGTCGGCACAGCGTCGAACACGTAGCGATAGCTCGCATCTGTGTCTTGTTTCTCGAGCGTCCCGTCAAACGTGTAATGGTCGCCTTTCGTCAAGATATTGGCGTCGGCATAACGCGTCGCCAAGATATAGTCGGACACGTACGACGGGCCGTAGTAGTCTTCCCGGTTGACGTACGCCATCCATTCGAAGCCGTCCAAAATCTCGGACAAGGCGTTGTACTGCGTCAAATAGCTGAGCATGAACGTCGAGATCTCCTCGGTGTTGTACTCGTTATAGACGTCGATGTAACCGTCGAACTTGTCGAGGAACACGACGAGATGCGTGTGGGCATAGTCTTGCGCTTGATAGATCGACACGACACGCTCCATCTCTTCTTTCGAGCGGACGATGGCGACCATGGCGACTTTGGCGTGATCGACCCGATACGGGATGCCGATCGCACCGACGACTTGGGCAAGTCGTTGCGTGTACGTGTGATACGTCAACACGTGACGCATCCCGCGCATGGCGACGTCCTCATAGAACGCGTCATCCGTCAACAGCTTCTTGAACGTCTCGTCGAGCATGGCATCTCCCTCATCGAGGAAGACGTAATCGCCAAGCATTTGTTTGACGCCAATCGAACGCGTGCTGACGACCGGTGTCGCACAGGCGAGTCCTTCGAACACACGACGCGAGAACATCGTCGGCGAATCGTTGACCGAGTTGACGTTCAGCATAACTTTGAAGCCTTTGTATGCTTTCGCGATCTGGTTATATTTCAAACTGCCGCGAATCGAGTCACGGAACTGCTCCGGGAATTGGAGCTGGTCCGTCTCGCCGCGTTGGTTCATCTCATAGTTGCGGTCATAGATGACGAGGCCGTAACGGTTCGCCGCGGCGAACAGACGGTCCATATCTTGACGACGCGACTCATGACGGTTCGCATAATACGAGCCCGCGAACGACGCGTACGGTTCACGCGTACCCGGCAAGCGAATCGGATTGTGCTCTTTCGGTTGTGCGGCGAACGGGAGCGCGCCGACGCGGTCGTGACCGCAGTCGCGGATATAATCCTCGACCCGGTTCTCGTCAGTCGTGTAGACGTAGTCAAACCGTTTGGCCGTCTCGATGAAGCGATCGTAGTGGATCGGGTCTTCCTTGTTCCAGAACACGGTCGGGATGTTGTTATGACGGCACCATTCGAGCAGGCCGTCGAGTTCTTCCCACGTGTTCGTGCCGTATTTGACGATTTTCTTCTCCCACGCCCCGGCGTTCCCTTTCCACGCCGACTCGACCATCAAGAAGTCCGGCTGTTCATCGGCAAGGACGGCCGTCCAGTTGTCCGGTGTGAACGTGATCAAGTCACATTCCGGACGGTACGATGCGGTCGTGAACTCATCGAAGATGGCCGCGACTTTCAGTTCGTGCAGCTCACGCGGCACGGCACGGAAAAGACGGGCCTCACGCACGTCGAGCCATTCCGGGCTACGCGTCCGGTCGCTGATGATTTCCTCGGTGACACGAATCCGGTCGATGACCGCTTCTCCGTCCCCGTCGACACGAAGCGCAAAACGGAGGCGACGCGCCTCTTTCTCGAACTCGAAAATTTTCTCTGAACCGAGTTGGACTTGCTGCATATTCAATCGGCCTTCCGTCGAATACGTGATGATATAGAGGACGACGTTCGTCCCTTCGCCCATCTCCCCATCGACCGTGACCCGGTAACGACTGTTCGATTTGACGTCGAACAAGAAGTCGACCGGCAACAGTTTGAAGCTGTTGTTCGTCTCGGCGTACGAGATGTAACGGCGATTGCCTTCCCCGGTCTTCAACTTGACGACGAGCTGGTCGTGTTTATGTTTCAGTTTGATCGTATCCGGCGTCGGCACCGTCCACATCGACGGTTTGAGCGACAAAATTTCTTCGCGACGGACGCTCTTCTCGCGGACCATACCGAGCTTCAATCCATGGAGCTCACCGTGACCTGAGAAACGGACGAAATAGCGGACCGTTGTATGGCTCGGTGTCAGGCGGATAATGCCACTCAGTCCGAGCGGGACCTCGATCATCTGGTCTTGGCCGTCCGCCGTGTACGTGACGACGAACAGGGAAGCGTTCGCCGTGCCGGTCACCGTCCCTTTTAAATAGAAACGATAGACGTCATCGTCCATGTCCCCGAGCGGGAAATCGATGGCACGTTTCGTGTTCACGTGCGGGAGCGCCGACTCGCCGACGCCGAAATGGACGTACTGGCTGCCGACGCCGTGAAGCAACAGTTTATCGTCTTCGAAGTCGACGACGCGGTTGATCGCCGAGATCAACTCGAGCTGTTTTGGTGTCAAATCGATGCGATAGTCGAAATCAGCGTCTTGCATATGGTAAGCCATACCTTCGACATCCCAGAGCGAGACACCGTTGACGTTCAACTCGATGACGCTATAAGAGCCTTTCCCTTCCGTCTCGATAGCGAAGCGGACTCGCGTCTCGTTCGCGAGCAAGGCGATGTCGGTCGGTGCCTGATTGTAGACGAACACGTCACGTGAGTGCTTGTTCCGTTGGTAGAGCGACACTTTCACGACGGGATTGACGTCTCCTGTCGCCTTCGCCCGAAACTGGACGTGCAGATGACGAGTTGATTTTGAGAACATTTGCTTGAGGTCAAGCGCCTCTTCTTTTCCATCCGCTCGGTACGCGAGTGCGACCGCTTCCGGCCGTGAGACGATGACGTCCGCTCCTTCTAAGTGCACCGCATTCGATGCGGTATACCAATTCGGGACGATCGGTCCCCCTTTACGGGAAATCACGCGATTGCGCGTCTTATTGATGATTCGTTTCCCGACGCGACGTGAGCGCTGTAAACCAAGATGTGCCGCACGACGTGCTTTCGTTTGCCAACCCATATGTCTTTCCTCCAAACTGCGGGGTTGTTCCCCTCGATTTCACTAATAAGGAAGCGACACATCACATGTCGCTCCCGGTTGGTCATTTTCGTTTGACGATTTTGCCGACGCGGCTTCGGATGGCCCGCACTTTAAGGAGTACTTTGCCGACTTTAGACTGTGTCAAACTTTGATATTTACGATTGATTTGAGTAAATTTCCGACTCATTTGGTGATAGCGTTTATCGGCCTTCTCGACTTCTTTCGAGATCCACTCTACCGTATAGAGCAGTTCGGCGTAACGATGCAAGAGACGTTGGTATTGTTGACCCCTGATCCGGTATTCACGTTGAAGTCGTTTATTCTCCTCGATTTGTTCAGCGAGCTGCATCTCGAGAAGGTTCTTTTCTTGTTTCAATTGTTCACTCATGGTTGTCACCTCAACGGAATACGTCGAAATATAGACGTTTCAATTCATTTTTTTGACCGCTCTCGTACAGATCGATGAACTGTTTGAAGCGCGGGCTTCTCGGTTCGAGCGGCTTGAACTGCTCATAGATGGCATATAACAGGTCCGCATTGCCGAGGAAGTCCTCTTCCCGCGACCGGCGAATGAACTGGAGATACCATAGCTCGAAGAACCGTTCAAAGCGCGTCTCGCGGTAAACGTCGAGCACACCTTCACGTTCGAACGCTTTCGCTCGGGCCGTCTCACGCAAGAGACACTTCTCGAAGTAACGGCGTGTGATCGTGTTGACGGTCGACCCGGCCACGGCCGCGTAATAATCGTGGATCGTCAAATCGACGAGTGCGACCCGTTCTGCCGACAAGAACATCTCTTGGAAGAAGAGCGAGTCTTGACCGACCGCACCGATGACTTGCTTCAATCCGTTCTCGACGATGAAGTCGCGGCGGATGACCATCGCCTGGATGCTTTGGACTTTGAAGTTGTGCTCGAGCAAGTAGGCGCGTGGATCTTCGATCATGCGAATGCCATCTTTTTCAAGCCCTTCGAGTTCAATCATCGCCTCACGGTTCGACAGCTTCAACATACTGCCGACGGCGAGGTCGAGTCCCGGTTCGCGTGTCATCAACTGATACAGCTCATGATAGCCGTCGTTGACCGCCTCGTTATCCGGGTCGAGGAACGCGATATACGGAGTCGTCGCGAGCTCGACGCCCTTATTACGGGGGCGTGAGGCACTGCCGCTGCCGCCATCCGCGAACGAGTACATGTAGACGTTCGCATGCTCACGTGCCAAGCGCTCGACGTAACGAGCCGTCTCGTTGTCGGTCGAACCATCGTCGACGAGCCAGATTTCCATGTCGTCAAACATCGAACTCCGCTTCAAACTGAAGAAGCATTTGTTATACAAGTAACGGCCGTTGTTATATACCGGCACGACGACAGACAGTTTATAGTCACGCGGTGCGTTCGGCGAAACGCTGACTTCACCTTTGACGAGCTCGTATCGGTCAATCGCATAACCTGGTAACGTGCGTGTTTTGAGCGTCCGCGTCGCGACTTCTTTTAGCGACAACTGTTCGGCGACGAACACCGAACGGTGGACGTCGGTCACGTCCGTCACATAGTCATGTTCCGGGCCCGTGACGAACGTTTCGCCGTCGAAGTAGGCCGCTTTCGTCACGAACGAGACGTCCGTGTATTTGAAGGCGTTAATCATGTCTTCCAAGTAGTACGCCTCATACGTATAGGCCGAGTCAAAGAATGCGACGAACGCCGCTTCTTGTAAATCGGTCTCGGTCACGGCGTCCGCCATGCGGAAACGGATGCTTGCATACGTCTGTGCGTCGATCATCGCTTGGAGACGCGACTCGTCACCCGAGCCGACGACGAGGACAGGGCGGGCCCCGAGTGCCTCCGTCTCGAGTCCGAGCGCGAACAACATCTCTTCAAACCGGTCGTGTAGCGTATGGCCGCCCATAACCGTGCGAACACCAGACAGTTGCTGGCGGACCATCTCGTCTTCTGTCTTGAACATGCTCAAGATTTGTTTTGCGTCCAACCGCCCCGTCGCGATGAACACGTTTGGGAAATCGTTGTTGACGGCGATATTATAGTTCGTCAAGACGAGATTGCCGCGCGCCTGTGCATCATAGATCTCTTGGGCGCAGTAAGTCGGACTGTTCTTCACTTCGTTGACATGAAGAATCCAGTCGACCGATTTTTTCAAGTCACCCATATTCGTCTCGCTGGCGACGAGATATGGACGATACGTCTCAGCGACTTCTGTATGTTGATCACGGTTCGACTTCGTCACAAAGAGTTGATGGTCCGTCTCTAGCACACCGTCCATCAATTTGTTGACGTCGTCCATGAACACGTTGCGCATCGGGAACTCGTTCGTGACGAGCACATCGTTCAGACGCGGGCGCGTCATCCCGATCGGATTGTGGAGCAGTTGGTTGACGAACGGCTTGATGACGAAGACACGGTCATGGTTGCACAGTTCCGTGTAATCTTGAACCCGTTCTTCGTTGGCCGTAAAGACGACATCACATTTTGCCGCGAGTGATGCGAAACGAGCGTAATGGTTCGTATCGGCCTCGGTGTGGAACACGGTCGGGATGTCCCGATAGTTCGCTTGTTTGATCAGTTTTTCGAGCCATTCGCGCGAATGTGAACGTGGTGTCCCCATATGCTCAAAACTTGTCGCCGCTTCTCCTGGAAGAATCGGGCTGATCATCAGGAACTCGATGTTCACACCGGCATTGATGAGTTCTAAAAACTCGGTGACCGTACTGAACGTATGGATGTTGCAGACGTTACGCCACGTCTCGGCCCGTTCGACCGGTCCGACGAACGCCACGTCGATGAGTTTCTTCTTATAGTAATACGCGGTTCCGTTCGACGACGGGAATGAAGCCACGTCGCTCGGGAATCGCTCGGACGCCGTGTCCCATTCTTGTTCGAGAGCCGTGTGGTAGGCTTCGAGTTTGGCGTCGTCCCAATACGGGAGCTGGGCTTTCTTCGTCAAAGACGGCAAGTCGTTGATGAGAACGACATCGCCTTCATCTAGTGGTTCTTTTTGTGAAATCCGTTCCCGTTCGGCACGTACCCATTTCGTGTGCGCTTGAACGTCGGACAATAATCGTCTTACATCCATTAAATTCGCCTCATTCTTTCATCATGTCGTATCGTAGGCTTCACACCTACACCCTCTGTCATAGTATCAAATATCAGATAGGCAAGCAATTTCAGTCAGATGACAATCCATTGACCCGTCCCTCTTGTCGTATACCCGACTTTCACGACCATTAACAAAAAAACACTCCCCTGAAAAAATCAGGAGAGTGAAACTGCTTAGTTTGCTGCTGTGTCGACGATGCGACCTTCCACTTTCGGCTCAACGGTTTTGAGACCGGCCACATGGTCACGCAAGTTTTCCCAGTCCGAGAGACCGAGGTCTTGAACGCGTCCTTCTGTATAAGCTTTGCCTAGTTCTTCGAAGCCGTCGCCGCCTTTGGCCGTGAAGGCGTTCGTCGCGACTTTATATGTCGTCGTGTCGTTCGCAACGAGGACGTATGCGTCGTCTTTCAAGTACTCGATTTTTGTCACGCGTTCGCCTGACGGTTTCGAGCTATCGTACGTCACTTTCAAGCCAGCCACGTGAAGGAAACCACCGTTTTCGCTCGGAAGCGGTCCGACGCTGCGCTCGAACGTTTGGTAAATCTCTGTCCCAGTGAGGTCAGCGATGGCGAGCGTGTTGCCGAACGGAAGCGTCGTGAGCACTTCGCCGATCGTGATTTCCCCTTCATCGATGGCTGCACGGATGCCGCCGCCGTTTTGCATCGCGCCGATGACGTCCGCGTTGAACGTCTTCGCTTTCGCGAGCATACCGTCTGTGATCAAGTTACCAAGCGCCGTCTCGTTTTTACGGACGCTCTCACCTGTCGTGTTACCGATGTCGCTCGTACGCGGGTTCGTGAGCGCTGCCGTCGCTGTAGCGCCGGTCGGTTGGTTTTTCAAGGCGTCGACATCTTCTTTGAACGGCGCGAGGAGTTGCGTCGCTTTCGCGTCTGCTTCAAGTTTCGACACGTCGATGACCGAACCTTCATGTGCGACGACTTTACCGTCATGGTCGAACGTGACGTCGAGTGTGCCGAGGTATTGGCTGTACTGGTACGCTTGGACGATGATGGTCGGGTTATCCGAATCCGCGTTCTTCACGACCGGTTTCGTAAGCAACGAGTGCGAGTGTCCGCCGATGATGACGTCGATCCCTTCAACTTCTTCTGCAAGGATTTGATCGTTGTCGACCGCTGGGTTGTCATCATAGCCTAAGTGCGTGACCGCGACGATGTTGTTGACGCCAGCTGCCTCGAACGCTGCCACGGCTGCTTTTGCTTCCGCGATGTAGTCTTGGAATTGCGTGTCGCCTGGGCTGGCGATGTCAGCCGTCTCTTCTGTTGTGAGACCGAAGAATCCGACTTTGACGCCGTCCACTTCTTTGATGACACCTTCATAGAGACGACCGTTGTATGGCTTGTCCGTCACCGCATCGCGGTAGAGCGATTTCAAGTTCGCATCAGCTGAGAAGTCGAGGTTCGAACTGACGAACGGGAAGTTCGCATAGCGGATGAACTTGGCAAGCTCTGCGTTGCCGTCTTCGTCGCCGCCGAGGTCGAACTCGTGGTTTCCGAGCGTCATCAAATCGTATTTCATGTAGTTCATGAGTTTCAAGTCAGCCATACCTTCAAACTTGTTGAAGTAGAGCGAACCTGAGAATACGTCCCCCGCATCGATCAAGAGAGCGTTCGGCTTCTCGGCACGAACTTGCTTAACGGCTGTCGCGCGTTTCGGCGCCAAGTCGAGTGAAGCGTGCGTGTCGTTCGTGTGCATGAATGATACTGTATTCCCACCGACCGAATATGGAAGCTCAGCTTCGATTGTGCGGCCGTTGCTCGTGAACTTCGCATGTGCCGTGAACGATCCGATTTTTGACGTATCGATGCCATGGACGCGGACGAGACGCTCGACTGTACCGTTCGCAAAGCGAACATCGAGACGAAGTGCGCTCGGCACGTTTTCCCCTTGTTTGAACGAGAGTGCTTCAGCCGGCTCGATGGCGACCGGATAGTTCAAAACGCGGACGCGCTTCTCGACTTTCAACCCCTTGCCGAGAACGATTCCTTTCGCCGTTTGATATGTACCGAGTTTGTTCATCTTGACCGAAGACTTGTACCAGTGAATCTTGGCCCCTTTGTATGTCTTGTCGAGTGACGCGTCGAGGTCCCCTCCGCGGACGAAGTCCGTTTTCAGTTTGACCGTCTTCGCTTTCGGTGCCGCGTCAGCTGTCGCTGCCGGAACGATCGATGAAGCGGTGATGGCCGCCACAGCGAGTGAAGCGTACAACTTGTTCGTTTTACGTGTGAGCATTTGATTTTCCCCTTTCAAATGTGGTGAAGCAGAACTAAAACGAATGATAGCGCTTACAATGTCTGACGGAGTACAATTGGCCTTGCTCCCTATTCCGTCTTCAGACCTATCGTTTCAGAGACCACTCTCCTCTCTAAACATATCCAATTCCACTAGTAAATACAATTAATTTTTCGTTAATTCCGTGTATCTTTTCCAAAAAATCCCCCGACTGCAACATCGAGGGATTCCTTGGAAATTGAAACACGTTAGGCAAAAAGCCTTACTCCGCTTCAATCAACTCATGAACTTGTGTGAACGGACTCGATGCCCCAGCCTTCAAATGACCGTGCTCGATTTCTTGAAGACGCAGCGCCTCAAGTTGCATCTTTGAGGCCGCGCCCCATTTGTTCGGTCCACAGTCACGGAGGGCGACCGTCCGGACCATGAACTCGGTCGTCTCAGCCGTCGCATCGAACTCGACCCATACTTGGTTCGGGCCGCCCCAGGCCGCGATATCCTCGGACAAGTACAAGACCCCGTCGACCCAAATCTCGTAGCGCATCCGTCCTAGGCCAAGGGACGACCGCTTTTCGAACGGGTTGAGCACGTTCAAGTTCAAACGATATGTCTGACCAGGTTTCGTCGTCAAGATTTGCGAGTAGACCATGTAGTCCCCTTTTTTCATCGCGTTCGCTTCAAGATGATACGACACGTTCGTCGTCAAGCGACGTACGTTCAACGGGATCGTCGACTCGTCCAACCGTCCGCTCGTGATCACCCCGTTCAACGGCATCCAGTCTTGGTCGAGCGTCGGATGCAGATAATCGCGCATCGTGTCGCGTTTGTTCACGCCCCAGAACGCGAGCACCGGCCACTCATGACCGATCACTTCATAGAACAGCTTTGCGTATAGACGGTCCCCATATTCAGGCGCGAGGAACAACTCGAGGATGGCCCGGGCGTTGAACGGAATGTACGTCTCGAAAGCGACGTCGCTCTCGGCGAGCACTTGCTGGTGCCACATGCCCATCCGGTACTCCCAATATAACAAGTCGTACGGGTCATACCCGTGGAGCGTCGCCTCGGTCAACCCGACCGCTTCAACGTAAGACGTCCATAACGCGACGACACGGTCATCTTCCCGCGACTTCCATGAATAGCAACGAATCGCGCCTTCGACGGTGAACTCGGCCGGGAGGGTACGGTTTTTCCGGTAAAAGGCACGACCGATCTCGAGGATGTTCGACCGTAGATGTCGCGTCGGCCGGTCGTTGTACAGCTTCATATATTCATAGGCGTGGGCATGACCGTGATTTGACGTCACACTTTGGCGCATCATATCGCGAAACGGTTTTGCCTCGTCCGCTTGTTCGAACGCTCGGCCGTCGACCGGGATGATACGATGGGCGAATCCGAGGTCGCGCGCCATCATCGTGGCGACTTCCGCATCGATATCGAGCGACTCGACGTGCGCCACGTTTTGGTACGTGAACGCCTCAATCTCAGCGAGGAACGGTTTCAGGAGCGCGAGCGACAGACGGCTGTCGATCCCGGCCGTGAGGGAGAAGATGATGCGTTCGTCTGTCTCGAACAGCTGATGCAACTGGTTGTCGAACCAGGTCCGGAGCGGTTCGATCGCCGCCTCGACTGGTAGCGATTCAAGCGGACGCCGTGGATAATAACGGGTCATCACACATGACCCATCGACGAAATGGTTCGGAACGAGAATCCGGATCGTCTCATAGATCGTGAAGTGACCCGGCAAGTGGTAATGGTTGTGTTGACGCAACTCGCTTGAACAGAGCGGGTGCGGTGCGGACTGGACGTCTTCTTGCAACAGCTCTAAATGACTGGCGGCCCGGAGCGGCGCTTCTGTCGTGAAGTAGACGCCGCGCATCCCTGTCGCATCGTGGTAGAGCCGGACGGATGCCTCGTCGCCACGAATGAGCACATAACGACCGCCCATGAAGTCGAGTGATTCGTGGAACGCTTCCGTCGTTTCTGCGCTCAGTCGCGCAAGCAAGTTCATCCGGTCACGCTTCATCGCTCGGATGTCAATGACATCCCCCATAGCGAGCATCCACCGATTTCCATTTTGAATCAAGTCGACCTGAGTGATTGGGTCATAGTAAAAGAAGTCACCGTTCGGCAAAGTGACCATATCCCACCCGTCACGTGTGGTCTGTGTCGGCGTCATTAAAAATCCACGTTGATAAGCTTGCATCGTTTTCCCTCATTCTATAGTAAATTCTTGCCTCGACTCGAAAAAAGATGAGCACCGGACGTGCCGGTAACTCATCGAGATTGACTGATGATGGTCATCCAAATATTAGAGGTAGAACCCGCTGCTTTTGCATAGTCAGCCGGTTTAGCCAAATTGAGCTGAACACCGTTTTGATATAAATACAAGTGGGTCACTCTCCCGCCACCAGAAGCCCCGATCGTGATGCCTCGTTTCGTGAGCGTCTCGTCCGGTTCGGCAATGATAGAGACGACCGAATCGCCGCGATCACGACGGACGATGATCGTCCCACGTTTCGGGTCGATTTCGGCCCCTGTGAAGCCCATCGGTTTATGACTGCTGTTCGAGTGTATGTATAGGCCTTTCGCATCTAACCGTAGCGCCATCCCGCTAAATCGCAAATCGTTTCCCAAGGTAGACGCATGAAGCTTCACTTTCGCCTCGGCTTCTTGGTTTTGTTGATAGATGACGCCAGATAAAATCAGACAGACCAAGACGAACGTCCTGACGAGAAATTGGAACTTTCGTCTCTGTTTCCGTTGTGCACGACTCATAATACCCCTCCAAATTATATATTATCCCTAAAGAAAATAGAACCAATATAATAATACCTTATTTGTTTTAAATTTCCATAATTTATTGGGATTAATATGTATTTTTTTCAGTTTACTACATAGTAAAACCGGCAGCGTCAGACGCTACCGGTTTCAAGATGGCTCCGCCCGAAGGCTTTGCTCTATTTAACCCTAAGGGAGGGTCAATGAATGTCAGCGCTAATTACTTAGCGATGTTCACCGAAGTGAACAATGGGTGTTTGTTGTTCGCGAGGTCGAGGACTTCGAACGCAGCACCTGGTTTGAGCGTGAGCGTTTGAGCCGTCTCAGCCGGAGTCAACACACGGTCAACCGTGATTTTGACTTGGTTCGACTGCGATCCCATGACTTCTGAGACTTTCGCAGATTTCGCGAGGTCTTGGTCGCCGACGAAGAGTTTGAAGTCTTCATAGCCGTCCTCGATTGAGTAGTCTGCGATCGACTCATCGAACGTGAGCGTGATGATCGCGTAGTCGCCTGACACGTTGTTCGACGTGAGAACTGCCGAAGTGAGACCTGGAAGGTCGTTTTCAGCGAACTTCTCGTTCAAGGCGAGTGTATCCATGACGTTGCCCGCCACGTCTTTAACGTTTTGGATTGTGAACGCGTATTTACCAGATGTCTGGATCGCGCCTTCTTTGAGCGTCAACTTGATGACGTCACGTTTCTCGTTCGTGAAGACGGCTTTCTCAGCGATCGCTTTGCCTTCGATCAAGAAGTTGCCCAAGTAGAGTGATGATGGGTCAAGTTTCTCGCTGAACTTGAGGTAAAGTGTGCTGTTGTCCTTCTCTTGGAAGTAGTAGCCATCGAACGTCGGCTTCTCTTTCTCGATTGGGCTCGATGTGATTGAGAACTTGATTGATTGAGCCGCGCTCGCGTTGCCGACGACATCCTCTACGAGGTTCTTCGGAAGCGTGACCGAGTAGTTTCCAAGTTCAAGATCCGAGATCGGCGTCTTGATTTGGTTCTTCGAGTAGTACGAAGCGTCTGTCCATGCTTTGACTTTCTTCTCGACACCGTTCGGCGTGATGTACGAACCGACCATCTCACCATCGTAGAGCGCGTTCACTTCTTCAGAGAACGTGAGGACGAGGTGGTTCTTGCCGTCGATGACTTTCACTTCTGCTCCAGTCACAGTCGGTGCAGTCGCATCGTTTGTGAAGTTGACGAGTTTCGTTGACGCTGCGCCGTAGTTGCCAGCGAGGTCGCGGAACTCAGAAACTTTCACGTCGATTTGACCGATGAACGTGCTGTCACGGACAGTGAGGACTTTGCCTGACTCGTCGAGCCATGCGTTGTCGTCAAGGTCAGCTTCGATGTCACCGTTTGTAAGCGTGATTTTCGCAACATGGTTGTAACGATCCACATAGACAGCCTCAGAGAATGTCACTGTGAGGTAGCCCGGTTTCGAAGACGACATGCCGACGACTGCAGGTGCTACACCGTCAACGACTTTCTTCTGAACGACCTTCGTCACTGGATTTGGTGTGATGAAATTGCCAGCGAAGTCACGGAGACCGACGAGTGTCAACTTGTAGTCTTTGCCTGCGACGAACTGAGCGTCTGACAAGTCAAGGATGAACGACTTACCGTCCCACGAGAGCTTGTCGACATCAACTTTGTAGCCAGCGCCAGAAGCGTCTGTCAACTCAAGTTTCTTCTCAAGCGCTTCTTCTGAGTCAACGTTGACCGGCTCAGAGAACGTGAACTTCACGCGGTTGTTTTCAAGATACTCAGGATCGTTAAGGACTGGGCGCACGTTATCTGTGAGCGTGTAGATTCCTTTGAACGGTACGAGATCTTTGCCGTCAAGACCTTTGATCTTCGAGCTGGCAAGCACGGCGTAACGGCCGTCGAATGTCTTCTCGGCGCGAACGACGAGCGTTTTGCCGTCTTTCGAGAGTGTGCCGCGAAGTCCTTTGAGGCGTTGTGCATCTGGAATGTGATCGATTTCGACCGTTCCATCTTTGAGCATGCCGTTATCGAGGAGCGTGCTCGCGTCAACCGGTTTAGAGAAGTTGATTTGAAGCTCTTTGGCGTTGAGCAACTCGACGCTTGATACCATCGGTGCTGACTCGACGACTTTATACTTGAACGATTTCGAAACCGTTCCATACGCTTTGTTCGAGTAAGTGAACGTCGCAGTGAACTCGCCGACTTGCGACGTGTCGATACCAGACCATGAACCCGGCTTCATGTAGACGCGGTCTGCGAATTTGACCGGCTGCGAGCGGATACCTGAGACGGCTTGTCCTTTTTCGAAGACGAGCATTTCTTTCGGTCCGATCACTTCTTGAGCGTAGTTCAAAACGCGAACGCGCTTCTCAACTTTGATGCCCTTCCCTTTGACGAAACCTACCGCCGTTTGGAAGACACCGAGCTTGTTCATGTTGACTGAAGACTTGTACCAGTGAATCTCTGATCCGTGATACGTCTTGTCAAGCGCTGCATCCAAGTTCCCTTGACGTACATAGTCCGAGCTGAGCTTGACGACAGGCATTGCCGCTGAAGCCGACATTGCTGGTGCGACCGCTGCCGCTGTCACTGCAAACGCTGCCGCTGCCGTGACAAATTGTTTTTTGTTTGCCATCTTGTTTAAATCCTCCCTTTGGTAAAATGCGATTTCTGCGTCTTCGACTCCCCCTCGTCCTCTCGATCACGCCTCAAGGCACCCTTACTGCCATGAGTTATGTATAGCATCGATAGGACTTGGGTCATACAAAAACAGGTATCTAAAACCATACATTGACTTTTAGCCTATGCATCGTCCCAGATTGCTTACATCCATAATATACATAACGTTTCCAATTGAAACAAGCGACTTTTTATCGAAAAAGGGAAATGATAATGCATTTTCGTATTTTTATTTAGAATATTCAAGACGCCCATTCAGAATTACCAGTGTGATTAAAATCGCATAAAATCAACAAAGTAAGCGCTATCAACGTTTTTAATCAAGATCAGACTTCTGTCATCGGATTCGATTTTTATGAAATGAATGATTAAAATATAATTTCCAGTTATCGTTTTGGATTTTACATTTAATAAACCTATATTACCTTTAATTTACATTTAATTATGTGAGTAATGTTTTTTAATAAACCAATTCATTACCAATTAAGAACTTCTACTGATTCGTCCGACACGAATTACGCTTTTCGAATAGGACTTTTGGGTCAGATGAATATGGACGATTCATAGCCGGTGAGACGTTTTTTCTTCAATACGACAGAAAATATCCAGTAAATGGTTATCGAGAAATCGGAGTATGGTTCTTGTATTGTCATTTTGCTAAATGATCACACACAAAAATCGCCCTTCCTGAGAAGGGCGATCTGAAGTATTGCTTTTTAATATCCAGCGTAGCTGAGTGATTCGATGAAGGCGCGTTTCTCGCCAGCGTAGAGCGGCCATTTGACGACTCCTTCGCTGCCTTCCACCGTGACGATAATCCGGTTCTGTGGACGGACGTTCGTTTTGATGAACTGAATGAGTTTTGCATCCGGCTCAAAGATGTACCACTCCCCAACCGAACCATCCTCATACTCCATGTACTCGACCTCTTCCGGGTCAATGTTCACTTTGTATGACTTGCTGCCGACTTGGATGCGGAGCGTATCCATATCGAGGTAACCTTCGTCTGATTCGATGTCGACGAGAAACGCCATATTCGCTTTTGATGGCTTCCCGAAGAAGACAGGCGCAAACGTCTCAGCGTAGCGGACGTCCCCTTCGCTATCGAACACCTCTTTATGAAGCGTGATTTGGCCAGGCAAACGATAGAACTTGTTGTATAGCGCATGTTGCACGCCGAGCTTGAGGGCGCCGCCTTTATTGCCGGCTCCGTCTACTACATACAACTCAATCGGTTGTCCGAGCTTTTGTTTCGGGATCTTGATGACAAACTTCCCGGTCGACATGACTGGGGCTTTATACGTCTTCGTCCCAATCTTCGCATAGACAGTTGCATACGCTTCGGCCGTACCAGTGATTGCCGTTGCGGTCGTCGTCACGCTCTGCGTAACGCGTGGACGCATCGGGGCACGACCGTCTTTGATGACTTTCGTCGAGCGCGTGAGGCTCGTCGCCCCCTTCGCGTCGACTGTCGTCGCCCGGATGACCGTGCCGATCGGAAGGACTGCTGTCGTGCGGCGATAGACGCCTTTCGCGTCATAACGTGCCGTGTACGTCGCGTTCCCGACTTGAAGCGTCAATTTTGCACCCGGTGTACCGGTCACGACGATGTGACGGGCCGTGCTGTTGACTGTGCCGATTTTCGGCGTCGCCGGACGTGCGGCCGGATCGACCGCGACGACGACTTGTGTCGTCTCGCTGACGTTTCCGGCAGCGTCACGCAAACTGACCGAGATGACTTTTCCGACCGACTGCGGGCTCATGTTGAATTGAGCCGTTCCTGCCTCTGTGACGACGCGCGTATACACTTTGCTGTTGATGCCAATCAAAGCTGTCGTACCGGCCTCGCCTTCGATGACGATTGATTTCGACGTGTGGAGCGGTGTCGAGACGACCGGTGCAAGTGGCGCCGTGACGTCGACCGTCTCGACGACCGGTGGCTCTTCTGTCGTCGAGCCTTCTGCTTGTGCTTGAAGCGGCAAGAGTGGCGAGACGATGAGCGAACCGGCTAAGAACAACTTTAAATACGATGAATGATTCATGACTTTCCTCCATTATCTAGGTTTATCATTATTTTGGTTGGTTTCCCTATTTTATTGTAATAACATCTCTAAGAAAAAGTTCGTTTTTTTAAACATCAGGTGAATGATTTCATAAAAAAACTGCTTTGGATGTACCAAAGCAGTCCTCCCTATCATACTTCATGAATCATCGTCGCCTGGCCGCCTTGCCAAAGCCACGTGTCGTTCTCTTTCACATAGACATGCAGCACCCAAAACCGGCCTTCGTAGGCGTTCGTTCCGAGGATGAAACGCTCTTCAAGCAATAGTTGCACGAGGGCGATCTCGCCTGCTACCGTCTCGTCGAACGTGACGGTCTCCTGCGTGATCCACTGGACCGACGCTGGGTCGACGAACTGATCTAAAAACGTTTCTTTATCGAACTGACGTCCGCTCGAGTCGACGTAACGAAACTCGTCGTGCATGATGCCGCGCATCGCGTCCAGGTCGCCCTTGACTTGAAGCGCGGCCCGTTCGTCAGAAAGTTGTTTTAAGTTGATTGTTTCCATTGATGTACCTACCTTTCGCGTCCATCATAACATACTCGTATGCTCGAGTCGTCCCACTCGTAATGGCCGTCTCAATTATTCGATTGTACGTAACCACATCGGTACTATTCTTTTTCTTATCCCCTATTCCCTGTATACTTAGCAATATACAATTTATCCCATTTAGAAAGGACGATGCTTATGGATTTGATCGACCCGTTCATCTGGCAACTCGTCATCGTCCCTATCCTCACCATCGGGACCGGTGTCCTCATCGCGTTACGATTCGAAAAGGCTTATATCGCCCCGCTCATCACGTTGGTGCTCAATCTCGCAATTGAAATGACGATGGGCCTCGTGTACTACGGGACGCTCACTTCTCCATCGTCTTGGAATTGGCTTTTCCCGATTCCCTCGTTTCTCATCGCCTATACGTTTCTCAGTAAACGGAAGACCGAGCGCCAGATAGAAAAACATTCCTGAGCCCTAATCATTCTGACAGTTTCGATATTGACATTCTGACTTCAGCCCGTTAAAGTAACGATAACATTCATACGAACTCGCGATGAGAAAGAAGAGTAGCGTGAAGATACGTCTCCAGAAAGCCGGTGGTCGATGTGAACCGGTGACGTGTTGCACGTGAATGGGCTTTTGAGCGTTCAGACCGATACGTAGGCTCTGACGGGTCCTCCCGTTACCGAGGACAGCGAATGATGGTTCGCGATGAGTGGGGAGGCGCGAAGTCTCTCAACGAAGGTGGCAACACGGGGAAATCTCCTCGTCCTTCATGTCCGATCGGGCATGAGGGGCGGGGAGATTTTTTGTTTGATTGCTTGGAGGTGTTCGGGTGATGTCCCGCGGATATAGGCACCACGGTCATCATAAACAAATAGTACATGTCCTGCTTCCTGATGAATGAACTGAACGGCAGGATACGACATGGCCCAGCCACGCAGTCGTGGTCTCAATGGTTGAAAGTCTTGGTGACAAATCGCCTCCAACAAACGAGACATCCGGATCTGGTCTCGATCAGCAATCGGCACGATATACGTCCAGAGCGTCTCCTCCTCTTCTTCGGAACGAATCAACGCCGTCTGAAAGCGGAGCGATTTGTCGCGAATCAATCGAAACATACCGGTGTTGCCCGGGTGATCACCATAAACATGATACACGAGCGTGAAGCCCTCACCGTTCGGAAACAAGGTGTCGAACAACCCCTTCGCTTTTCGTATCACGGCATCGAAATACGCTTGATTCAACTCATCCGATTGATCGAGAAACGGACTTAATTCTTCTTCTAGCTCGATGTGCTCAGTGAGCGCATCTCCTGAGAATTGATTCGGTTTTAAGATGTGCATCATAGTTTCCCCTTTTCTCTCAAATTATAAGGAGGTTATCGATATGAAACAACTCATCATCAACGGCGACGAACTGACACCGGTGGCAATCTTCCACCGCTTAGAAGGTAAACGAAAAGTGTTGCTCGAGAGTCGCGCCGAAGGCAAGCACGGCCGCTACTCGATCATCGCTTCGAACCCAGTCGAGACGATTCGCGCCAACGGCAACGAAGTGACCGACGCATCCGGCACGATGCACACGGAAGATCCGCTCGCCTTGTTGTCGGAACTGGTTGCGCGGGACACACCGGACGCCCCCTATCCGTTCATCGGCGGTGCCGTCGGCTATATCGGCTATGACATGCAGCGCGTCTATGAACCGATCCCGAATACCCCGAGCGAGACGCGTGGTTTGCCGGACGCCTTGTTCCAACGATATGAGACGGTCGTTCTCTATGATCATGTCGAAGAGCAGGTCATCGTGATCGACACTGGAAATGATGATGCTACAAATCGGCTAGACCACGTCAAACGAGCCCTCGAGACAGCGAAGACACACGAACTTGCCCCCGTCGTCCGCACGAGTGAACGCGTGTTGACCGGCAAAGAGGAGTTCGTCGAACGCGTCTTGCAGGCGAAAGAAGCCATCCTCGCCGGAGAGGTGTTCCAACTTGTCTTGTCCCAACGCATCGACGCGACGTTCACCGGCGATCCGTTCCACTTTTACCGGACGCTTCGGAAACAAAACCCGAGCCCGTATTTGTTCTATATCGATCTCGGCGAGGTGATCGTCCTCGGGGCATCACCAGAGAGTCTCGTTCGCGTCGAGGGAAATCGCGTCTCGACGAACCCGATCGCCGGCACCCGCCCCCGCGGCAAGACAATCGAAGAAGACGTGCGTCACGCTGCTGATCTCATTCAAGACGAGAAAGAACTCGCCGAGCACCGGATGCTCCTCGACCTCGGTCGCAACGACATCGGCCGGGTCGCCAAAGTCGGCTCGGTCACGATACCGAAACAGATGGAAGTCGAGCGCTTCAAAAACGTCATGCATCTCGTCTCCGAGGTCGAAGGTGAACTGCGCGACGACTTGAATCCGATTGACGCGCTGCGGGCCTGTCTCCCGGCCGGTACCGTCTCGGGCGCCCCAAAGATTCGAGCGATGCAGCTGATTGACGAATTGGAAACGGTGAAGCGCGAAGTATATGCCGGGGCCGTCGGCTATCTCGACGTCCGGGGCGGCTATGATTTCGCCCTCGCCATTCGGACGATGGTCGTTCAAGGTGACACGGCCTATGTCCAAGCCGGTGCCGGCATCGTCTACGACTCGGACCCGGTGTCAGAATATGAAGAGACGTTGCATAAAGCCAAATCCCTACTGGAGGTGTTCGCATGATTCTACTCATCGATAACTACGACTCGTTCACGTATAACGTGTATCAAGATGTCGCCCGGTTCAGCGACGTCTTGGTCGTCCGCAATGACGAACTGACAATCGACGCGATTCGCGACCTCAATCCGGCTGGAATTATCATCTCTCCGGGTCCAGGTGGCCCCCTGGATGCCGGTGTCTCGCTCGATGTCGTCCGCACCTTGTCCGGCACCATCCCCATCCTTGGCGTCTGTCTCGGACATCAAGTCATCGCCGAGGCGTTCGGTGGCACGGTCGGTCGGGCCGAACAGGTCATGCATGGGAAGACGTCCGTGATCGAGACGACCCCGGGCGTCTTGTTCGACGGGAGTCCGAGTGAGGTCATGCGCTACCATTCGCTCGTCGTCTTGGAGACGGACCTCGTCGTGACCGCTCGCACGCATGACGAGGTCATCATGGCGCTCGAACATCCCGAGCACCCGACATATGGTGTCCAGTTCCATCCCGAATCGACTGGAACGCCAAACGGACGTGACGTGTTCAAGCGCTTCGTCGACTTGTGCCATGCAAAAAGACCGAGGAACGCGTCCTCGGTCTGAGCGTCAGGCCTTCAAGAAATCTTCCATTTGGAAGTCATGTTTGTCGAGCATGATTTGGTCCGGCGTCACGCCATTTTGACGCAATTTGGCAATCGTCTCATGCAAGAAGTCATCGCTGCCGACAAGGTAAAACAGTCCGTCTTTGTCTGCGGCGAGCGTCTCGACCAGCTGGTAATAGTCCGGACGATTGTCGACGAACTCGGCCGTGAATCCATTCGTTGACGCGAACACATCGTTAAACAAATATTCTTTCGACGAGTCGACGTTCAACGAGTGGAGGTGCGGCACACCTTCCCCGTTCGCCAAATACGCGAGTACGAGCGGGCGGAACGTCGCAATGCCGACCCCGCACGATAACAGATAGACGTTCTTCCCTTCCCGCTTCAATGGCACGTTCGAATGCGTCTTGAAGATGGCGACCTTGTCCCCGATGTTCATGTCACGCAAGATTGATTTGAACGTCGAACATTCCGGTTTGACCCGCGTCGTGATCCCAATCGCGCCTTCATGCGGCAACGTCGAGATCGACATGTGCCGAATCAACGTCCGGTTCGGTTTGTCTTCTTGATTGAAGCCTTCGAGCGCGAAGTGCGTGTGCGCGCCTTCTTCCCACGTGAAGCCCTCGGGCAGTTCCAGTTTGAACGTGTATGTATCTCGCGCTTCCTGCACGACTTGTTGAATTGGTGTCCAATAAATCTGCATGCTGATCCCCTCCTTCTATTAATAGACCGCGATCGGTCCATACGGTCCTTGAATGATCTCCAGTTTCGTCTCAAAAATGTCAGATAGGATGTCGGCGTCCATAATCTCTTCGACCGTACCAAAGGCGGCGATGTTCCCGTCTTTCATCGCACAGATGCGGTCCGAATATTTCGCCGCGAAGTTGATGTCATGGAGCACCGTGACGATCGTCCGTCCAAACTCGTCGGCGACGTGCCGCAAGTATTCCATCATCTGGACCGAGCGAGCGATATCGAGGTTGTTGAGCGGCTCGTCGAGGAGCACGTATTCCGTCTCCTGACAGAGCACCATCGCGACGTACGCCCGTTGGCGCTGTCCGCCCGACAATTCATCGAGATAGCGATGCTCGAGCGACGTCAGATCGAGGAAGTCGATATATTTCGAGATGATCCGTTCGTCCTCTTGCGTCAACCGCCCCTTCGAGTATGGGAAGCGTCCAAAGCCCGCGAGCTGACGGACGGTGAGACGCGTCACGAAATGATTCTCTTGCCGTAAAATCGTGACGATTTTCGCCAAGTCTTTCGATTTCGTGCTCGACACGTCCATCCCGGCGACTTGGATTTGACCCGCGTCTAAATCGAGCAAACGGCCGATCATCATGAGCGTCGTCGATTTCCCGGCCCCGTTCGGTCCGATCAACGATGTGAAGCCGGCCTTCGGGATGTCAAGATTGATTGGTCCGATTTGGACATCATCCGAATACGATTTTTGTACTTGTTCCAATTGAATCATAGCGATTTTCTCCTTAAAATGACTGCCAAGAAAATGATGCCGCCGAACAGTTCGATGATGACGGACACGACACTCGGTGTATTGAGAATGTGATACATAAAGAAATACGCGCTCGTCAACACGAAGAATCCAAGCGCGAACGCCATCGGAAACACGTATTTATGATCGTACGTCGCTGCCACTTGATAGCTGAGCGTCGCCACCAAGAATCCAAAGAACGTCAACGGTCCAATCAGCGCCGTCGATACCGACATGAGAAGCGAGATCAAGACGAGCGTAAAGATGACGCTCCGGCGATGGTTCACCCCGAACGATGTCGCCACGTCTTTCCCGAGTGCGACGACATTCAAGCGATTCGAGAAACTATACAACAACGTCCCGACGACAATCACAATCGGAATGACGATCGGGAAGTAGGCGGCATCGGCATGCATGACCGATCCGAACAGACGGGCCTGCAGGACGTCGAACTCGGATGGGGCGAGCATGCGTCGCATGAACGAGGACACCGAATTCAATCCCGTCCCGATGATAATCCCGACGAGAAGCATCAGTTGCAGGTTGCCGTATTTCCCGGACAAGAGCCAGCCGTACAAGAGCAGACTCATGAGCACCATGAGGCCAACTTGGGTCAAAAAGGCACCGGTTCCCGAAAAACCGATTAATGCCCCTGCACCGAAGAAGAAGATCATACTCGTCTGAATCGTCGAGTAGAGCGCGTCGAACCCGAGTAACGATGGCGTGATGATGCGGTTGTTCGTCACCGAATGAAACGCGACCGTCGCCAAGCTTTGACAGAGCGCGGCGATCGCCATCGTGATGACGGCGACGACCCGACGCTCGACGACCGGGACGAACGACGGTGAGTCGAACGGGACCGGATTGTTGTAGACGAGTAACCCGAACGCACAGAGCAGTCCCCCGACGATAAAGAAGGCCAGGAACAACCAATAGCGGCGCTGTTCTCGTTTCGAACGGAACGCCGTCGCACACCGATCGTCTGTATGCACGGACCGACCATCAACATCGTATGCTTCCCGATGCTTCGTCTTATTTTCAATAAGTGTGCTCATCGTACCCCTCCCGTCTTCCGTTGTCTCAAGAGAATTACGATAAATACGATTGACCCGACCGTACCGAGAATGAGCGATACCGGCAATTCGAACGGCATGATGATCGTCCGCGAAATCAAATCGCTGACGAGGACCGTTCCCATCCCGATGACGCATACCCACGGCAAGTTGCTGCGGAGGTCGTCCCCGCGAAACATCGAGACGATGTTCGGGACGATCAGCCCGAGAAACGGCAGATTACCGATGACCGTCGCCACGACCCCGACCGCGAGCGCGATCAATCCCGTCGCAATCAAGATGAGACGATTGTAATTGACGCCTAAGCTCGTCGCGATGTCCTCGCCGAGACCAGCGAGCGTCAACCGATTCGCGAGGATGAAGATGAAGAACGTGACGAGGATGATGAGCCACAAGTATTCATACCGTCCGACCTGAACTGATGCGAACGACCCGACGAACCAACCTTCGATTGTCTGGCTGGCTTGAAAGAATAGACCGAGAAACGTCGACACGGCCGAGACGACCGCCCCGAGCATGAGTCCGATAATCGGGACAATCAACGACGAGCGGAGTTTGACCGAACGCAGAAACCAGAAGAAGACCATCGTTCCGATGAATGAAAAGACGATTGCCCCCGTCATCCGCATCATGAGCGTCGGAGCCGGGACGAGCAGATACACAGCGAGCAGGCCGAGCCCCGCCCATTCGAGTGTACCTGTCGTCGTCGGTTCGACGAGACGGTTCTGTGTGATCAGTTGCATGACGAGCCCCGACATCGCCATGGCGGCACCGGTCAACATGATGGCGACCGTGCGCGGAACGCGGGTGATCCAAAACATGTCCGACCCGCCTTCTTGACGAATGTCATAGACGCCGGTCACGAGCGAAAGGCCCGCCAATATGAACACCACGAGCATTGCTACGATAAAGGACTTCGTCCAAATGTTAGAAAAGGAGGGCTGAGACAATGTCTCAACCCTTGCTGTCATTGGTTTTTGCACAACGTGACTCCCTTATTTCGAAAGCGCGGCTGCGATATCGTTGAATAGTTCAGAATAAGTTTGAATCGACTCGTTGATGTACGTATCGTTCGGCGCATACACGATTTTTTCGTCTGTCACGGCTTTCGTTTTTTGGAGCGCCGGTGCGTTATCAATCACGTCCGCTGCAGGCACTGCGTCTTCCATGCTTGAAATGGCCGCATCACGGTCGAGGACGAACAACCAGTCCGGGTCACTCTCGGCAATCGCTTCGACCGAGACCTCATCCCCTTGATGGTCCCCTGTCGTTTTCGCTACTTCGAGGGCTGGTGTCCAGTCAAAGATGTCATACATCGGTCCGAAGACACGTCCTGTGTTCGGTGCCGAGAAGCCGATATTTCCGCCCGAGACGATGACTGACATCACCGTGTCTTCACTGTCGTATGCCTCTTTCACACTGTCAATCGATGCTTCGAAGCTCGCGATGAGCTCATCTGCTTCCGTTTCTTTTTCAAAGATTTGTCCGAGTGAGCGCGTCGTTGTCTCAAAGCCTTCGACCAAGATTTCACCTGGCGTGCCCGCATCTTCCGGGAGCTCGATGTTCAAATCGATGACGGCTGCTTCCGGTACCAACTTTTTAATGTCGTCGTAGTAGTCGGCGAATCGTTGGCCGACGATGACAACATCCGGATCCACACCGGCGATCGCTTCTAAGTTCGGTTCATTGTGCATCCCGACGTCCACGATGTCTTTATCATTTTTATAAGGCAAGTCCGCTGGAATCAATCCGATTGGGGCGGCGACCAAGTCGATTTCCCAATCTGAGAGCGTCTCGAACGTTCGGTTGTCGAGCGCGACGACCTTCTCCGGGTTGACAGGCACATCGATTGTTCCATGTGCGTCCGTGATTTCAACTGTTTTCGGTGCTGTCTCCGCTTCCGCGCTTCCTGCGTCTTTCGTCTCGTCCGTGCTACCGCATGCGGCTAGCGTGAAGACGATTGATGTGAGCATGACTGCTGCTTTCCATTTCCCCATTCTTTCCATCTCCCTGTGTATCTGTTTTTGAATGACGACCTTCTCAGTGAGTCCGCAACCGTTTCACGATTCTGCTCTATGTATGGATACTGACGCTTTCTCACTGATAATGATTATCATTATCGTTTTCATTGAGAAGCATAACAAACAAAAAAAGGTTGTGCAATGCCAAATTTTCAAATTGGAAATGGAAATATTATTCTTTCTATCTAATGCAAACAAAAAAAGAAAGCAGCTTGTGTGGCTACTTTCCAGATTATACGGCTATTCTTTTTCTCGTTTTCTTTTCCGACCCCAAATGCTGTAGGTGATAAATAAAACAAGTGTGTATGTGAGTGAGAAGACGATGATTTGCAAAATACCGTTCGGAAGAATTTTTGAGATGAACATGAGTGAGAACAAGATAGACATAATCATATGGGGACCGCGCCTATCTTCTGGCAAATTGCGCCAATAAATCAAGACAAGCGCTAATGCGAGCGGTCCGCACAATGCGAGCAAGATGAAAAACGGAACAGGACGCATCAAAAATGGCACGTTTGATTTATCACCCCTCATGCTTCCGAAATCCCATTAGCAAGCAACAACAGAAAAATCCAAATCGATAGCGGCACGATCAACCCAAGATTCCCAACGAGGCTGAACACACGTACCGTCTTCTCTTTCGAGAATAGGCCCCAAATCAATGTGGCGATCAAGGCGATATCTAAAGCGATATACACCCAGATGGCCGTCATCAAGTCCAAATTCGGAAAAAAACGAGCGTTCAAGGTGAACAGCGCCACGATTGTCAGAATCGAAAGTCCAAACGTTACGTAGAGCGGCGCATAGTGGCGTCGAATCATGTAATCACCTCACTCTTCTGTTGGACCATCTGTCGGCAACGAAGGATGCACGTCTCGACGTAACTATCGAGCTGGTGTGGCAAAAACATCGTATACGTCCCTTCCTCTGTCGCCTCCGCATCCCGCTCGACTTTCACGACGAGTTCACGTAGTTCATTCGTCGCATGATTTTTCAACGAAGTGAAATCGAAGACACCTAGTCGTTGAGCTAGGCGTGCATTATACGCATCAAAATCGGCATAATACATCGCCTGCTTTTCCGGGTCATTCGTGATGACTTGCTTGAGCCATCCCTTGTAGAAACCTTGTAGCCAAATCTCGTCCGCGACGAGGTGGCAATAATAACCGAGCCGGAACGATGGATTCTCGTTCGCACTGTCCACCCAGTACTGTTCGATGTCGAGCCGACGTGTCAAATCCTCATGTCGCCCCGCATAATAATGTGTGATTTCCTTCGCCGTTGACGCATCGGGTGCAAGATTCCCTAACAGAAATGTCGTTTGATCAATACCCTCTAAATATGGCCATACTTCGTTCGCAATGACGAGATGCATCAGATGAGAACCCATTCGTGCCCCTCCCTCTTTTTTCAATCAATCATCCAAAACCGATTCGGCTCTAAAAATCAGTTGCCACTTCTATCCATTATGGTACTATGGAAAATAGTGCAAAATAACCACGTCGTATTTTGATATAGGGATAAGGAGTTTTTTAATGTCACATACCACTACACCTGTCGCTGACACTGCGGGCAAAGGCCCGAAGAAGTTTCGGCCTGAAATCGAGGGGCTTCGTGCTGTCGCGGCGCTTCTCGTCGCGATTTATCACATTTGGCTCGGACGAGTGTCTGGTGGGGTCGACGTCTTCTTTGTCGTCTCCGGCTTCCTCATCACGGCCTCCCTCTTGTCACGTTATCGTCGTCTTGGGAGCGTCAACTTCTTTGATTACTTATTTGGTTTGTTCAAACGGCTGTTTCCGGCGGCGTTCTTCGTCTTGGCCGCCGTCACCATCGCTAGTTACTTTTTCTTACCGAGCGTGCGTTGGGGACAGACGATTCAAGAACTGTTCGCCTCGGCCCTCTATTTTCAAAACTGGGAGCTCGCCTTCAGTGCCGTTGACTACTTGGATGCAGGAAATGACAAGAGTCCGGTCCAACACTTTTGGGCGATGTCGATTCAAGCCCAGTTTTACGTGATCTGGTTCTTCTTGATCACCCTCGCCATCTTTTGGGTGAAGCGTAGCAAAACAGAAGACATTCGACCCAAGCTACTAGCCATCTTCATCACCGTGTTCATCCCATCGTTCGCGTATTCGGTTTGGATGACCGGTCATAATCAACCATGGGCCTACTTTGACACGTTCGCTCGCGTCTGGGAGTTCTCACTCGGCGGTATCCTGTTCTTGGTCATCTCGAAAATCCGACTCGCTCCGCTCGCCTCGACGATTGTCGGTTGGCTCGGGCTGGCCACACTCGTTTCGACGGGTCTCCTCTTAGACGTCGGTGGCGTCTTCCCGGGTTACGTCGCCCTCTTGCCGACGTTCGCCGCGGTCATGATTTTAGTCGCAGGTGAAAACGGGAGTGCGTACGGTGTCGAGCGCTTGCTCGGCTCGAAACCGCTCGCGAAGCTCGGCAGCCTGTCGTACGGCTTCTATTTATGGCATTGGCCGCTCCTGACGTTCTATTACGTCTGGAAAGGGGCGACCGACGTCTCGCTTGCGGACGGGGTCGGTATCATATTGATTTCGCTTGCGTTGTCCTACGTGACGACGTCCATCATCGAGCGCCCGGTCCGGACACTCAAGACGAAGACGAACTATCATCCGAAAGTCGTCGGGACGCTCATCGCGTTCATGTTGCCCGTCCTCGTGATGAACGTCGCTTGGCAGGCCAAAATCGAGGCCGAACAGAGTGAACAGCTCTCGCTCGCCACGTCACCGGACTATCCGGGTGGCCTCGTCTTCACGGATACGTTCGCAAACACACCAGAACTCCCGTACATCCCATTTGATGCGGACATTGTCAACGATCGCTCAGAACCGTTCTGGGACGGCTGTCACGCTCCCGTACCGGAGACGAACGTGTTGACGTGCGATTACGGTGAGACGGAAGACCCACTCTATAAAGTCGCCCTCGTCGGCGGTTCGCACTCGAGCCACTGGCATCCGGCGCTCAATACGTTCATCAAAGACGAACGGATTCACCTCGTCAATATGACGAAGAGCGCTTGCCGCTTCAGCACGGGCATCATCGGTAACTACCCGGAATGTAACGAATGGAACACGAAAATCGTTGATGCTATCGTCGAGGCGGACGTCGACCTCGTCATCACGATGGCCGATATCGGACATCAGGAGAACATCGGTGTGCCGGAAGGTTACGTCGAACGATTCAAACAACTCGAAGCGCTCGATATTCCAATCTTTGCGATTCGGGACACGCCGTTTTTCGACAATCGAGTCCCGGCCTGTCTCGCCGAGTTCGGCCGTAACGCCGATGAATGTAGCGTTGACCGCGAGAAGACGTTACCAGCTGTCAGTGACTGGGATCAGCTGGCCGACAAACCGTCCAACGTCTACTATTACGACTACTCGGATTACATCTGTGAAGAAGACGTATGCCGCCCGGTCATCGGTAACGTCGTCGGTTATGTCGACAGTAACCATATGACTAAGTCGTTCAATGAGACGCTTGCCCCATTCGTTCGTGAAGATTTGATGGCTTTGCTCCAACAATTAAAACAACCCGCAACGCAAACCGACTGACATGCGCGCTCCTCTACGAAGAGGGGCGCGTTGTTTGTGTTCACGTTCAAATCTCGACTACAATGACTTTATTGATTTTCAATAGAACGAGGAGGAAGCACATGCTAAAAATTAATTCCTTATTCCGGACCACCATCCGTATGATTCGCAATCTAGGCGACGCTCCAATGAAAGGAATGCGTTGATATGGGCTTCGTCTATCTCGTCGGTGCCATCGTCTCTGAACTGTTCGGTTCGAGCATGTTGAAGCTGAACGCGACGACAACGAGCCGCCTGCCCGTTCTCGGTGTCGCCTTCGGTTACGTGACGGCATTTTACTTGTTGTCGCTCGCCCTCCTCTCGATCCCGCTCAGTTTCGCTTATGCGTTTTGGAGCGGGGTCGGCACGGCCGCGACGGCGCTGATCGGCTTCCTCGTCTTCAAGGAACAAGTCCGGATTCAGACCGTTGTCGGCATCGGGCTTGTCATCGTCGGACTCGTCTTGATGAAACTATGAGGAGGGAAATCATGAAATCATATGGAATCTTACTGTTATCGATTGCGTTCGAAGTGCTCGGGACGTCGATGTTGAAGCTGTCGGACGGATTCACCAATCTGTTCCCGAGTCTCGTTCTCTTAATCAGCTTCGCGATTTCGTTCACGTTGATGGGCATCGTCTTGAAGACCATCCCCCTCAGCATTGCCTATAGCGTCTGGGCCGGACTCGGCACGGTCGCGACCGGGCTGATCGGGGTGTTCGTGTACGGTGAAGTGCTGTCGACCTTGAACAGCATCGGCCTGATCGTCATCGTGCTCGGCGTCATCGTCATGAATCTTGGAAAGCGGGAGGAGCAACCCCATGCTGGCTGACTTGATTGAACAACAGGAACGGGCATTGCTGACGACCGAAGTACGCACATCACCTGAGCACTTGCACCGTCTACTCACGGATGAGTTTTTTGAAATCGGCAGTTCGGGGCGCATGTTATATCGGACGGCATCTGCCGCCACAATGGACCTCGGCGAGATTCACATCACCTTATCCGACTTCTCACTGGACAGCGTTCAAGACGACGTCGTCCTGGCCACGTATCGGACCGAAGACCACTCCACTGGACACATCGCCTTGCGCAGTTCGATTTGGGTGAACGTTGATGGCCAGTGGAAGATGCGTTTCCATCAAGGGACAATCGTTCCGCCTTCTTGACACTAAATACGTCACCTCAAAAGGGCGTGTCCCAATCGACACTCCCTTTCATCATACCTGGTTCATTTTTGTACATACCTCTCATGTTCATTTTGCTTATAATCAAGCCATCCGATGAGGTGAAAGGAAGATGAACATGAGTCAACACACAAAAAAGCAATGGTTTCAATCCGTTCGTCCGAGGCGTTCCGTAGAAGAACAACTGGCCCTCAAAGCGTCGCGTGAAGCGAAATTGACGTTCGAGCCGACCATCCCGCTCGATGCCATCCGTAAAAAACGACCGACCGTCACCGTCACGTTCACGGTCGGCGGCTTCGGCGTCCATAACGAGTCCACCTTCACGTTTTTTGAAGATGGCGCGGTCAAACGGGAAATCATCTGGCGCGAAGAGTTTGACTTGAGCACGGCGATCCCCAAGTCCGGTTGGTACAACGAAACAGATGCCTTCCGCGTCCATGAGCGATTCGTGTCGCTCGTCTCCCATCGCTGGCCTGAAGTGTTCGAAGAGAAAGGATGCTTCACGATGGACGGGACGCAGTGGAACTTCACCGTGAACCGTCACGGCAAACTGTTGCACCAGCATAGTGGCAGCAACGCCTATCCTTCCAATTGGAAAGCTGTCACCGAACTGTTCGGGATCTCTTGAACGAAAAAAGAGCACCCACAGCGGGCACTCTCCATTCAGAGGGCTTGAATCATCTCGACTCGATTGCCGAACGGGTCGCGAAACTCGAACCGGTCGAATCCAGGAATCGGGATACCCGTGAGCCGCTCAATCCCTTCCGCCTCGAGCTTCTGTCCCCATTCCGCCAAATCGGTCACGGCGTAGGCGACGTGTCCTTTCGTCGACAGCCGGTCAACCCCGTCCTCGGTCCCGACGTGGACGCTACGGTCGCCGACCTCGAGCCAAAACCCGCCCCGTCCTTGAAGCGACGCCGGTTTCTCGATTTCTGGAAGACCGAGCACGCCGCAATAAAACGCACGGGCACGGGCTTCCTCCCCTTTCGGGATCGTGATTTGCACGTGATGGATGCCTTGAATCATGTCGTTTTCCCCTTTCGATACGTCAACCCCACGAACTGAAGTTTTTGGTTGAACAGGCGCGGATACGCGAGATAGCCGACCATGACCGCCGAGATCGACGCGGTCGTCAAGATCAGAAATAAGATGAGCAACTGATACAACACGGCCTCCATCGGGTCGGCCCCGCCGATGATGAGACCGCTCATCATACCCGGGAGTTGGACGAGCCCCATCGTCTTCTGCGCCTCGACGGTCGGGATCATGCTCGTGCGGATGGCGCTCTTCAAACTGCGCTCGATCGCCGCTTTCGGTGTGCCGCCGAACGACAAGATAAGTTCAATCACTTCATCGCTCCGCTCGACCTCGTCTTTGAACTTGTTCAAGAACAGGAGCGACAACACCATACAGTTCCCGATGACCATGCCGCTGATTGGGATGACTTTCTCCGGCTCGAACGGGATGATGCCGAGTCCGAGCATGAGGCCCATCGTCAACGTCTCGACCGTGACGAGCGTGAGCAGAATCATCCATGTGATGCCGGGGATGCCGTCCCCTTTCTTGATGATGTTCTGTGTCGCCGCCCCAATCATGAGCAGGATCATGAGCAACATGAACACCGGGCTGTCGCTCTCGAAGACGAACGTCAAAATATAGCCGATGATGAGCAACTGAACAATCGACCGCACCGTCGCAATCAAGATGTCGCGTTCGAGTCCGAGTTTTAAGAACAGCGCCAAACCGAGCGGGATGGCGACGAAAATCAACGAGGTCATCAGTTCGATGAACGTCATAGCTCTTCCCCCCTCACGAAACGACCGATCATCGGGTTGTCCGACTCGTCGATGAACGTCGCGTCGCCGAACTCAATCAGTTCCCCGTTTCGCAAAAACCACATGTCATCACTGACACGGCGGGCTTGATCGAGGTCGTGCGTAATCCAGACGACGGTGACCCCGAAGTCTTTTTGCAGCCTGACAATCAATCGCTCGATTTCTTTCACCGTCCGATAGTCGAGGCTCGCCGTGATCTCGTCCAATAACAGCACGTCCGGTTTGTTGACGAGCGTCCGGGCGATGGCGACCCGACTTCGTTCCCCGCCCGACAACGTCTTGATCGGTTGGTCGAGCGAGATCCCGCCCAAGTCGACTTTCTGCAACAGGTCCGCCGCCCGCTCACGTTCGAGCGTCTCGCCGAAGATGGCTTTCGGCAGGTTCATGTTGTCGTACACCGTCCCGTCAATCATCGGCGCACTTTGGAACGCCATACCGACACGTTGGCGCAACTCGATGACGTCAATCGAATCGATGTTCTCCCCTTTAAAATAAATCGCGCCGGCGTCCGGCGATAACAGGCCGTTGATGTGCTTCAGGCACGTCGTCTTACCGGCACCGCTCGGACCGACGAACGTCGTGATCCGTCCTTTCCGAAAATAACCCGTCACGTTATGTAAAATGTCTCCATGACTCACGTTCTTGAATTCAATAATATGCATCGGCGTCGCCTCCCATCATGTCATGATGTCTGTCTCAAAAATACATGTATAAGTTGTCTGAACTCACAGTCTATACCCTTCCTCGACCACAACATCACCATTCGCGTCGAGTAGCGGGGTGATGCCACTACCGGTCCCGACCCACGTCTGGATATAGTTCACGCCGGTGGCCGTATCGACGAGAATGGTGATTTGACCGAGTTCCGGCAGTTGTTCCGTCAACTTGACGTGAAACCGTTTCGTTCCCGCCGCTTCTTCTGCTGTTTTCTTTTTGAATAGCATTGTATCCCGCCTTTCCCTAGTTACTTCTCATCATATCTTTTATAATCGAAATGATAAAACAAATACCTTCTTAGAGGTGCATCGTGAAAACATATGACAAAATGCTCGTCGCCATCTATGAACCTGATTGGAACTGCCATGCCGATAAAGGGGCTTGGCTTTATGTCGCGCAACCGAAAGATACAAAAAAGGGATTGTTCCGCCTACCAAACTACATTTACTATTTTATCTCTCTTGATGAAAAAAGAATGCCGTCCGAGTATGGGGTCGTCAAAACAATTTCACCAAGCATCACCGCAAGAGATCTTGCCGAAGCTGACTACGTAAGCCGAAACAAAGACGTCTCCTCTATCACGGAAGAAATCATCGAGGAGTATGAACGATTTTTGACGACAATAAATGCTCAACCAGAACATACCCCAATGGCCGTCACGTGGTTCGAAAAGCTGTTCCCGATAAAAGAAAAAAGATTGAAAGTTCATAAGAAGTTTTTCAGCGGTCTTACAAAAGAAGAGAAAGCTGAACTCTTTGAAAACTGATTTAACCTCATGCAGGTTTGTGAGTAACTTTGTTCGAAGGCAGAATTTATCTTGTTTACATTAAAGTAATGTAAATCGTAAATCATCTATCTGCTAAACCTATTCATTTAAGGCAAAAATAAATAGGTTTATTCAATTTTGACCTAGTTCAATCTTGTAAACATAGTCATTCATGCGAAAAGTGACTAGGTTTACGAGATTATGATTATAAAACGACTCGTGTCTTCTAAAGCAACGTGAGAAAAAAACTTCATATCTCATCTGTCTCACCGCCCATGTGAAGAGTCTTATACTCATTCTAACGTCGAATGTATGTAAGGCTCTTTTTGTAAATGTTTGATGAAACAGACAAAAAAACACGCCACTCTCGGCGTGTTTTTCATGAATAGCTCCGCTCGATGACGAAGCTCGTCTTATCCCCTCTGAAGTAGGACCGTGAATATTCGATCGTGCGTCCCGAGGCATCCTCGGTCACCGTCTCGATATAGAAACACGGTGTGCCGAGCGGACAGTCGAGCAACCCACTCACTTTCTCATCGGCTAGCGCGATTTCGAGCGACTCCGTCGTTTTGGCGACATGGACGTCATGGACTTGCGACAGCGTCTGGAAGAGCGAATGCTCGGCCTGGTCTTTCGTGATGCCCGGTGCGATCTGCCACGGGATGAACGATACCTCGTACTGCGTCGGCTCCCCGTCGGCATGACGGATCCGCTCAATTTTTTGAATCGGCGCCTGTTCGTCGACGGTGAACACGTCTGCGAGTTGTTTCGTCGCCGAGACGAGTCAACCGCTCACGAAAGAAGACGGGACGTTCCGCTACACGAATCGTTTTCTGACGGAAGTGGCGCCAGACCCGGAACTTGTCTATCTCGAGTGGAAAGCCCAAATCGAGGCGTTTCGCGCGACGGGTCTCCCGCTCCATCATCTCGACAGTCATCACCACGTTCATGGCTGGCCGGCGCTTCAAGACGTCATCGTCCATCTCGCTGAAGAATATGGCACGACGTTTCGGGCCTTAACGACACTCGACGCACGCCGGGATTTGTGGGTGACCGAACGGTTCAGTGACGCGTTCTATGGCGAAGGTGTCTCTGCTAACACGCTCGATGCGATTCAACCTGGTGGCTCGATTGAGGTCATGGTCCATCCGGCCGACCTCGATCCCGTGCTCCCGACCGTCACGTCTTACCTCGACGAACGTCTCATCGAGAAAGACCTCCTCACATCGTATCAACGCCCCGGGTGGTGGGCATAACAAAAACGAGCTCCTTCACGGGGCTCGTTTTCGTCATAGCTGAAAGTGTTCCTTGATTCGTTTCGCGACCGTCGCCGCATCGAGATGTGTGTTGTTGATGCGCAAGTAGTTGTCGACGTCGAGTTCCCCGTCTCGTGAATTCAAGCGGTACAGCGTCGCCGTCTGCTTCAACTCGCCTTCCGACCAGGCGATGTCCCGCTTCGTCGGTTTATGCGTCAACCGGTTCTCCGTCGTGTTCCGGACGAGCCGTTCCTCGATGTCCGCCTCGAGCTCGACGTAATAGATGTCGGCCCCGTTCGACTCGAACAGATCGGTCACTTGTTTGATATACGCCCAATCCTCTTCCAAGTCGAACGCCCAGACGAACGTGAAGATCATCCCGTCCAAATCACTTTTCGCGACCGCGTCGAACAGCTCATGGCGGAACAGTTGGACGAGGCGACGCCCTTCCGGTGTCCCGTAACTGAAGAACGGACTGACGAGGTCGATCGTCATATGGTTATGAAACAGCTTCAAGTCGGTGATTCGTGCGAGCTCTTGCCCGACCGTCATCTTGCCGACGGCTTGCGGACCAAATAAGACTACAAATTTCATGGTTTTCCCTACTTTCCGGATGCTTTTTGTTATTCTAGCATGCCATATCGGAGACAAGATACAATATCCCACCTCATTTTCTAACATTTTCCTTTTCTAAGTCGATATAATGAGAAGTGAAACTATAGACCTGAGGTGCTACATATGTATAAACGTTTATTCAGTTTACTTCTCTTATTCAGTTTTTTCTTGGTGGCTTCCGTCTCCGCAGAAGCGACCGCCCTATTAATCAAGGTCGACACACCACTCCTCGTATCGATGGAAGACAGTGATAGCTTGACCGTGTTACCGAAAGGCACAGCCGTCACTGTTCTCGATCGGTCCGATACCCACGCCCTCGTATCAGTAGGTGAACAGACCGGGTACGTCCCGAACGAAGTCCTCGCCGAACCGGTCACGAAAACTGTCATCGCTGAAACGGACCTGCTGGATGAAGCCGGGAATGCGGTCGAGTCTTTATCATACGGTGCGACCGTGAGCATCTACGATTTAGAGGACGAGGCCACACTCCTTCGCATCGTCGGCGCGACGGCTCGATTCGTCCAACGTGCTGCGCTTGCCGATACGGCGCCTCCACTTCTTGGGGAGACACGTTATGTGAAATCGAAGACTGACTTGTATGCATCGCCGCGCACGGGTCCCGTCGTGGGGCAATTGCCACTCGGACAAACCATCACCGTGTTCGGACAAACGAACGGATATTTCCGCATCCAATCGGGTGACCGCTATCGCTATGTACCGGCGCGTGCCCTTTCAAGTCGCCCCGTCAAAACGACGGAACGGTACATCTCAAAAGATACGTCCTTGTACGCCGATGCGACCCAATCCACTCGTGTCGGGACGGTCAAGCGAGGTCAACGCATCAGTATTTACGGACAAGTCGGGAGTCGGTCGCGCGTCTTCACAGGCGGGCAGTATCGATTCGTTCAAACGAGTCATACGAGCACGACCAAACCTGCCCCATTGAAGACCGGTCAACGCTACATCACAAAAAACGCCACTCTTTACAGCGAATCGTTCAAACAAATCGGGACGTTGAAGCGCGGAGCACTCGTGAACATTTATGGGACATACGGGAAGTACACGCGCGTGTTCACGGGCGGACAATATCGCTTTGTCGCAACCAGCCTGACGAGCACGAAGAAGCCGCCGCTCTATGACACGACAGGTAAACGTTACGTCAAGTTCGATGAGGTCGAGGTATATCAGGCCGCGTCCACGTCTTCTAAACAAGTGACCGAGTTCAATCGCGGACGGTTGATTGAGACATACGGTACGAGCGGACATTACACACGCGTCAAAATTGGGACGAGCTATCGTTTCGTCGCCACTGCGTACTTGAGTCTAAACAAGCCGCTTCCGAAACCGAAAGTCGGGACCGTCTTCTACACCCAACTCAGCGGGACACCGTACTTCTCGAACGATATCGCCTATACTCGTCCAGCCGGACAGTTAGCACGCGGCGCCAAGCTCGTCGGGCTTCGCTCGATCGATGACGACTTTTGGCAAGTCCGGCTCGCATCCGGTAAAAAAGTATATGTCTTGAACCCGTATATTGCCAAGACGAAACCGAAGGCGGTCGCGGCGAAAAGCGTGAACGTCAAAGCGCATTATCACACGTTCAAACGCACACCGTTCTATGCGAATCCGTACGATACGAAACCGATCGGGTACCTCGACTCGAACCGACGGGTCTATCCGCGGTCCCTTCACGGCGATTCGTATTTGATTCAAGACAGTTGGCGACCGGTTTACGTGAAGAAGCAGGACATCCGTATGAAATCGGACCCGTTACTCGCGTCACGTGGCAACACACAAGCCGAGCGCATGATTGCGGCGGCTGCGAAACATCTCGGGACGCCGTACACATGGGGTTCGCAGTCTCCGCTCAATGGCGGGTTTGACTGTTCCGGACTCATTCATTACGCGACCAACCAAGCCGGTAAAGTCGGCGGACGGACGAACGTGAGCGGTTATTGGCAAAGCAACCATTTCAAGAACCGCCGGACGAATATTTCGAGCGGAAAACGAGGCGACATCATCTTTTTCCACGGGACGTATCGCAACGGACCGTCTCATATCGGCATCATGCTCGACAAAGAGACATTCATTCATGCCGGTGGCGAGATGCTCCAAATCAACTCGATTCATGATCCGCAGTGGCGCCCTCATTTCCTCGGCTACAAATCACTTTAATTCAAACACGCCTGACCTCATGGGAGGACAGGCGTGTTTTTTGGTAAACCCGTATGTTCGAAACATAAGATTGTGTAGAAGCGGGAAAATAGGAGTAGCCGCTATCGCTTGTCCGTCTCAAAGGGAGGCCCACCATATGCCGAAGGACCCTCAACTCGAGCGCTACGTCCTGCGCGTCTCCGTCGTCTGCTCGTTCTTTTTCGCCGTCGCCGGAATCGTCGTCGGCTATTGGCTGTCTTCCGCCTTCATTCTCTTCGATGGGATTTATTCGTTTTTAAGTGTCATTATGAGCTGGATCTCACTTCGGGCCGGCGTCTATATGTTGACGACCGATAAGCGGTTCCCATTCGGCAAAAGCTTGATTGAACCGCTCATCATCCTATTCCAGTATGGCGTCCTCTTGTACGTGATCGTCGACGCCTTCCTCGGGGCCATCGACGACGTCCGCGCCGGCGGCAATGAACTCGTCCTCGGTGGAGCTCTAGTCTATTTGGCCATCAGCGCCGCGGTGACATACGGTATCTTCCGCTACTTACGCACGTTCCAGATGAAGGCGAGCTCTGGTCTCGTCAGTGCCGAAATCGTCCAATGGCGGCTCAGCTTCATCTTGACGGGCGGGGCCCTCGTCGGCTATTTGATTGCCCAAGTGCTAGTCTGGCTGTCGTTCGACGCCATCTCTCCTTACGTCGATCCGGTCATGCTGATCATCATCACGCTTTGGCTCGTCAAGACGCCGCTCATCGAGATGTGGACCGCCATCAAAGAGTTGATTGGGATGAACACGGAGACGCCGTACAGTAAACAAATCACGCTCACCATCCTTCAAGTCGCCCATCACTATGACGTATTGAAAACGTATGTCCGGACGACCAAATCCGGCAACATGCTGTTCATCGAGATCGACCTCGTCGTCCCGGAAGACTATCGATATGACAAGATCGCCGAGCAGGACCGCATTCGTCAGAAGATTGAGGACGCGCTCGCGTTCTTGCCGTATGAGAAGTGGCTGACAATCTCGTTCACGCAAGATAATCGCTGGGCCGAATGAAAAACGAGCGACCCGCAGTCGCTCGCTTCGTTCATGCTTCAAACGCTCGTCGCAATACTTCTTCCTCCTCGGCATGTCCCAAATTCCGATTCACGACCCGCTCGACGTCGAGTCCGAGCTCCTCTTTCAACAAGTTCGCGCTCCGATCTTGGCCGATGATGACGACCTCACTCCACTTGTAATGCTTATGCAGTTTACGAATCTCTTCGGCGATGTCCCGATAGAATTGATGGATTTGGTTCTCTTTCCGGCTATCGAATTGATCCACTTGGCTGCTCGATGAAGCCTTACCGCCCGCACCGCGCCCTTGATAGCGTCTCCATTGGTCAGTGTCTAAATCAAGATCGAACACGACGACGTCCTCGACTTCACCGAGTCTGGTGTCATATGCCGTAATGCTGTCAAGCTGGGCGAGCAAGATACCCGTGTTTGGGAACTCGGCGTCGAGTCTCTCGATTTGATCCAAGTTCGGTTTGTCCCCGTAATGGAACTCGTTGTCGACATCGAGCTGTAGGAAGTGCAGTTCGAACAACCCGTCATTCCCTTCCGCGAATAAGACGATGCTACGCAACAACTTATGCTCATTACTTAATATCTCGTGTTCAGCCCGTTCGCGAAGCTGTTTGAACGCCTTCCATTTCGCCTCATCTCCGCTCGCCTCGACTTCTTGCTCGAGCCGGCGCAACTCGTTTTTCAAGTGAATCTCCCATTTGCCACGCTCACTCGGTTTCGTGCTCAAGTACAGACTGAGTACTCCCGCCTCCGCATTGTGAAGTTGCTTGATTTTACCTAGTTCAGTTGATAATGCCATGTCATTCCCTCCTTAGTAGATGAAAGCAGCAAGTATCCCCGTGATGAACACGGATGTGATGGTCACCGTCGAAAACCCAGCGACAATCATTTTCGGTAATATCTCATCCTCGATGACATGCACCTCCTCTTCCGTCTCCCCGATACTCTTCGCCGCCTCCTCGCTCAAGATGAGCGTGCCCGGGAATCCGTACAGCGCCGTCAATCCGATCGCCATCGACATCTCTTTCGAATAGCCAAGGAAGCGTCCGACGATGAGTGCGAACAACAGCAATCCAGATACCCCGAGGACGAACGAGATAGTAATCGGGACGATCAAATCGAACAATGCGCTCGGTGATAGCGTCGCGAGCGGGCCGAAGATGATGAGAAGAATCGCAATCATGATGAGACCATAGGCATCGATTCCGTTCAACGCGTTCGCTTTCAAAATCTTAAAGCGGCGCAACACAATCCCGAGAATCAAGGCGATGACGAACGTGTTCAAGTAGCCGTTCGTCCAGCCGCTCAAGACGGTCGAGATGAGGACGACTACCCCCATGACGAACAGCGTCCCCGCCGTCGTATGAAATGCGGCCGGTAAAATCGAATCGTCCGTCTCGTCATGGACGACCGCGTGCTCTTCCGGTGTGACGAGGGTGCCGTCGCGATGTGCCGTCCGGATGCGACGCGCTTCTTTCCGTAGGATAATGGATGTGAGCGGAAACCCGATCAACCCTTGCGTCGCCGCAATTAACACTGGGAAGACGGCGACCGAGACGAGACCAGCGTTTACCGCCGCGTCTTGGACGAGGATGATGGAAATCGTTCCGCCGCTTATGGCTGCGATCGCACTGAGCACGTAGTTCGTGTCGAGGAAAAACTGACCGATGCCATATAGGAAAGCAGCAATCCCGAGGACAGCGGATACCCCGATGACGAACGTCTTCCATTGTCGTTTGAACTCATCGAGGCTGATGAGCGTCCCAAGGTGGACGATGACGAGTCCGACGACCGTCTGACCGAGGGTGAGTAACGAAGAGGAAGGCAGTAAATCTTCTGGGAATAATCCTGATTTGAAGCCGATGAGAAAGATGACCGAGGCGACGAACAGAGACGACAGGAGCGCTTTCGTCTTTTTGGAGACATAGTCGCTAATCGTCCAAATCAGCATGACGATCGTGAAGGCGAGTAAGGAGTTCATGCCGGAATCCCCTTTCAGGATTGAGTCCTACATCAACGAGTTGAATCACCGGAGAACTTCGACTGTTTGCGGAGCGCATATAGTTTTTGAATGTTGAGAAATGTGACTTTGAGGACAGCGTAGAGCGGGACGGCGAGCAACATACCGACGAGACCGGCGAGACGCCCCGCCACGAGCAGGACGAGCGTGATAGTGATGGGATGAACACGAAGTGACTTACCTTGGACGAGCGGTGAGATGACGTTGGCGTCAAGTTGTTGGACGATGGTGATGGCGATGATGACGTAGATGGCTTTGACCGGTTCATCGATGAACGCGATCAAGACGGCAGGTGCGGCCCCGAGGAACGGACCAAAATACGGGATGATGTTCGTTGCGAAGATGAACAGACCGAGCGGCAGGAAGAATGGGACGTCGAGCAACCACAAAGCGATTGTCGCGAAAAAACCGACGAACGTACAGACGATGAGCTGGGCCCGGACGTAGCGTTTAATCGTCTCGTGCATGTCGTGCAGGATGTGACGGGCGTCCTGTTCATATGTCGGTGGAATCCAGCGGACGATTGCGCTCGAGAGCTTACCGCCGTCAATCAACATAAAGACGTACAAGAACAAGGCGATGAACAACGTGAACAGTCCGGAGACGATGAGGGCGAGCAGACGGCCGAGCGACCCGGCGACCGAACCGATGACGACTCCGAGCGCATCGGCCAATTGGCGGACCCACGTCTCGACGGACGTCGCGTTCTGTTCGGCGTACTCCCGAAACCAACTGTACTCTTCGAGGCGAGCGTACAATAACAGGAATTGACGATAACTCTCTTCGGCGAAGCGCGGGAACGTGTCTAGCAAGGCGAGCAGTTGCCGCGTGATGAGCGGGCCGAGCGTCAGGACGAATACGACGGTCAATAAGAGCAACAGCAACAGAATCGCCAAAATCGCGAGCGACCGGCGCTTGAACTTCAGTTCCAACCAATCGACGAGACCGACCGTCAAATAAAACAAGATGCCGGCGAATAAAAACGGGGTCAGGACGGTGGCGAAAAAGATACCGATCGGATAAAACAAGAACTCGACTTGCTTGGCCATGAACACGATCGTCAAGATGAGCAACACCCAAATCCCATTACGAAACGCACGGGTCGTCCAAAAGGGCTGCATGTCGGTTTCCCCTTTCTGAAACGTTACATTAGTTCTTTCCCGTTTTGAACAAGTTCAGTCCACCTACCTGTTTCGTATGTGCCCCCGACAAATATTTGTTTACCCCCGCTTCATATGAGGAATAGGCATATCATCTATGTTTATAAAGGAAGGTGTCATCCCGTGACTTGTCCACGCTGCGGAGCGAAGACCCGCTCGAAAACTACTGTTTGTCCGACGTGTGGCCATCGCCCGCGTCGCTTGAAATGGATTGCTGTCCCTATTGTCATCGCACTCATCGCCTTCGTCTCGTTTTTGACGAACGCCTATCTCACCGACACTCCGCGCTCGAGTGAATCGCTCGCCGACAAAGTCGATTTAAACATCACCGAAGATACGGTCTCGGCCGACGGGGCCACCACCGTCGACCTCGAGACGTTGCAAGATAGCTTATATACGATTGGAACGGGCTCCGGCTTTTTGATTAGCCCGCAAGACGTGTTGACAGCGGCCCATAACGTCGCCGGCATCACTCGCGTCACATTGAAACAAGGCGATGAGACGGTGAATGGCACCGTCGTCGGTCGGACCGACGCCATCGCCGTCATCCGCATCGAGAAAGTGAAGGCGACACCGCTCTCGTTCAGTCACGCGATTGTCGGACCGGACGAGCCGGTGTTAACGCTCGCGCCGGATGAGCAGATCGAAGGAACGCTCACATTCGAAGAAGACAGCTATAAACGGGAATTCGATTTACCGAACCGTGCCGTCGGCAGCCCAATCGTCACGGCCAATGGCCGGGTGCTCGGCCTTCACTTGGTGACGAAGACGCTCCCGGTCGCCTTGTTCGAACAAGACGTATTGTCGTTCCTCGAGTCGGACACCCCGGCCCCGCCCCCGACGAAAAAACGCAGTACGCCGGCCGCTGAACTGGCTCCGGTCGCACCGATCACACCGGTCCCAAAACGAGAGGACCCGGCAGAACCCGCTCCGGCTCCAGAACCGGAACCGACACCGGAACCAGAAGCTGCTCCCGAAGCTCCAACTGAAACCGAGGAGCCAGCAGAAGAACCGGCTCCGGTCGAAGAGGAAGCACCAGCCGAGCCGGAACAACCGGCCGAAGAACCTGAGACGCCTCCCGTCACAGAACAACCGACCGAACCTGACGTCCCTGTGACCGAACCGGCGGAACCGGTCGAGCCAGAGAAGCCAGCCGCTCAGGAGAAAGAAGCGGAAGCACCGGCACCGGTCAAAAAGCAAGACAAACCGAACACAAAACCAAAGACAGATCAGCCCGACACAAAGCCGAAACAAGACAAGACCGACAAACCGGTACCACCGTCCGTCACCGAGGAGAAACCGGACGCAACTGACGCGACCGAGGATGTCCCGGACGAGCCGGCAGAAGACGAAGAAAGCACGCCATCTGAATGATGGCGTGCTTTTTCATGTGTCTTTTCGAGAGCGCCGCTGCACGTTGCCGACCGCGGCCCCGAACAACAGCAGGATGATCGACAACATCCAAAACGGCATCACGTCCTGCAACAACCAGACGATCAGCGCACTGATGGCGATGACGACGCCCATCCATAAGAAATTCGACTGTCCCATTCAATTCACCTCGACACCATCATAGCACATCGATTCGATGCGCCGTCGCCCGGGGCGGCAGCGAGCGGGTCATCTTCTCATCATGCTCGACGCGCACCTGTTGACCGACGGCGAGCGGTGTCTCGTCCTCTCGTAGCGGCTCCTCCCAATGAAATACGATCCCATCGAACGGCTCGGCATCCAAGTTCGGCGCGACTCGAATCCGCGTTGGCTCGAGCTCGACGATATACCCTGTGAACGTGACCATCTCCATTCCTCCCTTTCCTCGGAAATCCTTCCCTTTTCTTTTCCCATTTTTTGAAATTAATCTACTCGTCCGTCCAATTGCTCGGTATAATGAAGCCACACTCATGAACTTGGGAGGGACCCTCATGAAACACACCATCGATTTACACCATCCAGATTTTCAACGCACCTTCCTTGAGATGATGCTCCTTGAAGAACTGATTGACGATTATAACGCCGAGTCCATCGAGTCGCTCATCGTCCGCGGCGAGACGCACTTTCCCGAGGACCCGTTCTTCCCGGCGATGCGGGCGTATCCGCTCATCCGCGAAGGCGAGTTCGGCCGGGCCCGCGCCGTGCTCGAAGCCGCGGGCGAAAAAGGCGACCATTACATGATCCACTGCCTTCATGGCCTCTTGAGCGATGATACGAATTTCACGTTCGAGGCCGAGCAGCATTTCCTTCGCGCCGTCGAACGCTATCCGGACGTGCCGATGGTCCAACGCGCGATTGCCGTCCATTACTTCAACCGCAAGTTTTACGGGGAGGCCGGACTCCACTTGATGCATTACGTCCGGCTCGCCGGGTTCAACGAAGAGACCGTGCCAATGCTGCTCGAATTCTTCCAAGCGTTCGATGAGATCCCGCTCGAGATGAACGATGAGCTCCTCAAGGTGGCCATCGGATACTTGAACGCGAACCCGCGCAACCCGCGCGCCCACTCGCTCTATGCGTCCATCTGTAGCCATCGGGTCGAGATGCTCGTCAAGCGGTTGCCGGAAGACAATCATCAGCTCGACGACGAGACGATCGCGATGCTGCTCGAGGTCGAAGAGCACGGCATGTGGAGCGCGACATATGACGACAGTGAGGACCATATGTTCCGCGCCATGTTCGCCGATTATATCGACAACGTCGTCTTGCCGAACACGTCGAAACTCTATGTATATCGCTTGCGTCTCCGCTACTGGTACCACCGGCTCACGCACCGCTTGACCGGGGGTTACGGGGACTCGATGCGTTCGTCGTAAACAAACAAGGGGTCCTGCCACCGCATGTCGGTGACTGGACCCCTTGTTTTTATCCCATATACGGATGAATCGGTCCGCGCAACTCGAACGAGTAGTCCTCGTGGTTAACGATACCGACGACCTGGTCGCTTTCGAGCAACTGCATCAAAAACTCGGCCATCTCTTCGGCCGTATGATACTTCTCGACGTTTTGGCTATAATCAAAGTCCTCTTCTTCGCGGGCACGGTTCGCAAAGCCGGTCTCCGTCGCGGCCGGTGCGAGCACTTTCGCCCGCAGTTTGTCCCCGTCGTTCATGAGCTCTCGGGCGAGCCCTTCCGTGTACGCACTGACGAAGAATTTCGACGCGCTGTACGTGACGCCTTTTTTGGCGATGTGATAGCCGACGACGGACGCGACGTTCACGAGCGTCGCCCCTTCGACGTTGTGATAGTCCCGGACGTACAGGCTCGAGAGCACCGTCAACGCCTCCACGTTCAAGCGGATCATGTTCTCGATTTTTCCGACCTCGACGTCTTTCACGAGATTCGAGTCTCCGAACCCGGCGTTATTGACCCACGTCTCGATATCGAGATCGGCGAGTGACTCATACAATCCGTACACGTTCTCGCTATAAGACAAGTCTTTCGCTTTGATGATGACGTCACTCTTCGGTGAAATCGATTTGATCTCACTCCGCAGCTTCTCGAGTTCATCGTGACGACGCGCCACGAGCACGAGCGACTTCCCTTGTTTGGCGAATTGTTTCGCCGCTTCATAGCCAATGCCTGAACTTGCCCCGGTGATGACGGTATATTTCATAATCCTGTCCCCTTTTCACTGTAATCGAGATCGATATCTCTCTTCGGCAATTCCCCTAACCCTGCCCCCTCAATCCTTGGAACACGCAAAAACCGTCCTCCCCTGGACAGGAAAGGACGGTCCACATTACGTTTGGAAGCGACCGATGAGCGTCTGCAAGTCACCGGTCATATTGCCGAGCGACTCGGCGACACCGTTCAACTCTTGAATCATCGCGAGCTGGGCGTCGGCCGTCTCACCGACACTACGCATCGTCTCGGCCGTGCCTTCACTGTCACTCGCCATATGGATTGCCGCTGTCGCGACTTGTTTCGTCGTCGTCGCAATCTCGCTCGAGGCGACCCGGATCTGTTCCGTGTTCTCGACCGAGGCGTGCAATTGCCCGACGATTTGTTGGAACGACGCCGTCGCTTCTTCGAGCAACGCCGTGTTCGTCTCGACGCGACGGGCACTGATGGCGTGACGTTCGAGCACCGCATTCGATTGCGTTTGAATCGATTCGATCAAGCCGGCGATTTGGGACGCCGATTGTTTCGACTGTTCCGCAAGCTTGCGGACTTCTTCGGCGACGACGGCGAAGCCTTTCCCTTGTTCCCCGGCCCGGGCCGCTTCGATGGCCGCGTTCAAGGCGAGCAGGTTCGTCTGGTCGGTGATCGACTGGATGACCTCGGTGATGAGGGCGATCTCGTCTGACTGTTGTTTCAACGCCGTGATCGACTGGCCGGTCACGACCGTCTCCGATTCGAGCGCGAGCACTTCTTGCTTCGCTTGTTGAATCGTCTGTTCCCCGCGTTCGGCGAGCTTCAGACTCGTCTGGACGTCTTGACTGATCGTCCCGATCGACGTGGCGATCCGCTCGACGCCTTCGTCGGCCGCCGCGACCGCCTGTCCGCTCTTCGAGGCAGCCGCCGCCTGGTTGACCGTCTCACCGACGACTTGTTCAATCATCCGCGTCGTCTCCTCTGTCTGCGACGACATCTCTTCCGTGCTCGCGTACAGTTCTTCCGACTGCGCCGTGATTTCTTGGGCGTTCCGGCTCACTTCGTCGATGAGTTCGCGGAGATTGCCTTTCATCTGGTTGAAGCCAAGCATCAACTCGCCGATTTCATCGCGCGTGAGCGCTTGTAGGTCAGCACGTGTCAAATCACCGTCAGCGACGATGCCGACCTCGTCCGATAGTTGGCGAAGCGGGACCGTGACCATGCGTTGGAGGAAGTAGCCGGCGCCAAGCGTGAGTACGAAAATGATGACGGCAATCACTGCAGAGTATATCAATGCACTTTGACCTCGGCTCTCAAGCTGCGCTTGCTTCGCCAACATCGCGGCTTCCGATTCGGCTTGCATCGTCTCGCCTGACTCAATGATCGATGCCGTCACATCCGGCATCAACCGGAGCGCGAGTCGGTCCACCGTCTCTTGATCATCCGCGTCGATTGCTTGAATCAACTGTTGTGCTAAGTCATCGTAACCTAACGCGTATGACATCAAGTTCTCTAGTTCTTTCGTCTCTTCTGTCGAAGGCGAGAGTTCTAACAGGGCGTTGATTGCTTCTTTTTTCTCTTCTGACCCTTGCTGCTCTGCTTCAAGCCGGGCCGGCTCTTGTTCAAGAATATAACCACGCAGGCCATACGCCTGACGGACCATCCCTAACGATAGTTCATCGGCCGCCTTCATCCGCATGACATCTGATGAAATCATTTCTTCATATCGGCTCGTCGCATCGTTCAGCGCCATCAGATTGTAACCCATCCCGATTACGACGAGTAAAAGAATCATTCCAATCCCGCCAAACAGTTTCTGCGTCAATGTGAGTTGATTTAGCCTTTTTTTCATCTTCTCGAGGAACGCGTCCTCTCACACCTCTATTTCTATCAAATTTTGGAATCACATGATTTCTATCGGTTTGTGCAAACGGTTTTCCACATTTGTTTCCAATTCTTTTATCGATTGACCTTATTTACGAGTCTTATGTTCCATTTTTTGTCACAAAAAAACCGCAGCTCCTCACGGCTGCGGCCTCGTTTCATAACTTGAACTGTGACACACGATTCGAAAGTTCGATCGCTCGTTGTTCGGTTTCGTGCATCCGAGTTTGGACGTCGTTGAACCGCTCGACGGACAGTTGGACTTTCTCCGAAATCGATTGCGTCCCGTCCGCCCCTTCCGTCACGGTCGTCGCGACTTCTTGGATGACGTGGAGGATACTGTCGGTCATATGGCGGAGTTGGAGCGCGTTCGTCTCGAACGTCTGTGCCGTCTCCCCGAATACGGTCGCATCCGCTTCATATTGCGTGGCCGACTCCTCGAGCCGGTCGTAATCGGCGAGCACTTTCGTATCGAGGAACGTCAACATATCAGCCGAGCTCGTGTTGAGCCGGGCGACCGAGTCGATGACCGTATGCGATACCGCTTGAATCTCGTTCACCGTCTGGCGCGAGTTCTCGGCGAGCTTACGAATCTCCGAGGCGACGACGGCGAAGCCGCGACCGGCATCCCCGGCCCGGGCCGCCTCGATCGATGCGTTCAAGGCGAGCAAGTTCGTCTGGTCGGCGATGGTTAAGATGGCGCTCGTCAAGACGCGAATCTGTTCGACCGACTGCGCGCCTTTGATCGCCTCGTCGAGCTCGATGCGCTTCTTGTCGATGATGGCGTTCGCTTCTGTCTTCGAGGCGACAGCCTGCTCACGGAGCGCATGGGCCCGACGCTCGACATCGCTCGCTGTCTTGGCGCTCTCGTTCGAGAGGTCGACGATTGTATCGATGGATCCACCCATCTCGACCGTCGACGCACTCATCTCTTGCGACGACGCGGCCGTCTCTTCCATCCCAGCCGTCAATTCTTCGACCGTGCCTGACGTCTCTTCCATATAACGGCTCAATTGTGTCACTTCCGTCGCCACTTCTTTCGACGACACCAGGACGACTTTCGCCGTCTTGTCGACATCGACCATGATGTCGCGCAACGTGGCGAGGAACGTGTTGAACGAGCGGCTCACTTGAGCGATCTCATCGTTCGACGTGACCGGGATGGCCATCGTCAAATCGCCGCCTTGCGAGGCCAATTCGTCAAATTTCTCTTGGAGCACCCGCATCGGTTTGATGATTGAGCGCAATAAGCTCAGTCCGAGAAACAAGAGAAGGACGAACGCTCCGATCGTCACGACGAGCAGTGCGATGAGCGACTGCCCGAACTCGCGTTCCATGTCGGCGCCGACGCGTTCTGATCCTTCCGAGTTATAAGCAACGAGTTCGTTCAGGCGTTGCGTGAAGTTATCGTATGTCGATTGTGACTGGGCGTCATAATACGAACGGGCCATGCCGTTATTGCCGGACGTGCTGAAGATGAGCATGTTGTCCGATACGCGCTGATACATCTCCCACTGCCGACTGAAGTTGGCGAACAGCTCTTTGTCTGTCTCGCCCGTCGCCGTCTGTTCGTATTTCGGGGCAATCTCATTGATGCGCGTCCGAATGTCTTTCATCTCGGTCATCAATTCTTCTTTCGCGGCCGCGTCTTCGGTCACGATGTGTTCGAGCTCGAGCGCGCGATAGTTCGCCGCGAGCGTATTCAGTTCATGGGCGTAGTCGAGCCCTTTGCTCCAGTTATTGACGATATCATCGCCTTGCCGGTTCGCATCGGCGAGCGATAAGAGCGAGTAGCCGCCGACCCCTGCGACCATGAGGAGCGCGAGGATGACGAGTCCCCACAGCTTTTGACGGATGGTCAGGTTCTTGCCGGTCACCCGCTCCCCTTCACGCGTGCTCGACTTTCGCCACTTCGGTTTCCATTGAAAGCGCCGGACGTTCAAACGGTTCCGCAACACCTTCCACTTCTGTTTCACTGACATATGTATCTTCCCCTCTCGCGTGCAACGTTTCTTCCTATATCGTCTTGACGTCGAGGAATCTAAAGGAAATTGACCAAAATAAAAAAAGATGACTGAAAACTCAGTCATCTCTTGACTCGTTATTGGACGTTCAACACGGTTTGCGTGCCTTCGATCATCTTGATTTCTGTCCATTTGACGACGCTCTTGCCGAGTGGGTCGTTGGCGACCATGAAGTCGGCGAGTGCTTGAACTTTTAACGGATCGACCGGTTGTTTCACGTTATTCAAACGGAAGCGTGATACTTTATTGAACATATCCAAAAATGCGATTTCTACTTTAGTCTCAGTCATGGGTTAGTCCTCCTTGGATGTGGGTGTGATTAGACGAGATCGTATTCGCGAACGACCGACACGGTGAAATCTTCTTGCTCGGTCAAGTCGAGCATGAGGTGGCCGAACGCCTCGGCGTTGTCAGCCGTGAGCGCCGCCCGGATCGGACCGAAGCGCTGCGTTTTCTTCGTCGGTTTCAAGCTGTTCAAATCATGGTGCGTCGTCAAGACGAGCGTCGCTTTCTTTTCAGTCAATACGGCCATGGGGGATGGCTCCTTTCAGGGATGGATTACGATTCGGATGGATAGGTCGAGTCGAGACGCTCGAGCAATTGAATCATGCGCTCAAGGCGCGTCTCAATCCGATGGAGCAGATAGAGCGAGACGACGATCGGGAAGCCGAGATTCGAGATGAGTTCGGGCCAGCTCATGTGCCCACCCGCTCATCGGACAAGGCTCCGGCGGAACGCTTTAATACACGCATCAGGGGTTCCTCCAATTAGAACGTCACGTGGAACTCACGCGACACGACGTATGCGGCGGATTCGACCGCAAGAAGCGGGATCAACAGATCACCGAACTGCTTGATCTCCTCGGTCTCCATCCGCGCACCGAGTGGACCGAACCGGACGAGCTGACGCTTTTCTTTGCCGTCAACGAGCCGCTTCGTGTCGAGATAAAAGACGCTTGCGTATTCTCGATACACTGCCATATGTCTCACCTCCTTCGCCCCTATTAACCGAAGTTGGTGAATGTTTGCTCATATTTAGTTGTTACCTTTTTGTAACGACTATAGACCCATTCTGAATGAAGGCGCATTCATCGTCTCGAATCGGCTTTATTCCTTGAATTTACATACCAATTAGGGTATCTTAATAGGCGTCAACCGAATTTTGAAAACACGCCTAAAGTCCCACGAATTCATTTCCCCACTTTGAAAAAACTGACAGTTAATTACTTGAAAATGGGGTACTATACGGAGGAGGGCATTTTCGAAATGACCAGTTTGACTTGAAGAAGGAGATACTCTAGATGAACAGCTTAGACTTCGCACTCAACACTTCTATTCCTTCCGCTCAACTCGACTTCGACCATACCGACCTGACGTTTTACGCGACCGACTGGGATGATTATCGCCCTGAAAACGCGAAGCCGTTCCTGTACAACGAACGCCCATTGACCGTCTATCCACTAAAAGAACTGAGCCGTGCGTTTCATGTCGCCGGGATTCCCCGTAGCCAGCAACAGCTGATCAAATGGGAAACCGACGGCGTCTTGCCACCGACCCCGTTCACGATGGGACGCAAGCGCTTCTATACGGAAAATCAGATTCGGACTATCGTCGACATCGCATTGGAATGCGGACTACGGCCCCGGACACACGTCAAAAAGACGAACTTCTCCGAGTTGGCCCATAAAGAATTGGCGTACATACTCCAGTTAGAATTAAAAACCAAACTGCCGCATGAATGAGCGGACATGAGACAGCCCTTCCTGACGATTCAGGAAGGGCTGTTTTTGGATGGACGAGGGGCGATGGCGCTCAAATACAAATCAAGCGATGTTTCGACCTCTGTAGCGACCAGATTGATAAAGTCGTTGTACATTTCTGTCGTATGCGCCCGATCTCGCGCATTGTAATAACTCAGGCGATTTTCGACTTTGATGACGACAGGCGGATAACCGGACTTCATCAACTCCAAATTGAGCAATAACCGAGACGTACGACCATTTCCATCAATGAACGGATGAATCCCCACGAACTTAGCATGCAATAAAGCACCCCGTTCAACTGGATGCATCGTATTCGTCTCTGTTTCATACCAATTTATCAGCTGCTCCATCTGTTCTTGAATGAGATAAGGAGGCGGCGGCACATGAGCGACTCCGGCAATAAACACTTGCTGATCCCGATAGACGCCTGCATACGCATCATCAATGCCTTTCAAGACGAGACGGTGCAAATTTTTAATTTGCCACTCCGTCAGCGGCTCTTCACGTCGAACAATTTCTTCGACGTAGGAAATGGCATCTTGGTGGTTGATCACTTCTAGATGTTCTCGCATCGTCTTCCCGCCAACCGTTATACCTTCCAACACCACTTTGGTCTCGTTGATTGTCAACGTATTTCCTTCAATGGCATTCGAGTTATATGTCCATTCTAAAAAGAGTTTTGCTCTCAAACTTTGAAGCGTATATGTCGGCAGCGGTCGGCTTTGATCTAGTTGCTCTTTTTTATTCGTCAGTTGCTCAAACATATAGCCCGCTTCCTTTCTTAAAGTGTTAGTGATTCTATTATACGCTTGTTACCCAGAGCAAGTCGATTTCGATGGAACGCCCCAATTCATGACACATGCGAAAAAGCACGATATCTCAATTCCCACAGACGGGTTATGCATCGTGCTTTATTTTTTATAACTTCTCTCGTGCCGCTTCGGGGATGTCCGCGACCGACACTTCGTCGTATGACGTAACCTCATCTTTATTTTTGACGTACAACTTCAAGTACGCCCCGTTCCGAAGTTCTTTCGCCGCTGTAACGTGACCGCTTGTGGGTCCCCGTCCTTCGTCAGCGCTTCCGTCGAGTAGACGTAGCGGCGGACGACGTCACCCGAGTCGAGTGTCGTCTCTTCCACTTCCGTGACCTCCCCGACTTGCACGTAGACATGATCCTTCCCAATCCGTTGCCAATCGATATTGACGAGCCCAATGATGACGACGATGAGCGCGAGGCTCGCGATGATTCCTTTTTTCATGATGTTCTCTCCTTCATATCACTTGTTTCGTGAACCGTCGTACGGTCAACACGTAGTAGAGCGCATAAATCGCGCTGTATACACCCATCCAGACGAGCACCGGCACCGTGAAATCCATCGCCAGCAATCGTGAGAATGCGACGAGGGCGACCGAGGCGTGCACGATCCCGAGTGAGAACGGCGCCCGGAACACAACGGCAATCTGTTGACGGATCGTCCGTTTCACATCCCGCTTCGAGATCCCGACTTTCCGCAACACCGCGTATTTGGCCCTGTCCTCCTCGGCCTCGGTCATCGTCTTGAAATAAATGATGCTGCCGGTGGCGACGAGGAAGACGAGTCCGAGGAAACTGCCCACGAACAACAGCGCGCCGTGCACGATCATCGCCTCGCTATACAACGCCGTCGCGCTCGAGAAGTTCGCCTCAATCGACAACGACTCGGATAAGGCGGTCTGCTCTTTATAATCGGCGACCGAGACGGCCTGATACGCCAACGCCTCTCCCGGCAGTGCCGTAAACACGTCGTCCGGCGTGACGAGCAGCAAGCCACCGAACGTCATGACGTTGAGCGGTGTCTTCTCATAACGGGAGGCGACTTCAGGTGTCACGCCATCAAGCTCGACCGCGGTCACGTTTTCTGAGAACCGCTCGTCATAGAACGGGTCAATCAAATAGACCTGGTCAGAGGCTAGCGTTTCAGGTGTATCCCAGCCCATGTCGGACGCGACGTCACGGAACGTCGACTCGTCGATGACGCCATATTCACGTTCTCCCATCTCTCCAGCGACACGGATCGACTTCTAGGGGATTAGCAAGCAAAGGGAGACCCAGCAGCGGCAAAGTCGCGATGCGCCTCCCTGCTTGCCCCAGAAAAGCGAGTCGTATCTGGGCGGACAAACAAAAACCGCAGACATTTGATATGTCTACGGTCCATTCAGAAGGATCCGCTCAACGGAGCGAATCCTTTTTCGTTGTGTCATAATCCTCAATCCACGTCTCGAGCTCGTCAACCGGGAGCGGACGTGAGAACAAGTAGCCTTGCATCTCGTCACAACCGAGCGAACGGAGCGTGTCGAGCTGTTCCGGTGTCTCGATGCCTTCGCACACCGTCTTCAATTCGAGCCCACGAGCGAGCTCGATGATTGACTGGACGATGACGTTTCCGGTCGGGTCGTTGTCCGTCACTTGGATGAACTGACGATCAATTTTGATCTCGTGGATCGGATAGTGCTTCAAATAGACGAACGCCGAGAATCCGGTCCCAAAGTCGTCAATCGAGATCGAGAAACCTTGTTCCCGGAAGGCGATGAAGCGTTCGATGACGTGCTGTTGATTCTCCATCCCGACGCTCTCGGTGATCTCGAACGTCAAATAGTTCGGACAGACGTCCATCTCTTTGACGATTTGGCCCAACTTCTCGACGACCCCGTCCGATAGAAAATGACGAGCCGACAAGTTCAGTGCGAGTTGATACATCCGTCCCGAGGCGTGCCACGTTTTCAACTGACGGCATGCCTCGGCGAGTGCCCATTCCTCGAGGGCGATGATGACGCCCGTCGACTCGGCGATCGGGATGAAGTCGAGCGGTGGGATCAACCCGTGTTTCGGATGAATCCAACGCATCAATCCTTCAAATCCATTCAGTTTTCCGGTCGCCGCTTCGATCTTCGGCTGATAATAGAGTGTGAACTCGTTCAAGGCGAGCCCTTTACGGAGGTTCATCTCAAGCGTCAGGCGTGCCGCCGCTTTCTCGCTCATCTCCTCTTCGTAAAAAGCGATTCCTCCACGCTGCACGTGACGCTCATTGGCCGTGATCCGAGTCGTATCCATCATCTCGAGCGTCGAACGTGACTTGTCCTCGATCGAGATAAAGGCGCTCATCGTCAAGACGACATCGAGTTCCCCGACTGCGAACGGCTCGTTCGTCACCGTCTCGCAAATCAAATCGGCGTATCCTTTGACTTTGATTCGGTCCCCGTAAGGCGTCCATAGCAAGAAACCGGATTGAGAAATCCGCGCCAAGAGCGAGACGTCGACGACTTGCTGGATTCGTTCTGACAGTTCGATGACGATCTCGTCTGCCCGTTGGATACCGATCGCCGTCTCGACGGAGCGGAACTCGTCCGCCCGCAAATAAATCAATGACCCGAGCTGATGCGGCGTCTGTTCCCGGAGCGCGTCCACCCGTTCGATGAAGCCGTTCAAGTTCATGAGTCCGGTCTGTTCATCCGTATAGGCGAGCTTGGCGAGATGGTCGTCGATCTCTTGGCGGTCGAGCCGGAGATAAAGGATGGCGATAAAATCGGACAGCGTGCTGACAATCAATTCCTCGATAAACGTCCATTGCCGCGGCTCAAACGTCTCGCAACAGATGACCCCTTTGGCCCGATTGTTCGCATAGATCGGCGCGTCGAGCATCGAGTACACCCGCTGCCCTTCCACGAAATGTTGTTGGTACAAGTCCTTCACCCACTCATGGGTCCGGACGTTCTCAAACGGCAACACCCGGTTCGTCCGCAGGGCGTCGAAATAGACAGGTGCGTCCCCACGCATGACCGTCAATGCCGGTTCACTCGGGCCACTCTCTTTCGAATAGGCGACTTGGCAACTGATCGATGCGTACGTCTCGTCAAAGTGCCAAATCGAGACCGTATCGACGTTGAGCATATCGGAGACGACTTCGCACATGTAATGAAGCGTCTGTCGCACCGCTTCCTCCGTCACGTCGGGCATCCGGACGAGTTCGAACAGTTTCTCTTGATGTTGTCGGTATGTTTGTGATGAATTGTTCCCCTCGTTCATAAGTCCCCTACTCTCGTTCAAACGTTTTGCATTCATGATAGCACGAAAAGATATATAAATAGGTTTCCAAAATTCAACAGAAAGTCAATTTTCGATTACCCTGTTTCTTTAGTACTTCTTCTTCGTCCACGCCCAAAATTATTGACCTTATTTTCAACGGAATCCACTGATTGAGCCATTTCCACCATTGCTTGCCGTATGTGTAAACCCTACAATAAACTTGTATCGTTTTACCTGTCGATAATTGTCAATTGAAATTGAAGAGAAGGAAGTGACCCCATGTCCCCTAAGTCCGGCCTCATGTACTCATTCGCAGCCATCGCCGCCGTAAGCATCATCGCCCAGGCCGACGAAGTCGCAGCAGCCAGCACACACGTCGTCCGTGCCGGTGACACACTTTGGTCGATCAGCCAAACACATAACGTGTCGGTCGCCCAGTTGAAAGCAAGCAACAACTTAAGCTCTGACCGTCTCGCCATCGGCCAAACGCTCAAATTGAGCGGGAGCGCCCCGAGCACATTAAAACCCGCCGCTACAACGGCGACGTCAAGTTCGACGCAAGTGACGACAGACGCCTTGAACATGCGCCTCGCCGCAGGCACATGGCATAAAGTGCTCGTCACGATCCCGAAAGGCCAGGCGCTCAAGCCGATTAAAACGAGCGGTGCCTGGACGAAAGTCAGCTATGGCGGAAAGACCGGGTGGGTACATAACGGCTACTTGACGACCGCATCCGTCAAACCGGCCACACCGAGCACAACGACTCCAGCCACACCGTCTACACCGGTCACATCAAGCGATGCTACCGTGACGACAGCCGACTTGAACATGCGCCGCGCCGCAGGGACGTGGCACGACGTACTCGTCACCATCCCGAAAGGCCAAGCGCTCACACCGATCAAAACGAGCGGCACTTGGACGAAAGTCAGCTATGCCGGGAAGACCGGTTGGGTACATAACGGCTACTTGACGAATTCATCCGTCAAACCGACTACTCCAACGACGCCGAGCCAACCGGTCGCACCGTCGAAGCCGGCCATCAAAGAAGAGAGCATCAACCAGTCTTACGTCACGACGGCGAATTTGAACGTCCGTCAAGGCCCAGGGATCGGTTACGCCCTCGTCACGAACATCCCGAACGGCACGACCGTCAAAGCGACGAAACAGAGCGGCACGTGGGTGTACGTCACGTATAACGGCAAGAGCGGTTACGTTAGCACCGGCTACTTGAAACAGACGACGACAGCACCGAGCGCGCCGGTCACTCCGAACGCCGGAGACGGTGGTGCGGGCAACGAATCGTTCGACTATGTCGTCAATACACCATCGCTCAACGTCCGCGCCTCGGCCTCGACAAGCTCTGCCGTCATCGGCAGCGTCACGGCCGGACAGACGCTCCGGGTCGTCCAAACGTCGAACGGCTGGCATCAAATCTATATCGGCAACACGACCGGTTTCGTCGCGGCGTCATACGTCAAAGCGGTGCCGAAAGGTTCTACGACGGCACCGTCAGGCTCGTCTGACGGACTAGCGAAGAGTCTTGCCGCCATCGCGGTCGCCAAGAAATATGTCGGCACGCCTTACATCTGGGCGTCCTCGAACCCGGCCAACGGTGGGTTCGACTGCTCTGGACTCATCTATTACGCCTACAATCAGGCAGGCTACAGCGTGCCCCGCACGAACGTCGCCACGTATTGGTCCGGGTCTTATTTCGGGACACAGCTCAGCAAGACGTTCGTCCCGAAAGCAGGCGACCTCGTCTTCTTCGAGAACACGTACACGGCCGGCCCGTCACACATGGGTATCATGATCGATTCGGACACGTTCATCCATGCCGGGACGTACGGACTCGGCTACAACACGATCAGCAAAGAGCCATATTGGAAATCACGCGTCATCGGCTACAAACGACCGTGACCTTCGGCGCATTGGAAGACCCGACCTTTGTCGGGTTTTTTTTCGTGGGGCAGGATTTCCCTCGAAAGACTCGAACACGAAAGATAGAATGGGAAGAGAAAGAAGGAGGTGTCCGATGGGAAATAATCGATTCGCTAAAATTCCGTACCGAACTTACACGATGGCCCTCGCCGTCGCTTGTCTCATCGGCGTATTGTTATTCGGGCTCGGACTGAGCTATTACTGGAAAGAAAAGCACGTCGCCGTCGATGAAACGGTGCGCGACTTGAATCATGCCTCTGACTTGGCCGGGGTCGAGTCGTACCTCGTCTTGCATCACGCGGCCAAACTGTACGAGGCGAACTCCGAGCAACCGACCGCCCTGTTGTCGACCCCGTACCGTGAACGGGCGCTCCAATACAATCTTCAATTGCTCGACGACTTCGAGACCGGGGTCGATGAACGGGAACGGGACGCCCTGCTCCGTTTCTCTGAACAGCTCGAGGACACGTTGAACGAAGACGGGTCGAGCCGATTCGAGTCCGTACCGTTCGACGTCATCGAGTCGATCAATCGGCGCTGGCTCTACCAAGGTCTCGAGCGGACCGCCCAGGCGAACACCGCCTATGAATTGACCGACGCCGTCATGCGGATGCAGATGGCGTTCGTCGAAGGTGTGACGAACCTGCTCGCCGAGACGCCGGACCGAGACCAGCTCGACTTCGAGGTCTCGACGATCGCGAACGAGGCTCGACTGATCGAAGACATCGTCGCGACCGATCCGTCGCTGAAAACCAAATCGGTCGAAGACTTGATCGAGAGCGCGCTCGCCCTCGGACGTGTGACGGCCGCCAATTCGACACTCGAGGCCCGTTACGTCAACGGGACGAGCTTCTATGAGGATTCACACGCCGCCCTTCAAACCGTGCGGTCGACGGCAGATGACACGCTCATGGCCGAGCGTGACCGTTACGGTACGCTCGCCATCGCCGCCCTTCTCATCACGATTCTGTTGTCGGCCGGGCTCCTGCTCGCCCTATGCTACACACGCAAGATGTATGCCCACGACTTGGCGCACTTGAAGGCCCGTGCCCTCGCCATCGACCCGAGCACGGAACCGGTCGCGGAATCGTTCCCGCCGAACCATGACTTCCGCGGCATCGAGGACGAACTCCGAGAGATTGCCGTCAGTGTCCACTCGACGGTGCACACGCTCGAGACACAATCGGACGACCTGCTCCGGTATCACGAGCGCTGGTCGTCGCTCTTCTCCGAGACGGGACTCGCCATCGCCTTGATCGATGACACGTACGACTTCATCGAACGAAACGATGTGTTCCGCCAGTTCTTTGGGGAACGCAACTTGTATGAGATCAACCAACTATTCACCGACACGGGACGCCGCCTGTTGCGCGAGGCGCTCGCCGGGGTGACGGAGAACGGGACGAGCGCGCAGTTCATCTTGCACTTGAAAGGTGAGCATGTCCGCTTCTTGAACGTCAAAATCATCCCGCTCAAGCGCGGCGAGACGCTCACGTATTACCTCATCCTCGAAGATGAGACCGAGCGCGTCGAGCGTGAGCGCAAAGTCGACCGGCTCGTCCGCTTCGACCTCGCCACCGAGCTCTATAACGAGTACGGTTTCCTCCGCGCGTGGGAGAAACAAGACATCGACGGCACGTTCCTGTTGATCAAACTGAACGACTTCCACCACCTCGTCGACTGGTATGACCCGACGTATGCCGACCTGCTCATGACCGAGTTCGCCCGACACGTCGAGGACCGGCTCGAGAAGTACGCGCACCACTTGTTCGGCCGCTACCGTGACGATACGCTCATGCTGTATGTGAAAGGGCTCCGTAACGTCGACGAGACCGAGTTGCTGGAGCTGTTCCCGACCGAGCTGTTGATCAACCAGAAACGCCAGACCGTGCATCTTCAAATCGGGGCGACCCATACGACGCCGAACTACAACGACTGCCTGTTCGAGGCGACGAAGGCGCTCCAACACGCCAAAGAGACGCGGACGCCTTTCGTCTGGTACGACTCGAGCATCCTCGCCCAGCTCCAATGGGCCGCCTTGATTGAACAGGCGCTACCGGAGGCGATCGAACAAGGTCATATCACCGTCGCCTATCAACCGCAAGTCGAGTTGAAGACGGGCCGTGTCGTCGGGGCCGAGGCGCTCGCGCGCTGGCAACACCCAGACATCGGCTACGTGCCGCCGAATGAGTTCGTCCGCATCGCCGAACGGTCCGATCAAATCCTTTGGTTATCGCATTCGATCCTTGATTTGGTCGTGCAACAGCTCGTTTCCTGGCGCGATACCCCGTTCGCCGACATCTCGTTGTCGTACAACTTGTCGGCCCATTCCGTCGACCCGTCGATCGTCACGAAGCTGCGTGACTTGGTGGAGACGTATCCATGGCTCCCGGATCGGTTGAAAATCGAGCTGACCGAGTCGGCCGACATCATGTCACACACGAACGAGCTCGAGCGGCTCGAAGATATCGCCGACCTCGGCTATTGCCTGTCGATCGACGATTTCGGTACCGGCTACGCCTCGTTCGAAGCGATTTGGCACTTGCCGATCCAAGAAGTGAAGATCGACCGCATGTACGTCAGCGGAAAAGCGAAGGACAGCACGTCGTTCCTCCGCGCAGTCTCCCGCTTCGCGAGCGAACAAGAACTGACCTCGCTCGCTGAGGGGATCGAGACGAAGCAAGACTTGGACCGCATCCTCGCCGAAGGCGTCGAGCTTGGCCAAGGTTATTACTACGCCCCGGCCCTCGACACGATTGCGTTCGAGGCGTGGGTAAATGAAAAAAGAGGCCGTCTCACTTAAGTGAGGGCCCCGCTCGACCGGCTGACACATGTCAGCCGGTTTTTCGTTTGATGAGATTAAAGACGAGCTTCAGCACGATCAACAGTCCGATGACAGGCAGGATGACGGGCAGCGAACCGCGCGGCAATAAGCCGAACACGATGAACACCGTCATCCCGATGGCGAAGAACAGCTTGACGCCCCGCTCGTGTCCCTCGAACTTCTCCCAGCGCCAGACGAGAAGCAGTAACGTCAGCGGCGCGAACAAAAACGTCAAGAAGAAGAACGGCATATGACGTGTGTACCAGGGTTGGGTCATTTCAATCGTACCTCCTCATACAACGCTTCCGTCGCTTCGTTCGACTCAACGTTCACGTAGATCGGCTTGCCGCTCCAGTCGATGCGAACGGCGGCCTCGATATCCCGGTCGAGGAAGACGAGCACGTCCTCCCCGCCTGTCGTCCGGAAGTGACCGGTCAAGCGTGAGCCGACGGCGGCACCGTTCGTCCGGCGGTCAAGGCTCGGCCGATACGTCAACGTGACGGTTTCGATGTCATCGTACGGAATCGTCTCGCCGTAACTGCCCTCGATGACGAGCGCCGAGTCGGTGAACGTCACCTCGGTCGGTTGGTTGAACCAGAACAAGAGACCTCCGACAAAACCCAAGATGAGCGTCAAGACGAGGACGAGCGGGATGAGCCGTTTTTTGCCGCCGGGACGAAGTTTCCCGCGCTCATCAAAAATATTCCCGTCATACTTTTGGCTGCGCCAAAGCGTGACGACGACGAGCAAGACGATGAGCAGGAAGAACGGCTCGAGCGGGATGTCGAGACCAGACATGTCGATGGCGGCGATGACGAGAAAGATGCTTGCGATGCCGTAACACATGAAGCCGAGCAATCGTGCCACCGCCTTGATGTCCACACGCGCCTTGTCCTCACGCTTCATCGTGTTATATCCCGAGATGAGGAAATGCCAGCCCAAGCGATGGACGGCAAATCCGAGCAAGAATAAAATGAGTGCTGCAATCACGAGTCCCCACATAGAGGTGTCCCCCTTTCTACTATAGTGTACGAGAAAAACGGGCCGAATGTTTCAAAATCATAAGGCGTGCCAATGACTTGGACGATATTTTATACTGGAGTCAGAACGCTCAAGGAGGAATTCGATGTATCGGACAAAAGCAGACTTTCTACAAGATTGGACCAAGTCCTCGACCGGCACGCTCGACGTGCTTCGCGCCGTCACCGACGAGGCGCTCGGCCAGGAGATTGTTCCCGGTCATAACTCACTCGGCTGGATCGGTTGGCACGTGACGACCGCGCTCGGTTATTTCACGAACTTGCTCGGCTTCCGGCTGTCGGCCCTGAAGAGTTTGACACAACCGACCGACGCGGCACTGATCGCCGATCAATATGCGCGTTACGCCGATGAGATCGCGAAGGCGGCCGAACAGTTCTCGGACGAGTACCTGCTCGAAGAAGTCGACGTCCACGGCGCGAAGCAACCGCGCGGTGCCGTCTTGCGCATGATGATCGACCATCAGACGCACCACCGCGGCCAAATGACGGTGCTCCTCCGTCAAGCCGGACTCACGGTCCCTGGCGTCATGGGCCCGACGAAAGAACAGATGAAGGCGTGAAAAAAGGCGAGGCCCCGCGGGGTCTCGCCTCTCGTCACATCGATGACGGCGTATTCGCCTTGTTTTGCATCCGGCCAATCCCTTCGTATTGGACAGTACCCGGGTCGCGTGCATATTTCCATGCGTTACGAGCGTCAATCAACCGTTTTGTCCGCATCCCATCGAACGCTTCCGGCTTCAAGTTGACGAGCTCGTCCCATTCCGTGACGAGGATGGCGACGTCCGCTCCTTTGAGCGCCGCCTCGACCGTCATCGCCTGTGGATAATCCCACTTGGCGAGCGGATCGTAGCCGATGATGTCGATTTCACGCAGCGCCAAGTGGCGAGCGAGCGTGACCGACGGTGCGTCACGCATATCGTCCGTGCCCGGTTTGAAGGCGAGACCGAGGAAGGCGACCTTGAGGCCGCTCTTATGCTCGACTTTCGAGGCGACGTAACCCATCTGGGCGTCGTTCGAGTGCATGGCGGCACTGATGACCGGCAAGTCGAGCTCGTTCTCGTGGGCGACGTTCAAGAGCGCGTGCATGTCTTTCGGGAAGCACGAGCCCCCGTAACCGAGGCCGGCGTTCAAGAACGAACGTCCGATGCGCGGGTCGAGACCCATCCCGTCGGCAATCGTCGTGATGTCCGCCCCGGCCTTGTCGGCGAGACGTGCCAAGTCGTTGATGAAACTGATTTTCGTGGCGAGAAACGCGTTCGAGGCGTACTTGATGAACTCCGCGTCAATCGGCGACGTGCAGACGAGCGGGACGCCGAGGCGTCCATAGATGCCTGCGAGTTCCTCGCACATCTCGAGGTTGTCACTGCCGATGACGACACGGTGCGGTTTCAACACGTCGGCGAGCGCGCGCCCTTCTTGGAGAAACTCGGGGACGATGGCGAACGTGTGGGCCGGGTACATGATCGACAGCATGTCGGTCGTCCCCGGTGGCACGGTGCTGCGGATGATGATCTTTTGTTTCGACTTCACCTCGGACAAGGCCGCGTCGACGAACGTCAAGTCACAGCTGCCGTCGCTCTTGCTCGGCGTACCGACCGCAAGGATGAGGTAGTCGACCGTTTCTGTGTCGGCGATCGAGTCTGTGAACGTGATCGAGCCGGGATAGTCACGTAACACGTCTGCCATGCCCGGCTCGTGGAACGGGACGTCCCCGCTCATGAGACGAAGCAGTCTCGGTTGATCTTTCTCGACACCGATGACCTCATGCCCCGCTTTCGCCAGTCCGCACAGGGTGGCCAGTCCGACATAGCCAAGGCCGATGATTCCAAATTTCACGATAGTTCCTCCTTCAATAGTCTTCTCCTAACAGTAACGAAAAGCGGCGAGCAAGGGAAGGCTCTAACACTCTGTGAATATTCTCTGCTATAATGAGTCAAAATGAGGCTAGAAAGGAATAACCGCATGGGATTGCTCGCTTTCTTTTTGATTTCGCTGTTCGTGTTCTACTGGTTTCCTATTCGAGGTGGACTCAAGACTTTCCTGCTTATCTTGATCATGATCAGCGGATGGCTGTCGATTTTCGAGCTCGTCGCGATCATTGAAGCCCGTCCATGGGTCGCTGCCCCGGTCCTCGCGCTCATCGGTTTGTTCGTTTGGAAGTGGCGCAAAGACAGACAAAAGAAACAAAACAAGCAACAAAGCATTTGACAGCGTCGAGTGCTTTTTTCAGTTGCCACATAACTTTTTAAGAATGATGGGAAAGTATTTTTTTGATGCTATCATACTTGCATCGCACCGTTTTTTTGAAAATAAGGGGAGACTATTATGACTTTTTACGGGCTCGACATCGCACCTTGGATCGAACCACTGGCCCAGTTCGTGTTTTGGTATCCGTTCTTCATGGCGCTGTTTTGGATCTCGGGCGCCCTCTTGTTCAGCTTGACGCGAGAGAAAGAGGAAGAACTCGACTTGAACGAGCGGGAATGGCCGCTCATCAGCATCTTGATTCCTTGTTATAACGAAGAAGAGACGATCGCCGAGACGATCGAGTACTTGGACCGCCTCACGTATCCGAACTTTGAGATTATCGCCGTCAACGATGGCAGCCGCGATAAGACCGGCGACATTCTCGTCGGGCTCGCCGACGACTACGAGCGTTTGCGCGTCATCGACTGTCACGAGAACCGGGGCAAGGCGAACGCGTTACATATGGCCGCCCACGCCGCCCGCTCCGAGTATTTGCTATGCGTCGACTCGGACGCGTTCCTGAGCGAAGAGGCACCGTACTATCTCGTCCGTCACTTCTTGAACCGCGGCGAACGCGTCGGGGCCGTCACCGGCAACCCGCGCATCCGTAACCGCGACACGCTCCTCAGCCGGATGCAACTCGTCGAATACTCGTCGATCATCGGCTCGATTAAACGCACACAGCGCGTCATGGGGAAAATCATGACCGTCTCCGGCGTCATCGTCATGTTCCGGAAGAAAGCATTGCTGTCGGTCGGGCTCTGGGACCGCGACATGATCACGGAAGACATCGCCGTCTCGTGGAAGCTCCAGAAGAACTTCTGGGACATCCGCTACGAGCCGCGCGCCCTCTGCTGGATGCTTGTCCCGGAGTCGATCTCTGGTATTTGGAAACAGCGCGTGCGCTGGTCGCAAGGCGGACAGGAAGTCGTCTTGCGTCACTTTGACATCTTCAAAGACTGGCGCCAGCGACGGATTTGGCCCGTCTATATCGAACAGGTCATCAGCGTCCTCTGGGCGTATGCATGGCTCATCGTCACGGTGTATCTGTTCGTGACGGCCGACACGTGGCAGGACATGTTGATTTGGTTCACATACAACTCGTTCGCGCTCGTCCTCGTCAGCCACGTCCAGCTCATCATCTCGCTCTGGAACGACGCCCGTTATGATAAAGTGTTCAAATATTACCTCTGGGCCGCTTGGTATCCGGTCATCTACTGGATGCTCAACACGTTCGTCGTCATCGCGGCGACGCCAAAAGCGATCAAGGCCCGTGTGAAAGGAGGTTATGCGACATGGACTTCACCAGACCGGGGGACACGGAGAAGCAGCCTGTAAGTGAGTTATATGATTACGAGCAAGAGATTCTCGTCAAGACGAAACAGAACGTGTTCCGCAAAGGGATCGAGCTGTTGCTCACGGTCGTGTTCTGGTTCTACACGTTCATCGTCACGTGGTTCTTCTTGAGCGCCGTCGTCGACGTGAACGACCGTTATATCGCCGTCCTCAAGACCGCGATGAACGTCACGAACGCCGACATCCGCGAACTGCTCTACTTCGGACTCGTCTCGTCGTTCGTCGCCGCCCTATTGCTCTTCCTTTGGCGGACGTACAACAAGCGCAAGTACGGCCCGCTCAACCGCCGCCAGATGCCGACAGACACGACGCTCGACGATTGGCTCAAGCTCGACTTGATGGAACCGGAAGATATCGCTCGACTTCAATCGGATAAGGTCATCGTGTTCACCGAAAATCCAGTGAAAGAGTTGAAATGATGCGCTACTTCAAATGGATATTCGCGCTCCTATTGATTGGGGGCATCGCTTGGAAAGTGTACGACGTGTCCTCGACGACACATGAGGACGTGCCCGATGCGGCGCTCCTCCCGACCGAGGACGTCTGTCTCGGGCTCAACTATCACCGGGTCAAACGACCGAACACGTGGAACAAGCTCGTCGAGAACGTGACCGGCTCGTCCGAACTTGTCCGCTATAACGTCTACGCCGACGAGTTCGAACAGCAGATGACGTGGCTCCAAGAGGAAGGCGTTCACTTCGCGACACAGGACGACTTGCTCGGCTATCGCGCCGGTGAGCCGATTCCGGACAAATGCGTGTGGATCTCGTTCGATGATGTCGACCATACCGTCTACGAGAACGCGTTCCCGATTTTACAAGCCAAGCAAATCCCGTTCACGCTGTTCATCATCACCGGTCACGTCGGCGAGGCGTTCCAAAACTTGGACCTCGCCCCGTGGACCGAATTGAAGGACATGCAGGCGAGCGGACTCGCCGACTTCGGGACACATACGCATGACATGCATTATGTCAAAGACGGAGGCGCCGTGTTCTTGCCGGAAGATATGCAAGACGAGCTCCGGCAAGATTTGGAGACAAGTGTCGCCGCCATCGAGAAGAATCTCGGGACGCGCGTCACGACGATCGCCTATCCGTTCGGCAACACGAGCGACGCCGTGACCGAGACGGTGCAAGACCTCGGCTTCGAACAGGCGTTCATCTTGAGCCCAAATCCGATCACGCCGGACAACGACCCGTTCTATTCGAACCGGTACTTGCTCGATGCCGAACTGTTCGAGCTGTTCGTCAAACCGTATTTCGAGAATTGATGATGCACCCCCTCGTCACTGACGAGGGGTTATTTTTAGTCTTCCGGTACCTCGACTTCGTCGCCCGCTTCGATGGTGCCGTTCATGATGTGTTCCATTTCCTCCAAACTGAACGCGTCCACGAGCTGGATACCGTCGACATACACCGTCGGCACGTACTTGACACCAAAGTCGCGCGTGAACAGCCGTGAGTTCTGGATGCCGATATCGACGTGGTTCTCAAGCAGTTCGTCCACATTCAGGTTGAACTCAGAGGCGATTTTTTGGACATGGGCTTCCGTCCCGAAGCCGTCCGACCCCGAGTCGTGTCCGATGGCGCGCTGCACTTCATAGTAGCGGTCCGGGATGAGCCGTTCCACGTTATAATCCACGTTCGCGAGCAGTTGCGACTGTTCGTTCAACAAGACGAGTGGCTGTCCTTTGAACGTCGCCTCACCCTTGTCAATCCAGCGCTCCTCGATCTCCGGTAGTACCTCTTCCATCCACTTCTTGCACCACGGACAACTGTAGTCGAAGACGAACACGATCTCGTGCTCGCCTTCCCCGAGCGCGACTTTATCCTCGAGCGGTAGCTCGTACTTCGTGTATGTGTACAGTTTCGTCGTGTCGACGGCCTCGCTTTGGCTACAGGCTGCGAGGATGACAATCAAACCTATGAGCAAGAATAGAAATCGTTTCATGTATAAACCTCCATTTGTTCAATAATTCACATATATAGTTATAACACGTCTGCCTGACAGACTCGAGTGACGTTCTGATGAAGATTGCCTGAGCTAATGAAAAAGAAGCGCCCCGACTTTAGTCAGAATCGCTCCATCACGACAAATTCGTTCTTTTGACCGACGTCCACGAATCCGTGCCGGACGTAAAATGCAACCGCCCGCTCGTTCGTCGCCTCTACGTTCAAGCGAATCCTCCGCTTACCAATCCGTCTTACTTCTTTAAACAGCACCTCGAGCAATGTGTGTCCGCTCCTTGGCGGGGCCTCCGGCAGTACGCAAATATGACTAATGAATACGATGTCCGTGTCCATGTAAGCCGAGAGCAATCCTACGAGCCGTCCATCTTCCCACAATTCGAATGACGTCGCCCTGTGTTGAAGCTTCGAAGCGTAGTCAAACAAGTCGACCCGGTCAGACAGTTTCGTCGGGAACAAGCCGTCACACGCCTTGAGATGGGCCACGTAGTCTTCGACCGACCCGCGACCGAGCGTGATCATACGTCCTCCAACACGGCGACGCCGAACCCGTCCCGTCCGAACGCGTTTCCATTATAGAGAAGGTAATGACGTCCTTTCATCTCGAACACGTGCGGATAACATTCCATGTCGGCGTCCCAGCCATTTACGCTCCGCTCGAACCCGAGCGCCGCGTCATCCCGCGTCCAATCGACGAGGTCGTCCGAGTAGGCATACCCGAGTCGATAGCCGCGCGCCGGGTCGGTCCGGAAGCCGAACGTGTCTCGGAAGCAGAACACCATGTGATAGCGTCCGTCCGTCTCGAACACTGTCGGAAGTGCCTGGCTCTCGTTTCGGATGGCGTCTGGTACGACACGACCATGGCGCGTGAACGTCTGCCCGTCCTCGGATGTGGCGAGGGCGATTTTATATGTCCGCTCCGCCACGCCGTCCGGGCCTTCCCGCCACGTCGTCCCGTAAATGTAATACATATATTGTTGTTCGCGGGTGACGACGAACGGATCCCCGACGAGGAACGGTTCGTCCACACTTGCCGACAGAATCGGTCCGTCACCGAGCCGTTCGAACGTGACACCATTATCGTGGCTGACCGACAACCCGATCCCTGTCTCGACTGATACCGACTGGCGTCGGCTCCATCCGCTCGTGAAGCCGTACAAAGCATCGTTCGTTCGAGTGACATGGAACGGGAAGATGCCGTCCTCATCAAACGTGCCGAGCTTGCCGAGCGGGATGACGGGTTCGGTCGAGACGCGAATCACGTCGAACGTGTGCGTCATGTCGACGTAGCGGATGTGGCTCTTGAACATGTCTCCGTCTGGTTCCCGCGTCGAGAAATAGATGCGGACGAAATCGTCGAAGACGAGCGCCTGCGGGGACTGGGCGAACGCCGAGTAGTCCCCGAAGAAACCATACGGTTTAGGGTCGAAGATGTGTCCGAGCTTCTTCCATCTCATGTCGTCTCCTCCTTCCGTTCGGCGATGCCGAACCCGGCCCGCCCGACCTCATTGCCGAGATAGAGCAAATAACGTTTCCCGTTCAGCGTGAACGTGTGCGGATAGGCGACCATCTCATCGTCGAATCCCGTTTCCGCTCGCGTGAACTTCATGACTGTATCGTCCCGGGTCCAATGAAGGAGGTCCGGCGACGATGCGTAACCGAGACGATACGTCCGTTCCGGGTTCTTCCGATAATCGGTCGCCTCCCGATAACAGAAAAACATATGGTAGCGCCCGTCCTCATAAAACACGTCCGGGCTTGCCTGCGCCTCGTCGGGAAGCACGCTGTCAATCAAGTCGCGGTGCTGTTTCGTCCAGGTCACGCCATCTGTTGACGTAGCGAGCCGAATCTTATACACCGGCTCTGGTCGGTCCCCGTCCATGATCCATTCGCGCCCGGCGATATAGAACAAGTACCACGTGTCACCGAAACGTCGAATTTTCGGACCGCTCAAAATGAACGGTTCATCGAGCGTGTACGACAGAATCGGTCCCGTCCCGACGCGTTCGAACGTCTTGCCCCCGTCCTGGCTGATTGCTTTGCCGATGTTGACGTTGAACGGGACCGACACGGTGCGCGTCCACCCCCCGTAATAGGCGTGCACCTCGTCACCGACATCAATCACCGTGAACGGATAGATGCCGAACTCGTCGAACGTCCCGCGTTCACCGAGCTCAAGCACTGGTCGCTCGCTCACTCGGAGGATGGAGAAATCGTCCTTGTCGACGTCGACATAGCCGCTGTAACTGACGTAGCGTCCGTCGACCGGCTTTGGTCGACAGCTGAAGTAGATGCGCAAATACGTGTCGCGTTCGAGAACACATGGTCCTTGCGCGAATGCGTCCATCCAGTCAAGTGCCGCATCGCGTTCAGGACTGAATAAGAGGCGGCGATTGATCCATTCAAATGACGTGTTGATCGTTTTCATAGATTTCTCCCTTTCCCCGCAGAAGCTTTTTAATTTTTCGCTTACACTTGTCTACAACTTTCATACGAGCGTGTACGCGTTAAGAAGTTCACGAACTTTCGCCTTCGAATTGAACATAAGGACGTCAATCATCGATAAGTCAGGAACGAATGGGTTATTGAATTGACGATATTCGACAGGCTCCATTTTAATAAAATTTAGGGGTACACCCGCACCAGCGAACGTTTCTTTATGGTAGAGCGATTGACCGCCAATCGCGTTAATGTAATGTCCCGCATGCAAGTGTCGACACATCTCAATGACCAAACTCTCACACTTTAATGACCGATCGTAGTCAAGCGATGAAGAGACCAAAAATTCGGTTTGTAGACCTACGTAGTCACGAATCTCGGTCAATAATGTCTCAAGATAAACGGCGACGTTCTGTTCCTCATCCTGCATGATGCGCTCAAGCATTGGCATGACGTCCGCATAAAATGGGGCATGTTGATACGCATGACGCAACAATCTTAGTTGGTAGCGATCATGTACCGAATCGAGAATCCGGGCATGTTCGCGGATGTGACGATGCTGCGTCATGTGATCGATTTTTATATGAATTGGTTTGGTATGTCCTTCAAGTAAAATCCGATTTCGATGAATCCACCCTTTCTTAATGAACTGAACATCGTCAAATATCACAAATTTATCCACGGCACCCATCAGTTGAAAGTAACCCAGATAGGGGAAGTAATAGGGTTGCATAATTGCCAACTTCAATTTTGCCACCTGCCTTTAGTTTATTGTTAGCTCCCGGGCTCGAATTAACCATTCCGTCAAAATGGGATGCCGTACCATCATGTAAGGTCGTATTCGTTCTCTGCCGACGAAACGTTCGAGGTACCGATCATAACGGGGCGATTTTAATGCATCGTAGTCTCGTCTGAGACGATGTAGTCCCACTTCGAATGAGATGCGGGACACCTCCATCTCCTGATGAAATCTTTTGCCCGTGTACGCGTCGAACTCGTCGAGAAACTGTAGGAACGCCTCGATTCGTTCGATTCCTCGAGCCCGATCTGTCTCATTCCAAATCGTCGTGACAGAGCCGGCCACACCGTAGCGGTACACGCTCATCACTTCTGGAATATAGTAGGCATAACCTTGACTTGCGACGTGGAGTTTAATGGCCCCATCAAATGCAGGTGTCTCACTCAACCAGTCTGTGATAGTCGATGTCGATCCATTGCGGTATAACATCGACATCGTCGGGATGAATCCGAGCAATTGGAGCTCTCCCGCGTGATAGGTCCTCGGTTGGAGGGACGCGTATTTTCTGTTTTCAGGCATCCAAGGGACGACACGCCAGTCGGTATGTAGGATGCCGTCCGTTTCTACGTTTGAGTCATGAAAACAAAGCGTACACTCTGGATGGGACTCCATATAGTCGACTTGCTTTTGTAATTTTTTCGGGTCCGTCCAGTAGTCATCTCCGTCACAGAGTGCAATGTATTTACCGCGTGCCCTTTCGTCATTTAACAGGTTAACGAACACACCTTTGGAATATTGATTTTCCGTCTGATAGATCACACGGATTTTATCGGGATACTTTGTCTCATAACTTCGAACAATATCCGCTGTGCGATCCGTCGACGCATCCTCGTGAATCAATATCTCCACTTCGAAATTCGTCTCTTGCATCAAAAAGCCTTCAATCGCTTTGGCGATATACGACTCGTGATTGTACGTGATGCAATTGATACTGACCATGACCATGCCATTCTCCTCCTTTGATTAGCACACCTCAGCGATGTGACATTTGAATTCCACCCATACGAGTTAAAATGTGTGGCGAATGGACAAAATATAGATTTTGACTTGAGTGAACGTTTGTCGAACCAATCGCTTTTCACTCGGGTCAAACCCGATTCCCCACATGATGAGCATATAGACGAGCATCAACACGAAACCCTTCAAGGCGAGTTCGAGCAAGTTCGTGGCCGGGAATAGCTGGTGGATGCCCCAGCCGAAGACTGTGTACATCACGATTCCAGGGAGCAACTTGACGTGACAGCGTTTGAAAAAATCAACGACATCTAATCCGAGGACTCGTTGATAGATCACGTTCATATAGAAGACAAGCCCGACCGTATTGCCGATACAAATCGCCATGGCCGCACCAATCGGACCATATATCGGTATGAGCAACGGTGATAACGTCATACTGATGGCAGCGACAATGATTGAGGCATATGAACGGTATTTTACTTTGTTCTCAGCAATCAGCGTCGTGTTACCTATGTCTTGCGTCAACGTGATCAAGCTCGGAGCAATCAACAGCAGGGCGATATAGTATGAGTCGTGAAATTCGTTGCCGACCCATAATCCCATAAACTCTTTTCCTAGAATGAAAAACGTGCTGACGATCAACCCCACGATGAACAGTTGGATGCGTCCGATGCGAACGAACAACACCCCGATTTCGCCTCGTTCGTCTCGCGACAACAGCCGACTCACTTTCGGTAAAAATAAGAACCCTAGCGAAGAGGCAATCGTCCAGACATACCCTTCAATCACCATCCCGACCGAGAATAAGGCAATCGAGGCGCTGCCAGCCAAAATCCCGAGCAGACTCGGGGTAATGTTCAATACGAAACGTTGCGCGACGAGTGTGACCGTACTCCACGAAGTGAACGAGAAAATCTCCTTGTAAATCGCCTTGTCATGACCCCGGAATTGCGGTCGCATCGCTGTTCGTTTTCGTATAATCATGTATTCGATGAACAAAATGAAACTTCCTACGAACGCATGAACGATGACAAGCGCATACAAGCCGTATCCGAACAATAGGGCGATGACCATAAGTAGAACGGTGAACACTTTCTCTAGCAATTGTAAGAAGTTCGCTTGGATAAATAACTCGTGAGACACGAGAATCCCCGAGAACGGCTTCAGTGGAAACGAGACGACAATGTAGAAGCCAGCGATCACATATAGGATACGAAGCTTATCGAGCTCATCTGCCGTAAGTCCCCCGTAAATCGTATCAATCAAAAAGTAGACAATCGATAAAATTACGAAGAGCGTGAACGCAATCACTGCGAATAGCTTGTAAGCAACACCTAGAAATCGGGCCGCCTGATCTTTGTCTCCTTCCGACATAAATTTACTCAAAAATCGTGACACCGCAGCATCGAGACCGAAATCCATCGCAAACATACTGACGAGTGAGAGCGTGAGCATGTATAGGCCGTAGTTGGCTTGGCCAATCTCACTAATCATCCACGGCGTATAAATCAAACCCGAGAGGATACTAAAGAAAATCGTCGCATACGACATGGCCGCGCCATACTTGATTTTGCGAGTACTCGCCACCTCATCGAAATCGTCATGTGCCGACATGTTTGACTCACCTCGTTTCCTTGCACTGAATTCAGATGTCCTCAGATGTTTCGATCGCTAAAATCATACCTGTTGATTTCTTGTTCAACCGGTTCAGAGAGAAGCAGAATGAAACGATGGTCCCTTGCTTAAAGCTTGTCAGTAACTTCTTTGTTTCTTACGAAGCATCGATGTTGGATTGCCTTGAAACGGTTCCATGGTGACAGCAGTCGCCGAAGTGATACCGTCTCGTCGCAACACTTTCCCAATCGTTCGCCAAATAATGGTCCAGTCCCCGCGCCACGTGACACGGTCAACATACGCTACATCGAGCGCAAAACGTTCTGTCCAGGACAGACGGTTCCGTCCACTCACTTGGGCCAGTCCCGTCAATCCTGGTCGTACGTCGTGACGTCGCCGTTGAACGTCGTCATAGAGAGGTAAGTATTCGACAAGGAGTGGCCGAGGTCCGACGAGTGCCATCTCGCCTTTAATGATATTAAGGAGACTCGGTAACTCATCGAGGCTGAGCGAGCGGAGCAGTTTTCCGAAACGGGTCAGACGTAGTTCATCAGGGAGCAGACGACCAGCCTCATCACGTTCATCTGTCATCGTACGAAATTTATACAGATAAAAGATGACCCCGTCTTTTCCAGGCCGAGCTTGCCGAAACAAGACGGAAGGACCTAAGTTGATTCGTACGAGAACCGCAATTCCTAAAAGCAACGGACTGAGCAACAATAACGTCACACTTGCGATCAGCACATCTTGCGGATACTTCACATATCGCGCATACATGAGATTCCCTCCTATTCAACGGATGAATACATGTCGTGATAATACGTTTGATAAGCACCGGTCACGATATGTTCGACCCAATCCGAATGGGCCAAATACCAATCAATCGTCTCTTCGATTCCGAATTCGAAGCGATAGCGAGGCGTCCATCCGAGCTCCCGCTCTATTTTACTGGCATCGATGGCGTAACGTCGGTCGTGCCCCGGACGGTCTTGGACCAATTGGATCAGCGCTTCGGGTCGGCCAAGTTTGTGGAGGATGAGCTTCACAAGTTCCAAATTCGTCTTTTCATTATGGCCGCCAATGTTGTACACTCCTCCGAATGTGCCCGAGCTACGGACGAGATCGATTGCCTCGCAATGATCACTAACATGAAGCCAGTCACGGACTTGCTGGCCGTCCCCGTAAATCGGGAGTTTTTTCTCGGCCAGACAGTTGTAAATCATGAGTGGAATCAGTTTTTCTGGAAATTGATAAGGGCCGTAGTTATTGCTGCAACGCGTCGTCTTGACCGGTAGACCAAACGTCTCATGGTACGCTCTCACGAGTAAGTCAGCACTTGCTTTTGAAGCGGCGTAAGGACTATTCGGGGCCAGGGGAGATTCTTCTGTGAAGTATCCATCCGAACCAAGTGAACCGTATACCTCATCGGTCGAGACGTGTACGAAACAGACCCCTTCCCGATAACGTCGGCTATGTTTATCGTTCGGCTCAAGTTTCCATTGCCGCATCGCTGTATCGAGCAACACTTGTGTCCCAAGCACATTCGTCGTGAGAAACACTTCCGGTTCAGTGATGCTCCGATCAACGTGAGACTCGGCAGCGAAATGAACGATTTCATCCACCTCGTACATGTCAAAAAGTTGACGGACGGCTTCTCGGTCCCGAATATCGACTTTATGGAAATGATATAGCGCATCTGTTTGCATCAGCTCTAAATTTTCTAAGTTTCCGGCATACGTGAGCGAATCCACATTAAGAATTCGGTACGTGGGATGTTTTTCCCGAAATTGCCTTATGAAATTTGAACCGATGAACCCGGCTCCGCCAGTCACGAGGATCGTTCGCATCTACTTCACCACCTTCCTTAGCGAGTGATAAGAGATACTGTCCGTAATCGGTCATTTTTAATGTTGATCCAATATCGTGTAGTTCGTCTCGGGAGATGAATCCGCGACGCCAAGCAATTTCTTCTAAGCAAGCGATGTAATACCCTTGACGCTCTTGAACCGTTTGCACGAAAATCGAAGCTTTAATCATGCCTTCAGGTGTCCCTGTGTCGAGCCACGCCATACCACGACCGAACAAGACGACGTTCAACTCGCCCCGCTCGAGATACATATTATTGATGGATGTAATTTCAAGTTCGCCGCGCGAAGACGGTTTTACTTCTTTGGCGAACTTTACGACTTGATTGTCGTAAAAATATAAGCCTGGTACCGCATAGTTCGATTTTGGGACATCGGGTTTTTCTTCAATCGAGACGACTTGATGCTGATTGTCGAATTCCACGACGCCGAAGGCACGGGCGTCCTTTACCGGATAGCCAAAAATTGTGGCCCCTCGTTCCTTTTGCTGCGCTTGATGCAAGAAACGAGTCAAGTCGGGTCCGTAGAACACGTTATCCCCTAAAATCAGACAGACCGAATCGTCACCGATGAAATCGGAGCCGAGAATGAAAGAGTCCGCCAGACCGACCGGTTTAGCTTGTACTTTGTATGTGATACGGATCCCGATCTGGTGGCCGTCTCCAAACAATCGTTCATACCCGCCGATGTCTTTCGGTGTCGAGATTAACAAGATATCTCGAATCCCTGCCAACATGAGGACCGACATCGGATAGTAAATGAGTGGCTTGTCATAAACCGGCAACAGTTGTTTCGAGACGGCTTTCGTCATCGGATAGAGACGTGTTCCGTTCCCACCCGCTAAAATAATCCCTTTCATGTCATCACTCCTTTCTGAACAACTTTGCATATGCGTGCAACGTCTTCTTCACTTAGTTCTGGATAGAGCGGGAGCGTCAAAACACGGTCGGCAATACATTGGGCGGTCGGTGTTCTTCGGCTCGCGAAACGGTTCAAGTTCCAGTCATAATCTGTCACGAGCGGATAGAAATATTTACGGCTGTAAATCCCTTCTCGTTCAAGCATGTCATGTACCTCATCACGTCGATTCACTTTGTTTGTGAACACAATTGGATAATAGGAATGGTTCGTCTGGACGCCTGGTTGTGGAGACAATAAACGGATACCTTCGACCTTTCCCAAACGTCGGTCGTACGAAGCGCGCACTCGGCCCCGAAGTTCGAGCAGCTCATCGATATGACGTAAGTTGCAGATGCCCATCGCCGCTTGAAATTCGTTCATCTTGGCGTTCCCTCCCGGTTCTTTCACCGTTTCGGGTCCAACAATCCCAAAATTCTTCATACGGTTGAACCGTTCTTTCAACTGAGGGTCATTGAACGTCAAGGCACCCCCTTCAATCGTATGGAACACTTTTGTCGCATGAAAACTGAACATAGAAACATCTCCATATGTCCCGATCCCTCGACCGTTCACGGTCACTCCGAACGAATGGGCCGCATCGTAAATGACTTTCAATCCGTATCGTTTCGCGATTTCCTCAATCGCCTCGACGTCACAAACATTCCCGTACACATGGACCGGGAGGATAGCCGAAGTTTTCGTCGTAATCAAACGTTCGAGTTTCGTCGCGTCGAGTGTATAATTGTCTGCCCGGATATCGCCATATACTGGTGTCAATCCTTTACGAATCAGCGCGTGGCTTGTCGAAGCGAACGTGAACGGCGTGGTGATGACCTCACCTGTCAGTCCAAGCACTTCAATCGCAGTCTCGAGCGCCAAGTGCCCGTTCGTGAACAGCGCCACGTTCTCTACCTTCAAATAGTCTTCAAGGGAACGTTCGAGTTGTTGATGTTTTGACCCGTTGTTCGTTAACCAACGCGTCTCCCACAAGGCTTGTATTTCAGCTATATACTCCTCGAACGACGGCAGGACCGATTTTGTGACCGGTACCACTCTCGGAACGAGCTTCGGTACAGGATAAGGTGGAGACGTGGGAAGGACGGTCGATTGGAGATCAGCGATGTGTAACATGAGACACCTCCTGAGTGACTTTACAGTGTACGATGAGTGACGTTGTGTGGTTGATGGTTAACTGATTGTCGTGGGTCGCTCGCTCCCTTCCATACTTCTCGCCGGACGTAGTCCGTGTAGGATAAAAGGATGCGCACCACTTTGTCGGACACGTTTGACATACTGTAATCACTCACGAGGCGAGGTTGCGTCTGCTCCATAACTACGAGGAGACCTTGTAAGATGCGCTCTTTCTGAAGACCGACCATAGGGACGGCTGCCTCTTCCATCGCTTCTGGACGTTCATGTGTCTCACGAATGTTGAGCCCCCGCAATCCGAGGATTGACGACTCCTCACTGATTGTCCCGCTATCACTCAATACTGCTTTCGCATGAAGTTGCAAATGATTGTAATCGATAAAGCCGAGTGGTTTTAGCAAACGAATGTGTGGGTGGAACTCGATGCCTAGCTCTTCGATTCGCTTCATCGTTCGCGGATGTGTACTGATGATAACTGGCAGATCGTATTGGGTCGCAATCGCGTTTAAACTATCGACGAGCGCTAAAAAGTTTGTGTCCGTATTAATGTTTTCTTCTCGATGGGCCGAGACAAGAAAATACTGGTCATGCTTCAAATCGAGCCGTTTCAAGACATCGGAACGTTCAATCGCTTCTCGTTTAGAGGCGAGCACCTCATACATCGGACTGCCCGTTTTGATGATTCGTTCCGCCGGCAACCCTTCCCGTAACAAGTACTCCCGGGCAATATCGCTGTACGTCAAATTTATATCGGCCGTATGGTCAACGATTTTCCGGTTGATTTCCTCTGGGACGCGCTGATCGAAACATCGATTCCCCGCCTCCATATGAAAAATCGGGATTTTCCGACGCTTCGCGGCGACGGCGCAGAGGCAGGAGTTCGTATCTCCGAGGATTAACACGGCGTCGGGACGTTCGGTTTCAAGGACGGGATCGATACGGATGAGGATATTGCCAATCGTCTCGATTGGCGTCCCGATGGCAGCGTTCAAAAAATGATCCGGTTTCCGAAGATTAAAGTCATCGAAGAACACTTCGTTTAACTCATAGTCATAATTTTGTCCCGTATGAACGAGCACGTGCTCAATCGCTTCAGACTGCTCAAGTTTGTGGATGACGGCTGATAATCTTATGATTTCTGGACGCGTCCCGACGATAGTCATCACTTTCAAACGTTTCATGTTGCACCTCCTGGAAAATTGTATCCGGGTTAGCTGGATCGAAAGCTTCATTTACCCACATGACCGTCACGAGGTCTGTCGTGCCGACATTCTCAATGTGGTGCGTGTAACCAACTGGGATGTCGACGACGCGCATCATCTCTCCGCTAACGTGGTAACTGATCACGTCGTCCTCCCCAATCTTTCGAAACCGAATGATCGCGTCCCCACTGACGACTAAAAATTTCTCGTTTTTCGTATGATGCCAGTGATTACCTTTCGTGATTCCAGGCTTGGCAACGTTGATCGACACTTGTCCACGGTCTGGTGTTCGAAGAAATTCGGTGAATGACCCTCGATTATCCTCATGTATCGTCAAGTCGTAGGCAAAATCGTCGACAGGTAAATAACTGAGATACGTACTATACAATCGTTTCGTGAAGGAATCATGAAGCATAGGAACGGCAAGTGTCTTGCGACTATTTCGAAACGATACGAGCAACTCCGCAATCTGTCCGAGTGACACGGCCGGGTGCGTCGGAACTTCTCGGAAATAATTTTCTTGCTCGCTAGGTGTGTCAATCAGTTCGAGAAGCGAAGCAATCACATCATCGATATAGGCCAGCTCCATCATGCGGTCCGGCTCATGAATATCAAGCGGCAACCCTCGTGCCACTCGATAACAAAACGTGGCGACGACGCTGTTATAATTCGGCTGACCCCACTTTCCAAACAAGTTTGGAAACCGATACAAGTAGACACGCCGACCGTTCGTCAACTGCTCACGCATGAGTAGTTCCTCCGCTAAGCGTTTGCTGCGTCCGTAGGGATTATCAAGCTCGGCTTGGACAGAAGAAGCGAACATGATTGGCGCAAGATTCCCTTGTTTCGTCAACGTGTCAATCAGATGCTCCGTGAACCCGACATTTCCTTCTATAAAATCGGTTTCTCGATTGGTTCGATTGACACCCGCCAGGTGATACACGAAGTCTGTCCGCTCGCAATAGGTTTCGAACGTCTCCATCGCCGTGTCTTTCGTGCAGAGCAGCAATTCGTGACCTTTCCCTTCGAGCGTCGCCACTAAGTTTCTTCCCACAAATCCATTCGCTCCTGTAATCAAGATGTTCATGACACTTTTACCCAGCTCGCAAGTTCTTCTTGGATATAAGGGAGCGTGAGTAGCAACTGTTTCACTTGTTCGACGTTCAGTTGCTCCGTGTTCGCTGAGTTATACTCGCCTTCGACCGTTAATTGTTTGCTACCTTCATTGAAATACTTATCGTAGTTCAAATCACGCGTGTCGGCCGGAACCCGGTAAAACCCACCCATATCTTCCGCCACGACGTTCTCCTCCCGTGTCAACAGCGTCTCGTAGGATTTTTCCCCGTGTCGTGTCCCAATCACTTTAATTGGGTTCGTCGCGTGAAAGAGTTCGAGCAACGCCTGAGCTAGGACACCGATTGTCGACGCAGGTGATTTTTGGACCATGATATCGCCGGCGTGCGAATGATTAAATGCGAAGACGACGAGCTCGACCGCATCTTCTAAACTCATCAAAAACCGGGTCATGAACGGGTCGGTCACAGTGAGCGGCTCTCCTCGTTTTATTTGCTCAACGAAGAGTGGGATGACCGAACCTCGAGAGGCCATCACGTTACCGTAACGTGTCCCACAGATGAGCGTCTGGTTCGGTGCCACTGCTTTCGCTTTGGCGACGAACACTTTTTCCATCATCGCTTTGGAGATGCCCATCGCATTGATCGGATAAGCAGCTTTATCGGTCGATAGACAAATCACTTTCTTCACGTTCTGTTCAATCGCCGCATTGAGCACGTTGTCGGTACCAAGGACGTTCGTCTTTACCGCCTCGAGAGGGAAGAATTCGCAAGACGGGACTTGCTTGAGCGCTGCCGCATGAAATACATAATCTACGCCGTACATGGCGTTCCGGACGCTATTGATATCACGCACGTCGCCGATATAGAATTTCAATTTGTCATCGTGATACAGCTTGCGCATATCGTCCTGCTTTTTCTCATCTCGGGAAAAAATTCGAATTTCTTTAATATCCGTTTTCAGGAACCGTTGCATGACCGCATTACCGAATGAGCCGGTTCCACCTGTGATGAGTAACGTTTTATCTTTGAACATGGCCAATTCTCTCCTTTTTCATGATGTCTTTGAGCGGCTAAGGTGTTGGCATCGAATTGGTCTTACATAACTAAGGATGATACTACGTTGATACCCGACTCGTTTGAAAATAGGAAGGATATGTGTATCATCTTTTTGAAAGATGTTTGATTCTTCCTTGCCCTTTTAATGGAAAAGACACCCTGGTTAGGATGTCCCGGCAATTTGTCGAAACACTCTGTACCATCTCGACACCGCGTCCACTCAAATCGGCCGCACGTATGAAGTCATCAAACTCTCCAACATATATCTCTCTCATTTGTGTTGCCAAAAGAACAAGTACGCTTGTTCATAACGGACAAATAAGAGGAGAAGCATCGTGAGCGCTGTATAGTAGACTAATAGTCGCTCCCGCCGCTCAAACGATCGGATTAATTCAGGAATCAATAACATGATGAAGATAGAAAAATATTGGACGACCCGCATCATCGATGGATGGATGAACGTAAGGGGAAGAAAGCAAAGAGCAATCAATAATGCATTCAAGTAATGGGTCACTTTTGGATTGGCAGCAATCATTTGTTCGCGGCGCCACAGGGAAACTATCGTGATGACGAGCAACATGAATGAGAAGTTTCCCGTCCCAGCCCCGGTATAATATTCATACTCTGCATACCCACTGATTGTTCGGAAAAATTCAAACAGTTGGACACGGAAGACGAAGAGGAACGGAATGAGTGCACCCATAAACAATACATAGCGCGTCGTAATCGTCTTCGTGGCTAGAAAATAAAACGGAATGAACACGAGAGCCGATTTATGGATTGTGGCAGCCACGAGGACTACACCAAGGAAGGGCCAAAATCGACGCTGCTGGATGAAATGATAGCCAATCAATACGGCGATTGCCGTCGCAAGCGTTTGACGGATGCCGGTGATGGCAAAGAAAGCATAAAATAAAGTCGAGAAGATGATAAAGCTGAGAAGCGGCTCCATGGAATTACGGTAAATCCAAATACCGAATGGGACGAGGAACAAGACGGCGACGATTACCAAGTACCATTGGTAGTTGTCCGTCATGAGTTGTGTCATCTTTTGAAAGATATAGTATCCAGGATCCCGGCCATCCGCGTCTCCAAATAAGATTTGAACAAAGTTCTCTCCGAGCCGACTCCACGAAATTGTTTTCGTCTGATCGTACATCCATTTGTACTGTAGCGTGTCCGCACCGATGCTCATATGGCGAAATCCGGATAGCACAATCCATTGGAACGTCGCCAAGCCGACAAACAGTGCTTTGCCGTGACGGATTCCTTCATCGCGTAAAAGGAGGAACGCCCAGGCGATGAGCAAAATCATATTCAACAGATAGATCACCATACGATTTCCTCCTTTCTCCTCTTAGCGATAACGAAAGTTCACGACCCCACGGTAAGTCGTGACGAGATGATGATAAAGTGTCGACCACACGCGCCAACGAAACTGCTCCAGTTTCGTCAAATAGGCATCCCCATGGAACCGAGCAAATAGGTCCTCTTGCGTCCCACGATCGGTCGAACGATAGAGCGCCTGAAACGATGTACGGATATGACGGCGGGACGGCTCGGCCTCAATGCTGAGACGCATCAATAGCCGTTCAAAGAAACGGGCCGTCTCTAGCGGAGCGAGCTCTGCGATTCGTTTCGTCTGTTGCTTGGCGTGAACACGTGACAATACGTGCTTGTCAGTCGTGACAACGAACGAATAGCCAGCGAGCGCGATCTCAATCCAGCAAATCCAGTCTTGGATGTATCGATATGTCATCGGGAATCCGCCTACTTCTTCGAGCGCTCGTCGTGGAACGAGGAGGGCACAGCCGCTCAGACAGGAATCGAGCAGTAAATGGTCGAACATCTCCTCGCTCGTGAACGATCCTCTCACTCGTTTCCGAGGTCGATAAATCGAACGCCCTGTCTCATCGATAAAACCGGTCCCGCACGACAAGACGGTCGTCGCGGCTTGAGGACCGAGACGCTCTAATTGCCGGACTTGTGCCTCAATCTTCTCCGGTAAATAAAGGTCGTCATGGCTGAGCCACGAGAACCACTCGCCTCGCATCTTCTCAATGCCTAGATTGAGCGCGGTTGATACTCCTCCGTTTGACTTTTCGTAGTATCTGATCCGAGTCCCAAAGCTACGAGCAATCTCAGCGGTCGCCCCGCCATCGGTCGACCCGTCATTGATCACCAGCACCTCGATTCGCTCATACGTTTGAGCAAGGGCGCTCTCGATCGTTTCTTTTAGATAGTCCGCTCCATTGTAGACGGGGATGACGATTGAGACGAGTGGACGTTCCATTCTGGATTCCTCCTTTTATCGTGAACAAGGCTTTCATAAACGTTTAGATAATCCATGACCCGCTCTTCCATTGAAAAGGAGGAACGTGCATGTTCGACGCAGGAATCCGCATAGTCTTCCTTACCGAGTCGTCGAATCTTTTCGATTGCGCCCAATACGTCCTCGATCCGGTCGGGCGCTACGACTTCACCACACGTTCTGGGGACCAGCTCTGGGTTCGCTGTCGCATCAAGTACAACGACCGGCGTCCCCGAGGCCATCGCTTCCGCAGTCACTTTCCCGAACGATTCTTCGACCGATAAGTTGAGAAATACATCTGCGAGCGCATAATAATCAGCCAACTCCTCGATACGATTCGTCGAAGGAATATGAATCACATTCACCGGTAACGTGATGTCGGGGAGGTCTCCGACGAGCAACAAACGTGCTTCTGGCAACGCTCGTGCCACTTTTAAGAAATCAGACAACCCTTTTGAATCGTCCCAGGAACTAGCGACGCCTAATAGAATGAAACGGTTTTCGAATCCAAGTGCCGCCCGTAACGCCGATGTGTCACGAGGGTAGAAAATATCGAGGTCGACCCAGTTATGAATCCGCTGAATCACTTTCGCATTACCGAGGAGAGAGAATCGCGCCTCCATCGTGATCCAATCGGAGACGCCGATGACGGCGAGTCGCGGGATACGTTCGAACCAGCGTTGTTTGTCGTGCCACATCTCGGCAGTCCGATCAAGACCCCAACTCGGATTATCTAATTTGAGTCTCGGGCAGCTGCCGCAGCCATCACGCCAACGCTCACAACCGGTCCGTGTATAATGTGTGCACTTCCCGGTGTAAAACCAACAATCGTGGAGCGTCAATACCGTCGGCGTGTCAGTGTGACGGAGCCAGTTAAACAAGGTATCGAGATGGATGTAATTGGAGTGAAGATTATGCAAGTGGACGACGTCAGGCTTGTACGATTCGATAAAATCGATGAGTTCAACCGTCGCCCCTTTTGAAAAATAGCCTTGTTTCCCGCTCAAGCGGGACAAGAAGGCATGTCGTTTTTGATCAAGGGATGAACCGATGCGGAACCCGCTTCCCGTATCTGGCCCTGTCGCATAAGCGACGACACTCTCATGGCCAAGGGCAAGCGCTACGGACGAAATCTCTTTACAGATTCGTCCTGTACTTTTTTCATCATGGATGGCATTGATGTGTAAAATCCGCATGGTTCTCCCTCCTTACTCGTACGTATAGGCGTAGTAGGCGTCCTTGCCGCCTCGTTCCCGCTTGTTCATGACAATCCCTAGCATATGGGCGCCAGACAAGACGAGCTGTTCTTTCGCCTTTAACACGAGGTCTCGATTTGAGTTGTCACACCCGACGACGAGGATTGTCCCATCGGTCTCACTCGCCAGCAATCGGCTGTCGGCCACGTGCATGAGCGGCGGCGCATCTAAGATAATCAAGTCGTACTTTTCCTTCACCTCATCCAACAGTTGCTTCATCATCGGCGATGCCAGCAGCTCCGACGGGTTCGGCGGGATTGGACCCGCTGCCAACAAATGCAGCTTCGGCACTTTCGTCATTTGAACCGAACGATCGAACGTCGTCCGTTTGGCGAGGACGGTGGATAGGCCCGTTTGACCCGCTAGTTGGAACGTGAAATGGACCGTCGGCTTGCGCATGTCACAGTCCATGAGCAACACTCGTTTCCCGAGCTGGGCATAGACGATGGCCAAGTTCGAAGCCGTCGTCGATTTCCCTTCGCCCGATGACGCCGATGTGACGACAATCGTCTGCAAGGTCGCGCCGAGCGCCGTGAACTGTAGATTCGTCCGAATCGTTCGATATTGTTCGGCGATCGGGGATTTAGGATTGGCTAACGTGATGAGGCTACGCCCGGAATCACGATGTTTGTCTCGTTTCTTTGACAGGTGGAACATGCGGATCTTCTCCTTTCGGCTCTTTGCCAGCCTCAGCTTTTGGTTTTACTACCTTCGGGTTCATATCACGCTTTTCAATGACCGGGATTGAACCGATGACCGGCATGGACAGAATCAGTTCGGCCTCCCGTTCATCATGAATCCGTTTGTCAAACGTATGACGAATCAAGGCCAGCACGCCTCCGAATACAAACCCTGCCAGCAGTCCAATCCCGGTGTTCATGACGACACTTGGAGCAATCGGTTCGCCTGGTACGACAGCTTCCGATAGGATGCGAACATTGTCGATGTTCATCAAGTCCGGAATCTCACTGGCGAACACGCGCGTGATGACGTTGGCGATTTCAGCAGCGACGACAGGATCGCCATGCTGGACGACGATGTTGATGACTTGCGATTCTTCCTCACTTTCAACGAGCAAGATCTCGCTGATATCCGCCGGTGCTTGTGCCACTCTCTCCTGCACTTCATTCAAGATAGCCGGACTGCGCATGATGACCCGGTACGTGTTCACAAGGGATAGTGAAGACGAGACTTGTGCACTATCGACCACATTCGTACCCGCCTCTTCCTTCGGTACAATCAACACCTGTGTCGAAGCTTCATAGGTCGGTTCAATCACATATTGGCTTAAATAGTAGGCTGCCCCTCCGCCAATGAGGATCATCATCAACAGAAGCAACATATTTTTCTTGAACACCCCGAATATTTCGGAAAGTAACATCGTTTGACTATTCACATGTAAGCCCTCCTTCAGACAAAGTTTCGTAGACAAGAATCAAGTCGTAATCTTGAGGTCGTTCTCTGTCTTTACTCCTTACCCGACGCTCATTGCAAATTGAAAAGAAATAGCTACCATCTTTTCATGAACTATCATGACGGCTTATCTTGAACAAATTGCGAGTATATGCGTCGCATCTCCGATTTGGAGTGGTCGACGTCGAACGCCTTGACCGATTCGCTGTTATGGAGCCCCATCTGGTGGGACAAATCGAAGTCGAGCTGCATCGTCCGGATGGCCCGGGCGAATCCCGAAGCATCTTCCGGCGAACATTTATAGCCGGTCACCCCGTCGATTGAATAGTCGTTGATGCCATGTACGTTCGACGTGATCAGCGGGAGTCCCGCTGCCATCGCCTCTAGCGCGGCCATGCCGAGCCCTTCCCGCTTCGATGGGAACACGAAGCAGTCCGACGCCTTCATCACTTCGATGATGTCGTCCCGGAAGCCAAGCAAAGTGACTTGTCGCTCGAGTCCGAGCTCACGGATGAGCCGCTCGAGATTTTCCTTGTTGTCACCCGTCCCGGCGATCAAATAACGGAGCGTCGGTTCCTTGAGCGAGGCGATGGCGCGGATGATCGTCTCGTGGTTCTTGTTCTCGTTCAACTCACCGACGGACAACAAGACGAAGTCGATGTCGCTATCGATACCAAGTCCGCGGCGCTTGAGCGGACGGTCGATGGTGACCGCCTCGATTTTCTTCGTGTCGACACCAATCCCGGGGATTCGAAACGTGTGCGACGTCTTGAACGTCTGTGCCCGCGAGAAGTCTTCCTCGTTGATGGTGACGATCGTGTCGGTCAGACGGGCGAGTGTCCGTTCGACGGGATAATACAGCATCCAGTTGAGGGATGGGCTCCCTTTGAAGAAATGAAACCCGTGCGCCGTGTACATGCACGGTGTGTGCGTCTGCCGTGCGACGAGTCGTCCGACGACCCCGCCGATCGGCGAGTGGCAGTGGATGAAGTGATAGCTGTTCGCCTTCATCACGGCCTTCAACTGTTGGTAGGCCCGGACGTGGCCGTTCATCTTCTTAATGTCGCGCTCGAAATCGATTTGGTACAGCGTGACACCATTTGCTTCTAGGTCCTGTTTGATGCGGGCGATTTTCTCAGGTGAGTACATGCTGCCCCACTCGAAGTTCGTGGCGACGTCCACCTCATATCCCATCTCTTGCAGCATGCGGATGTTGTCTCGGTTGAAGCTCTCGATCATGGAGACGACCGAGGCAACCATGAGCACTCGTTTCATCGTTTCTCCTCCTCACACACGTTTCCGGAAGTAGTCGACACCACGCAGCATCAAGACGAGTGGGACCGTCTGTTCATGTTTACAAAGCTGAAAGAACGTCCGCCATTTCATATCGAAATGATGCATATCCATCTGCGAGTAGGCGCGTTTATACTCTTCTTGTTGGAGCACTCGTTTCAGTGACTCGGCCTGGGCGAAGAGTGACTTCGGTGCTGTGAGCTCGTTCAAGCCAATGCCAATCATACTGAGGGCGATTCGATTATAGAGCGCGTGATTGTACTCCTCTCCAAGCTGATGGGTCTCGATGTAGCGCATCAAAATATGAAAGAACTGCAGGCGTGAGGCGATGAGATCGTCGTTATATACACTCGTCTCCGACTCGGCATTGGTTTTGCGGTAATGATAGATTGGATAATCGATGTAAATGAAGCGTTGGCAATGTTCCAACGCCTGGATTTGAAAATACAAATCGATGAACGTGCCGTATGGACCGCCAAATGACAATTTTTTGATGAGGTCACGATGATAGAGCGTGATGCAGTTTGAATTGAGCGCATCCACCGTTTCAGGATGAGCGAGTTCCTCACCGACGAGTCCGAACAGACGGCGGTGGACGTAACGTCTCGTTTCTTCTGCGTTATACGACAAAAAATCCGCTTCAAAAATTCGTTTCGGGAGCGAACGATCGTTGTATTCACGGACATACGTCCCCATGACGGCATCGGCGCGCTCAGCCTCTGCGTGCTCGACCAATAATCGAATCGCATCTAAATCAAGCCAGTCATCGCTGTCGATGAACATGATATACTCGCCCGATGCCAATTGAAGACCTCGATTTCGACAAGACGAGCATCCTCGATTCGTCTGGCTCATGACACGAACCCGTGGATCTTTGTCGTAGGTCAGGGCGATGTCGAGACTATGATCTGTACTGCCGTCGTCGATGCAAATGATTTCGAGATGGGGATACGTTTGATGGACGAGACTGTCGAGACACTGTCTCAAGTAGGCGCTTGTGTTATAGATAGGTACGACCAGACTGACGAGCGGGGTAAGGTTTGGCATGTGGGTCACTCCTTCTAGGTTGTCGGTTCATGATGTATGGGACAGGTATGAGTCTATCCTCGTTGTTCCCGTAAGCTGTTTTGGATAACTCACAAACGGAATGAGCCGTGGATAATCTTTTTGTGAAGTATAAAAAACGAAAAAAAGCCGACCCTTCGGTCAGCTTTGCAAATTACTGTAACTGTTCTTGTCGCAAGTTGTGGAAGATGTTGTCGAACAGTCGCTCATTCACGCGATCCGACACGTACGAGTTGTGTGGGGTGAGCGACACCCATTCGAAGTTATAGAGCGCGTGATCGGATGGTAGTGGCTCCGTCTCGAAAACATCCAAGGCGACCCCGAAAAACTTACCTTCCTCGAGTGCGGCGATGAGCGCCTCCTCGTCGATGATTGATCCGCGCGCAACGTTCAATAAGACGGCGTCTTCCTTCATCGACGCAATCGCCCCTTCGTCAATCACATGATACGTGTCATCGGTGAGCGGCAAGGCGACGACGACGACATCGCTCTCCGCCAAGACGTCGTGCAACTCATCCATCAGCACGTAACGGTCGACGAACGGCACCTGTTTCTCACGATGCCCGACACCGATGATTTTCATATCAAACGCCCGGAGCCGTGTCGCGACCGCCTCTCCGACATGACCGAGTCCGAGCAAGGCCACGGTCTTCCCGGTTAATTCGCGTAACCGTCGTTCCTTTTCCCAATGCCGGTTTGCCTGTTTCTCACGAAACGCCGCCCCATGTTTCATGAAGTCTAGCAGTTGCCAAACGACCCATTCGGCCATCGGCACGGCATACGTGTCACCGGCATTATAAATGCGGATGTCTCGCTCCTCGAGCTCGTCGAGCGGGAGACGATCGAGTCCGGCGCTGACGGCTTGGACGAAGCGTAATCGTTTGAAATCATTGATATTGCGATATTGGAACACATTGTTACAAATCAAGCCCTCGACTTCGGAGACGTCGACGTCCGTCACGTCCGCTTCTTCACGGAGCGTCGTCACCGAATAGCCGAGTCGTTCGAGTTTTGCGAGTTGTTCAGGAGTCAACCGCACTCCTGTCGACAGCAAATTCATGACAAGATCCCCTTCTGGTTCTGGATTTCCGTCGTGACGGCATGCACGGTCGAGACGAGGCTCAACCTGTTCATTTCCAGCCACTCCGGTGTCGCGTGTTCGAGCTGTTGCTCGTACGCTCTAATTTTCCATACCCCTTCTTGGAAGATTTGTGCCTGTTTAGCATCAAATTTTCCGATTGCCCCAATATTACAAAAACTGCGCGACAGGATGGCGAGCGACGAACCGAGCCTCACGTGTTCCCCAAGCACCTTCTCGGCTGGAAGCTTTCCTTCCCTGATGCGTGCGATGCCGCCGAATCCGTATGGGATGCCCGATGCTTGAATTTGACGAGTGACTGCCTCGACGGTCCCATTAGCAAGCGGCTCAAATAGGAAACTTTGACCGTAACTCAAATGGAGGTCGTTCAAGCCGATATGGATATAATCGATGCCTGACAACTTGAGCACGTCCGGCATACAGACGACGGCCTCCTTCGTCTCACACAACAGACAGACCTTGGCCCGCTTGTCAACGAGCTCGATGAACGTCGCGACTTCGTCGACCGTCTTATAGTACGGCAACATGACGACGTCCGCGCCGCGATTGACAACTTCATTGATTTCATAACGAGAGGCTTGGAAAATCGGATTGACGCGCACGAGCAGCTCGGCATGCTTCAAAACGGCACGCAACCGGCTCACGTCGCGAATCGCGTGGCGTGAGATGACCGTATCAAGATGACCTTGACGTTCTTCTTTCCCATTCAGCTCTAAATCGACGAACACCCAGTCGACCCCGTTCTGTTCGGCGAGCAGCGCAATCTTCGGCTGGTTCGTGACATACATCAGTTTTAATGGCATGACGAGCACTCCTCCCATCAGTGGATTATCTTAAGAAATTAGCCCGACCGACAAACAACAAAACGGAAATGTGGATAATGCTTTTAGATTGTTAATCGAAAGTTCTCAATTTTTGGAACAAGTTCATTTGTAAGAAGTCACACCTCTTCCCTTCGAATATGCTTTGACATCAAATCATGTTCGCAACTTCCTTTTTATTTTGTTTCAAATATAGGGAATCGGAAATAACTAACGTACAGAACAATATTTTCGACAGGTTTCGGCAAAAAAGGGGTGACCAATCATGGAATGGATTGTGATTTTTGGTGCAGGCGGTCACGCACAAGTCATCATCGATATTCTTGAGTTGATGGGACTCTACCGGATCGCAGGAATTTATGACGACAACCCAGCCTTAATCGGTAAATTTGTCGCCGGGTACCCCGTGCTCGGTCTCGTCCATTCCAACGTCGTCGCCAAAAAAGGCATCATCGGTATCGGTGACAACGTCCAGCGCGAGTCACTCGAGCGCGCCATCCGCGGACGGACACCAGACTTTGAATTCGTCAACGCCGTCCATCCGAGCGCCGTCATCGGCAAGAACGTGATTCTCGGTGAAGGCACGGCTGTCATGGCCGGCGGCGTCATCAATCCGAACGCCGTCATCGGCCCGCACAGTATCATCAACACGATGGCGTCGGTCGATCACGACTGTGTGCTCGAACCGTTCGCGTCAATCGCCCCGGGCGCGCATCTCGGCGGCAACGTCCGTGTTGGTGCCCGAACGTTCGTCGGTATGAGCGCGACGGTGATCCATAACGTCCACATCGGACACGACACGGTCATCGGTGCCGGTGCCACGGTCGTCAAGGACATCCCGAACCACGTCGTCGCCTACGGATCACCGGCCAAACCGATTCGGGGGAGGGTCATGAACGAACGCTACTTGTGAACACAAAAATGAGGTCTCCCCGCGCCGGGTGACCTCGTTTTTTCATTTCAGCTCGCGATGCAGTTCGCGGTCGGTGATATAATCCGGCTCGAGTTTCAAGATGACCCGGTCGAAGGCACGCTGGAGGCCAAACATCCCCATGCAGAGCGCTGCGAACAAGATAAAGAAGGACGGACCCGCCGAGCCGGAATCGTACCATCCGAGAAGCGCGTACAGCATGACCAATCCGCCTAACGTCAGCCAAAACGGCAACCGGACGAGCCGCTGATACGTCGCATTGTCGTTGAACGAGGCCCGGATTGACCCAAGTTTCCATTCGCGAATGGCCAACGGAATGACGCCGAGAAAACCGAAACCAAGCAAGAGATATTCAGATTGTTCGACCGTCCGGATGAGTGTCCCGGTGATGATGAAAGAAGCGACTGCTAAAATGATGGCCCAGCGTTGACTTTGTTTTGCGTAGTCAACAAGGCGCCGGATATGTTGTTCACGTCTCATGATTTGGACTCCTTTTGTGATTGTTAATCTGTGTACGAATCTTTCTTATAATCGGTTTCAATTGAGCGTTATACGTTTAATTTTTACAGGAGAACTCAAATATCACAAATTGATGAAAATTGTGATTTTGAATTAATTTTCTCAATGGTCCAATAAAAGTACATGAAATTTTTACTTTATATCGGGTATTAATTTATCAAGGAGATGAGCTAATGTGAAAGTACAAAAAGGATTCAAATTTAGAATTTATCCGACAAAGGAACAAGAAATCTTGATTATCAAGACACTCGGATGTTCCCGCTTTGTCTTCAATCATTTCCTTGCAAAATGGGAAGAAACGTATAAGACAACCGGGGCAGGACTCTCTTATAGTTTGTGCTCTGAAGAACTACCTTCTATGAAAGATGAGTTAAAATGGTTAAAAGAAATTGACAGCACAGCTTTACAGTCCTCGTTGAAACATTTAGCAAATGCATACGATCGTTTCGTTAAGAAAAAAAATAACCCCCCTCGTTTTAAATCGAAGCGAAATCCACTTCAGTCCTACACGACAAACATTCAAGGCAGTTCACAAAACCCTGATTTATCAATCAATGGGGACCAACTAAAATTACCAAAATTGAAATGGATTCGTTTCTCAAATTGTAGGAAGGTTGAAGGACGCATTATCAATGCTACAATTCGTAGAACTGCTTCGGGTAAGTACTTTGTATCTCTTTTAGTGGAGCAAGAAATAGAAGAGCTACCAAAATCAGGATCTTCAGTAGGGGTTGATGTTGGCATCAAAAACTTCGCAACCTTATCTGATGGTTCATTCTACAAAAATGAACGGTATTTTAAGTCGCTAGAGGCGAAACTTGCACGCGAGCAGCGGAAGCTGTCACGTCGGCAATTAAATGCTCAAAAAAAAGGTATAAAATTGTCTGAGGCGAAAAATTATCAGAAACAAAAGCTTAAAGTTGCCCGCCTACACGAGAAAATCGCCAACAAGCGTAATGATTTCCTGCACAAAGTTTCGACTCAAATCGTCAAAAACCACGACGTAATTGGAATCGAAACACTGCAAGTAAAGGATATGCAAAAAAATCAAAGTTTCAGCAAATCTATTTCAGACGTTGGCTGGTCAAAATTTCATCGCATGTTAGAGTACAAAGCAAAATGGTATGGCAAACAGCTAGTCAGGGTCGACAAGTCATTCGCCTCTAGTCAACTTTGCTCCAGTTGTGGCCACAAACACGAAGATGTAAAACACCTCTTCCTACGTCACTGGAGATGTCCAAGTTGCGGAACCCATCACGACCGAGATATTAACGCAGGAATAAATTTAAAACAAGAAGCCGAGCGTATACTAGCTTCTTCAACCGTTGGGACAACGGGGGTAGCCTGATTATGTTCTGACCCCTAGGTTAGATCAGCCAGGAATCTCTGACCTCTCGATGTATGGAGGTAGAGAGCGTTCAATTGACGCAAACCCAAAAAACTATTTTAAAGAAGTATAAATGATAAGAAATGTCATTAGAAGTGAAAAATTATCACTTGTGACAAATTTAAGAAATCTGAATATTTGTAAATGTAAGCGTTGACATTTTGTTTTGGCACGTGCTACATTTCAAGTATCAAATAACAACTGAACGGTCTCCTGCGCAGGAATGTTACCTTTAGTGGGCATAACCTGACTCGAGTCAGATGGTAGACGTGATTTCACGTATCTCATCTGACACGGGTCAGGTTTTTTATTTGACGCGAACGTAAAATCCAATGGAAAAGGAAGGTATGGACATGAAATACGAACAGCTCGCACGCGACATTATCCAGCAAGTCGGCGGCAAAGAGAACGTCAACAGCGTCGTCCACTGTATCACCCGTTTGCGCTTCAAATTAAAAGACGAGAGCAAGTCCAACACGGAAGCCCTCAAAAACATGGATGGTGTCGTCACCGTCATGAAGAGCGGCGGCCAATACCAGGTCGTCATCGGCAACCACGTCCCCGACGTGTATAAAGCCGTCGTCGAAGTCGGCGGTTTCCAGAACCAGTCACCGATCGAAGAAGAGGAAGGTCCGAAAGGATCATTATTCAGCCGGTTTATCGATATCATCTCTAGCATCTTCACCCCTGTCCTCGGCGTCTTGGCCGCGACCGGGATGATTAAAGGGTTCAACGCCCTCTTCGTCGCCCTCGGTTGGCTCGACGCCACATCCGGCACGTATCAGCTGTTGAACGCCATCGGCGACTCGCTGTTCTACTTCTTCCCAATCTTCCTCGGCTATACGGCCATTAAGAAGTTCGGCGGCAGTCCGTTTATCGGGATGGCCATCGGGGCGGCGCTCGTCTATCCGACGCTGTCGACGCTCACGGCCGGTGACCCGCTCTACACCGTTTTCGCCGGCACCATGTTCGAGTCACCGATCCACATCACGTTCCTCGGTGTGCCGGTCATCTTGATGACGTATTCGACATCGGTCATCCCGATCATCATCGCGGCGTTCTTCGCAGCGAAGCTTGAGAACTTCTTGAAGACGGTCATTCCGGACGTCGTCAAAATGTTCATCGTCCCGCTTCTTACATTACTTATCATCGTCCCGCTCACGTTCATCTTGATCGGACCGATCGCGACATGGGCCGGTATGTTGCTCGGTAGCGCCACGGTCGCCGTCTACAACTTGAGCCCGCTCGTCGCTGGTCTCTTCCTCGGTGGCTTATGGCAAGTGTTCGTCATCTTCGGTTTGCACTGGGGACTCGTCCCGGTCGCCATCAACAACTTGACATCACTCGGCTCGGACCCTGTACTCGCACTCGTCTTCGCAGCTTCATTCGCGCAAATCGGTGCCGTACTCGCAGTCTTCCTTCGCATTAAAAATCAAAAGATCAAAACGCTCAGTATCCCGGCCTTCATCTCAGGCATCTTCGGCGTCACCGAACCGGCCATCTACGGGGTCACGCTTCCACTTAAAAAACCGTTCATCATGAGCTGTATCGGTGGTGCCGTCGGTGGTGGAATCATGGGCATCATGGGTACACAAGTGTATATGATTGGCGGACTCGGCGTCTTCGGTTACCCGTCGAACATCTCACCGGAAGGACTCACGACCGGCTTCTACGGATCACTCATCGGGACGGCCGTCGCCTTCGTTGTCGGTTTCGTCTTGACGTACTTGTTCGGTGGCGTCAATAAAGCGGTCGCCGCAACGCCACAACCAGAAGTCACACCGGTCGCAGAAGAAGTATCAGCGACAAAAGTCGACCAAGAGCAGATCCTCAGCCCACTCGCAGGCAACGTCGTCAACTTGAAAGACATCTCGGACGTCGCCTTCTCATCCGGTTCACTCGGCCAAGGCGTCGCCATCGAACCGACGGAAGGCAAGCTTGTCGCCCCGGTCTCGGGCACGGTGTCCGCCCTCTTCCCGACGCATCACGCCATCGGCATCACGACCGAGACGGGCGCTGAGGTGCTCATCCATATCGGCATGGACACGGTTCAGTTGGAAGGCAAACACTTTAAAGCACACGTCACGCAAGGCGAGTTCGTCGAGAAAGGACAGTTGTTGATCGAGTTCGATCTCGACGCGATCAAACGCTCCGGCCGTGCCCTCACGACACCGGTCATCGTCACGAACCGGAAAGTGATTTCACCGAACAAAGCGTCACACGTCCAAACGGGCGAAACGATTTTCGTCATCAATGAATAATGTGGGAGGGCCTGTCCCTCCCCTACTTTAGAAAGGATGGATTTAATGAGTTTTCCAAACGGATTTTTATGGGGCGGCGCTATCGCCGCGAACCAAGCTGAAGGTGCGTACTTAGAAGGCGGCAAGGGCTTGACGACGGTCGACTTGTTGCCGACCGGGAAGAAGCGGTTCGACGTCATGTTCGGCGACTTGCCGTCACTCGAGCCGGTACCTGGTGAGTTTTATCCGTCACACGAAGCAATCGACTTCTATCACCGCTACAAAGAAGATATCGCGCTGTTCGCCGAGATGGGCTTCAAGGCACTCCGCTTGTCGATCTCATGGGCCCGCATCTTTCCGAACGGTGACGACGCCGAGCCGAACGAGGCCGGTCTTCAATTTTATGACGATGTCTTCGACGAACTGTTGAAGCACGGTATCGAACCGGTCGTCACGATCGCCCACTTCGACGTACCGGTCAGCCTCATCCAAAACTACGGCAGTTGGCGCGATCGCCGCGTCGTCGACTTCTTCGAGACGTACGCGACGACGCTGTTCACCCGCTATAACGGCAAGGTGAAATATTGGATGACGTTCAATGAGATCAATATGCTGCTGCACTTGCCGTTCATCGGCGCCGGTCTCGTCTTCGAGGACGGTGAGGACAAGCAGCAAGTGAAATATCAGGCGGCCCACCATCAGCTCGTCGCGAGCGCGAAAGCGGTCAAGGCGGCGCACGCCATCAATCCCGACATGCAAGTCGGCTGCATGCTCGCGGCCGGTCAGACGTACGCCTACTCGTGCAACCCGGACGACGTCTTGGACGCGATGGACAAGGACCGTGAATCGTTCTTCTTCATCGATGTCCAGTCGCGTGGCGAATACCCAGGCTATGCCAAACGTTTCCTCGACGAAAACGGAATCACGCTCCAAATGGAAGACGGCGACCTCGAGCTGTTGAAACAGCACACCGTCGACTATATCGGCTTCAGCTATTATGCGAGCCGGACGACGAGCACGGACCCGGAAATCAACGCATCGACCGAAGGCAACATCTTCAGCTCGCTCGAGAACCCGTTCCTCGAGAAGTCGGAATGGGGTTGGACGATCGACCCGACCGGCTTCCGCATCACGGCGAACCAACTGTACGACCGCTATCAGAAACCGCTGTTCGTCGTCGAGAACGGACTCGGTGCCGTCGACGCACCGGACGCGAACGGCTACGTCGAGGACGATTACCGCATCGACTATATGGCGAAACATATCGAACAGATGCATGAGGCCATCAAGGACGGCGTCGAGATTCTCGGCTATACGAGTTGGGGCCCGATCGACTTGGTCAGCGCCTCGACCGGCGAGATGAAGAAACGTTACGGCTTCATCTACGTCGACAAGGACAATGAGGGTAACGGGTCCCTCACCCGCTCGAAGAAGAAGAGCTTCGATTGGTACAAGCAAGTTATTGCGACAAATGGTGAAGAAGTGACGCTTGAGGCGTCGGTAGAGAAATGAGAAAAGCAGCTTCGGCCGAATTGGCTGGAGCTGCTTTTCTCATTTACAAATTAGTTATCAAAATTTCTGGTTTCTAAATACTCTTCAAACTCATCCTGACTATCAACGAATGACGGTAATTCGTGACTCTCAGCACAACCTTCGCAATAGTATGTCTTATTTTCGTATTCATCTTCGAATTCAGTTGAATATTCAGATACGACATACTGTTTACAATCATCACAACGTACTATGTCTTTTCCTTTCAACCGTTTTGTCAAACATGTTTCACAAATTTCGAATTCTGATACGTCATCAATACTTACTAAGACTTTTACTTCTCTTTTGCATTCGTCACACACCTTCATAACGTTTACCCCCTTTAAGCTTAAAGTTCTCCAGTTTCTAGATACTTCACCAACTCCAAATCAGTATTAAAAGCTGACAATTCCATTGAAGAATTAGAATTCATTCCTCTTTGATGAATTTGCGCTTCAAGTTTGTTATCGCATTCTTGTTTATGAACAGTGTAACCTGCAATATATTGACCTTTTACATTTCTTTCAATGACTACTAACGCATTCTTTTTATCATAAATTTGAGAATTACAACTATAACATTTGAAATAATTCATTTAGCTCACTCCTCTGAGAGTTACATTTAATAAACTTTCCAAGTATCTATTTCAAGTCGAAACGTCGTGTTGAAACTATAAAGTTCCTTACTGAACTATACTAGGTTTCATGCATGGTGTTCTTAACCGGTCTTCTTTGAGATATATCTCTTCTCGACAACAGTTGCTTCCAATAAAAATAGTTTTGTTATTGTTCACTTCTCAGATACAACTTTCTATGCAAATAACATCGATTAAGGAATTACTACTTTTGTAAAAAAAGTAGTAATTTAAAAACACTTATTTAAAATTTGTTGTTATTATATATGTATCAAATAAAAATCTTAATTACAAGGAGGAATTTAACATGAACGCTTTCGGTACTCACCCAGGAAGTTTAATAAAAGAGCGAAGAAAAGCTTTAAAGATGACGCAATCTCAGCTTGCAGAAAGAACCGGTATTCATAGAAGTAGTATTATCCGTATAGAAAAAGGTGATCCTATAAATCAAGAAGATTGGTTTGATAAAATTGGTGAGGCATTAAAGTTTTCATCTGAAAAATTAAAAAATAATTATGAATCTTATTTTCAAAAAAGCTCACTTGAATTCAATCCTTTATCATACTCCTTAGATGATTTATTTAATTTTATGAGAGAAGAATCAAAAAACAATTGGATAAGCGAATTTATTAATCGTAATGATGGTGATTATGAAATATTTAGTGTAAATCAACCAATGCTCTCGAAATACAGAAATGGTCGTGTTTTAATTGAGCGATTTCAAGTTGCTATCCACTTACTTACTTCTGCCCTCATACATCCAGAAGTAAGCCATGACATTAAAGAAATTAGGCATAGTTCTTTCAACATTAGTTCATCAATTGATTCTTGGAAAAAACTCAAAAATGACTCAAACCTCACTTTTAAAGATATGAAGGAAAATTATTCCCAAATACTCGAAGATACCCGCAAAAATTACTCGTTCTTCTTGAAAGAATTGCTAAATAAAGCTTCTAATCATTACTGGTTAGCATCAAATTTAAGTCACCCATATGAGATTGGGAAGCAACCAGCAAAACTAATTGAAGAATATGCTGTGGAGAGACTTTATGACTTTACTGAAGATGTGTACAGAATGTATATTGCGACTGATTTCATTATGAATGTTTTAAATAAGGTGAGCATATATGAACTAACTGACGAAAGAAAAATTTCAGAATATCTGAAAACCATGCATCCTGAACAGTTATTTGATTGATAACTTATTCGTTTGTGTACCTCGTTGTGTATTGCTGACACTTTGATTTTTCGAGCGTTTAAGAAATTAAAAATTAAGCCCACCATATGATAAGTTTAATTTTTTAATAGAATAACACTTTATGTACCACATCAATAGATGTCCTAGAGTAATATGATTCCCAGAGATTCAGCTCAGCTGGATACACCAACTTGACGCCGGAGATGGCAAAACGCTGCATGGACCTCGGCACACACGCCGTCGTCGACGGCGGGGCCATCACGCGGCCACAACAGATTACGGCGCGGTTTGAAGAGGCTATGTCTTTTGCTGTCACTCCAAAATAAGCAAAAACGTGCTTCGCTCCGATTAGTTAGAGTGAAGCACGTTTTTTATTGGAAGTCGGCTCTTGCCGTCAACGGATAATCCCCTACCTCCCACGTATGGTCTTTCTGAAGCGTCGCATCGGACACTAAGAAATAATCGTACCCGACTTCATCTGGACGGTTCGGCACCGGGTCGTTCCAAGTCGTGTCCAAGTGATACCAAGCACCATCGAGCTTCACGAGATTCCATGCGTGTAACCCGGTCTGGACCTCACCTGCAATATATTTCGCTTCCACCCCCGCCGCTTCTAACAACAATAACGTCGTCAAGGCATATCCTTCGCACACCCCTTCGCCATTAAACAGGATGGAGTAAGGCGTGTACGGACTCGCTTGGCTATCTAAATTGTAAGCCGTGTTCAAGACGACATAATCGTTTATGTACTTCACTTTCTCAAAGTCGCTCAATCCGACTGGCATCTCCGCGACGACTTGGTCGACTCTCGCTTCAATCTGTTTCGCTTCCTCGATGTTCATATCGTAAGCCAACTCGACATCCAGGTCGATATAGCCGCCATGATCGCGATACTCGGTCTCTCCGCCGCGTGACAGGCGGAACACGTAAATATGGTTTATCTCGAGCCAGTCCCACGCCTTGTCCATCGTCTGTTCAAAATCTCGACTTTTGCCGATATAGCGAATGCTGAACGTTTTATCGAATTGACTCATATGATAGGCGAGTGCCTGACCGAGCTCCTCTGGTGATGCGACTTGCGCCGGCAACTCGAACGTCTCGTCGAGAATCGTGGCCGATGAACTCGCCACTTGTGCTGAACCGGGCCAATCCATCGTTTGCACCTCATGATAGGCCGCATACCCGCCGACTAGACTCACAGTCAACATCATCAACACCAACGCGCTCCGTCCCGTCACCGTCACCGAAGACCAGATGGCCGAGCGTTTGTTCTTAATCAACCGATTCAGCTCATCGCTCACAAGTTGCTCCAACTCGGTTCGCTTCATCTTCACTTTCGAATGGACTTGAAACACGACTGTTCGATATACCGGGTCGAGCAGATCAAACTGTTGGGCCGGGTGATGCTCTGCATGTTTTAATTCATCGCGAATCCCTTGAAGTTCTCGTCGCAAAGCCCGATGAACGAGTCTTGTAGCACGTCCGGTCCTGAACAAAAGCACGGCCACTCCTCCGCTTAATCCAACAATCAAGATATACATCATCATCTTCACCATAGCCGCTCCTCGCATCGTTGTTTACCAGCTAGAATATTTTCCCTACCTGCCATTCTCTATAAGTATATAATAACTGTATAAACAATATATGGAAGGTGATATTTGATGAACATTAATACATATTTGAAAGAATACGCCCACACCTTACTTGGCGATGGTACACATATCGCGCCGAATGTACCCGATAAAAAACTGAACGGGGCCATTAAAAATTATGCAGAAGACGCGCTCCCGGAACACGTCGTCGTCTTGTATGATTCAACGCTCTTCAAAAGCGGCAAGGAAGGCATGCTGTTTTTAGGGGACCGCTTCTACTTCAAACCGTTGCTCGAAAAGCCGATCTGCGTCTACTACAAAAATTTACAGCGCGTCGATTTGGACCGCGAAGTCACGTATAAGAATGATAGGCGAAAAGAGAAACTTCACATCGTCATGCACACCGAGCAATACGACTACAACCTGTCCGACAAACTCGCAACGTATAACGTCGAAGGCGTCGTCGAGTTATTGAACGGCATCGCCGCCTTGAAAGACAAGGAAGACGAACTCGTCAACGTCTCACAGGTCACCCCACTCGCCGACTTGCCGGAAACGTATAAGCTCACCTATTTAAAGGTATTGGCTAATTTCACGTTCGTCGATGACCAAAAGATTGACGCCCAAGAGTATAGCGAACTGATGTCGCTCGTCACCCGGATTCATCTCAGTTCAGACTATCGGTTGCAACTACGGGGCTACTTGAGCAATCCAGACGAACATACCCCGACGATTGCGTTGATTGACGAGTTACGCATCTTGTCGACGACCATCGACTTCTCCATCGTCGAGAAATCGTTATTCAAAGACTTACTCTATCTCTTCAAACTGAAGCGTCCCCTCTCGGCTTGGTTCGAGAATAAATTCCTTGAAGAGTTGAAAGAGGTTCTATCCATCTCGCGCGAAGAAATCGAACTCATCTCCAGCGCCATCCAAAGCGACGAGGACATTTTGACATTCCGCAAAAACGACTCAGAGATCGCCAAATCGATGAAAGACTTGGCGGCAAAAGCCGCCGCGGTCGGCGTCCCGCTCACAGCCATCTATTTGTCGGGTTCGGTCGTCGGATTGAGCGCGGCCGGTTTAACGTCTGGTCTGGCCTCCCTCGGCATGGGTGGACTTCTCGGCTTCTCGAGCATGTTCACGGGCATCGGGGTGTTGGTCGTCATCGGAGTCGGCACGTACCAAGGTCTGAAAAAAATCACGGGCATGAAAGACATCGAGAACAACAAACAACGCGAGTTCATGCTACAGGCCATCATCCGCAACACGCAGCAAACCCTCAACTGTCTGCTTGAGGACATCAATGAGATCTCGAATCGACTCGTTGTCGCGATTCAACAAGGGAACGCCAACTCGGAGAAAATCAACCAGCTCTCGAACATGTTGCAAATGCTCAGTCAGAGTGCCCAGTTCAGTGCCGACAAACAAGTCCACTCTCAAAAAGAACAAATCATCACGCAGCTGCCTCCGAAACTGAGTACCGTTCGCTTAGACGAGTTGACGTCGAAACCGACGTATCAAAAACTATGCGACTACGTGTATGCGTGCTATACACCGCAACCGATTCAGCTTGATGATTTGACGTTCAGTTCCGAGGAAGAGCTCGTCTTAAAAGAGAGGCTCACCCTAGAAGAATTGGAACAGTTACACGAATCGTTCCAAGCGATAGGCTACTTTGAAATGTCAGGCGGCGGTCTGGCGGAAGTGACTGGTGGGGCGAAGCGTCTTGTCAAAAACGTCTTCGGTGACAAATGAAACAATCCGAACAAGACATGATTGATAAGGCAAAGGCGTTACTCGTCCAGCAACATCAAGCCGCAAAGGCCGAGCAACGATTAGGTGACATCCATTCACACTTGAATCAACTTGAAGACACGCAAGATGCTCAATCGGCAGCCCTCGACAATTTGTTCGACGACATGATGCGACTCATGAATGGACAGGCACCACAGACAGCGTCACCTCAGTTGGCGCCGTTAGCTGTTCCGACATTCGACGACTTGGAACCAGTCCAAGTCTCGGACGTCTCTTGGGATATGTATTTGGCCGAACTCGATACGTATGCGGCACGATATGATGTGACCGGGCTCGACGATTCGTTCGCCCATCTGTTGACGGCACGACAGCGCCATAATTTGGCTACAACGTTTAAAGAAGAGTTCTTGCTGAAGGAAGCGGAATGTGACCGCTACGACTATATGATTGCGTCCTTCAGTGGTCTTGCCGCTGGATTGATTGACAGTTTCTTCGTCGGTTCTCCAACGGACAGCAAACTCCGGAGTTGGTCGGATGAGAAAGTCGACAACGTCGTCATCAAGTTTGCGAATCTCGTCTGGAAACAAGATAAAAAGAACGGGGCCCGCCTCCGCAAGCAACCGGATTCGATTGCGAGCGCCATCGGCTTTTTGGAGCGCCGGTTTAAAGTGAACTACGATGCGCGTTACGCACAGGATTTGAAGATGGGCGAAGCGACACTGAATATGCGTCCGTCGGACCACCATTTGAAATCGCTCGCCCACGCACCGGACATCATCGGCTTATTCTTCTCGCTTTTGGATCAGTTCACGGGCAAGGCGAGCTTCGTCTCGGACGGCCGCCTGCTTCGACTCGAACCAAAAGAAGACGGTACGCAGCGGTTACAAGGTGGGAACCTATTGGCCAAATTGTTCGCCGGGTTTGCCAACTGGTTAGGTCACCTCTTATCTGACGTATCAGGGTCAAGTGGTGTGCGCGGACACGACAACGGTCGTCGCGGCGCCGGTATCCCCCTCCCATTCTTTGAGCTGTTTCAATTCGCCGACTTTGGACAAGTTTCGCATATCGGCAAGACACTCTCGTTTGCCGACTTCTCGACGAAAGTGTTCGAGAGTGGATATGATGCGCGACACGGCGTGGCGATGGCAGTACCGGTCGTGTTCAACGAACTCGTCATCCGCCTGCTTTGGGGATTGAAGAGCCTGTTTTATCACAAGAACGGCTGGCTTGAATCGATTCCCGTCGGCAACAAACCGACGCTTCGGAAAATGCTGCTCGTCGGTCACGGTGCGCTATGCCTGACCGATGGAATGGACGCCTATATCCGAAGTGGCAACGTTCCGATTTTATTTGCGACGCGCTTGAACTACGTCGCCTGGAGCCGCTTCGCGTTCGCCTCGATGCAAGAACTGAAGCATGTGCTCGGGAAAGACGTGTACGACTGGAAAGCGGTCGATACCCATCTTGAGCAAGAATGGAAGAAGCTTAGCGGTGAATATTACTAAGTACACATTCAATGAAAAAACACCTGAAACTTTGGCTAAATGAACAGCCTGTGTAATGCAAAATAGGAGTGCAGAAGTGTGCAACGGAAACGTACACAACTCTGCACTCCTATTTTAGAAAAGAAAAAGGACTTGCC
>NZ_JACSLL010000043.1:0-229 GCF_018618135.1 Exiguobacterium sp. s28 | reverse complement strand
AGACCCCCAACTACTTTCGGCGCTGAAGCGCTTAACTTCCGTGTTCGGCATGGGAACGGGTGTGGCCGCTTCGCTATCGCCACCAGACATATATGAGATTAACATTATCTTAACATAATGTCAACTCTTTTTAAGAGATTGTTCTCTCAAAACTGAAGACTCATCAATTCATACAAACCATTAGACTAGATCAAAGCCTCGACCGATTAGTATCATTCAGCTCCACACG
>NZ_JACSLL010000042.1:0-233 GCF_018618135.1 Exiguobacterium sp. s28 | reverse complement strand
GACCCCCAACTACTTTCGGCGCTGAAGCGCTTAACTTCCGTGTTCGGCATGGGAACGGGTGTGGCCGCTTCGCTATCGCCACCAGACAAAAGAATATTAACATCGCCTCATGGGCGTGTCAATCCATTTCAGGGTTGTTCCCTGAAAACTGAAGACTCATCAATTCATACAAACCATTAGACTAGATCAAAGCCTCGACCGATTAGTATCATTCAGCTCCACACGTCGCCGTG
>NZ_JACSLL010000041.1:0-258 GCF_018618135.1 Exiguobacterium sp. s28 | reverse complement strand
CGTCGGGGACGGGCAATTCATCTCCCACCTTCGCTGGGCTTCGCCCGAGACGCTTAGAGGTGGGAGAATTCTCGCCTAAATCAGTTAAAGGAAACAGTATGTAGCTGAGTAGGATTTTAGTGATGATGAGGGCTATAAAAGGGGACGAGGTGTGGACCATGTTGAACGGGGTGTGTAATGCAAAATAGGAGTGCAGAAGTGTGCAACGGAAACGTACACAACTCTGCACTCCTATTTTAGAAAAGAAAAAGGACTTGC
>NZ_JACSLL010000005.1:0-180571 GCF_018618135.1 Exiguobacterium sp. s28 | reverse complement strand
AAACGGCTTGAGCCCTGTCGAATACAGGTCTCAAGCCGCCTAGGCTGGTTTTCATTATTTGTCCTGTCTACTTGACAGGGAGCACTTCAGTTACAAGGCGGGGTTTTCGTTTGGGATTTGTTCGCCGTAGAGTTCGCTACCGAACTCCGCGTACGCCTGTTCGTAGCGCCGGAGTGATGACTCTTTATGCATACATGTCACATTCATCCGCTCGAGTGACGTCATGTCGGTCGCGTACGTCTTCAAGACGTGGGCGTTCCGGAGCATCGATGGTGTGACCGAGCGGGTGAGACCGCTCCGTTCGTTCAATTGGCGCATCATCTTCGTGATCATGACGATCGTCAACTGTTTCGGCTGGTTCTTCGCATACACCCAGCGGAATGTCATTCGGGCGAAGTCGAACGAGACGAAGACGGGGTCGTCCGAGTACCAGCGCGGACGGACGGGCGTCGGGATGTCGGCCAAGTAGTTCATGAGGAGCGTTTGGTCTTCTTGACTGAGTTTCAACGTGAACCGGTTGCCGAGCCGGTCATAGACGTCGAACTCATGGCTCGCGAGATGCAGGTCGTTCATCCGGAGACGAATGATATGGTGGACCCGGAGACCGTATTTATAGAACAGCGTGACAATCAACTCGTTTCGGTTGACGAGATATGGGTGCGCCTGGAGCTGATTCTCGCTCAGACCGCTTGTTGAGCGGATCGTCCGGACGAGCTTGTTGAACTCGGCAGGCAAGGCGATCTGGTCGACGGTGAGCGTGTGGGCCGGTTGCGCATACGTCAGCATCTTCTTACGGAGCGGGTTCAAGAAGACGGTCAGGCTATTGATGACGGTGACAATCCGGGCGACCGTCGCCTGTTGATATTGCTTCTCCTCGATGAGGAAGTCGTTGACGAACGTCTTCCACGATTCGAGCGGGACGGCGAGCCACGCCTCCGGGGCATCGAGCTCGACGTTATGGTCATGAAAGTATTTGTGCACATCGATCAAATCGTACCGATAGCGTTTCAGCGTCGACGGTTGACGGCCGCTCGCGCCGAGATGGAACAAGTACGCCTCGATATATTCAGGCAATGGATACTCTTTTCTACGTTTCGTCATGGACGTTCCTCCTTCTCCTCATATCGTACCACAAACGGACGTTCTCCATTCGTCGTTTCGTGGTAAGATGGAGGATGAGACTTATAGGAATGAGGGATTTTTATGCAACGAGAGAAAGTCATTATCGTCGGGTGTCAATTACCGACCGTCGACGATTGGACATATGAACAATCGATGGGGGAACTCGTCGAATTGGTCGATACGGCACGAGGTGAGGTCGTCGCCCGTCTCGATCAGAAACGGCAACAAGTCGACCGCCGCACATTCATCGGGAAAGGGAAGGTCGAGGAGCTCGCGGTGCTCATCGAACAGTTCGAGCCGGACATCGTCATCTTCAACGCCGAGCTGTCGCCGGCCCAATCGAAGAATATCCGCATCTCGCTGAACGACCCGGACGAGATGAAACTGATTGACCGGACGCAATTGATTTTAGACATCTTTGCCGGACGGGCCCAATCGAAAGAAGGGAAGCTCCAAGTCGAGCTCGCTCAGATGAACTACCTGCTCCCACGTTTGATCGGACAAGGCACGCAGTTGTCACGTCTCGGTGGCGGAATCGGGACTCGGGGACCGGGTGAGACGAAACTCGAGTCCGACCGTCGTCACATCAAGCGCCGCATCGATGAAATCAAGAAAAATCTCGAAGGCACGGTCGCGCACCGTGACCGTTACCGGGAGCGTCGGAAAGAAAACCGTGTGTTCCAAGTCGCGCTCGTCGGTTACACGAACGCCGGGAAGTCGACAATCTTTAACCGCTTGACGGATGCGGATACGTACGAACAGGACGAACTGTTCGCGACGCTCGACCCGCTCACGCGCGAGCTCGAGTTGCCGCGGGGCGGTAGAGTGTTGATCACGGACACGGTCGGATTCATCCGGGACTTGCCGACGAAACTCGTCGCCGCGTTCCGCTCGACGCTCGAGGAAGTGCTCGGGGCCGACCTCGTCTTGCACGTCATCGACGCATCGAATCCGCATTACATGAACCAAATCGACACGACGAATTCGGTCTTGTCGGAACTCGGGGCGAGTGAGGTACCGCAGCTCGAGGTATACAATAAGAAAGACCGGTTGACCGAAGACTTCGTCGGCGGACCGCTCGTCATCTCGGCGCTCGATTCGACCGATATCGAGACGCTCATCGGCGCGATTGAAGATAAGATTGCGGATGTGTTGACGAAAGTACACGTCGTCTTGCCGGTCCGCTCGTTCGAGCATTACCATCCGGCCAAAGATTCGATGTATCGTCTCGAGGAGAAGTTCCTCGATGACGGTTCGGTCGAACTCGTCGGATATATGAGAGAAGACACGCGTCTATATGCGACGCTGAAACCATTTGAGGTGTGAAACAATGATGTGGCAAGAAAAGATTGCGTACTATGATGAATTGGCCCCGTTCGTGACCGAGGCGGAAGAACGGGTAAAACCATATTTTGAAACGATCGAGGCGACGGCGGAGTTCAACCAATACCGTGTCCTCGAGTCGTTCAAGAAACACAAAGTGTCGGATTTCCATTTCAATCCGACGACCGGGTACGGCTATGACGATATCGGGCGCGACACGCTCGAGTCGATCTACGCCGACGTGTTCGGGGCGGACCTCGCCCTATGCCGTCCGCAAATCATCTCCGGGACACACGCCATCGGGATTGCCTTGTTCGGTGTGTTGTTGCCAGGAGATGAGCTGCTCTATATCACCGGCAAGCCGTACGATACGCTCGAAGAGATCGTCGGGATTCGGGGAGACGGCCGTGGGTCGCTCAAAGAGCTCGGTGTCGGCTACGACACTGTCGAGCTGAAAGAGGACCGAATCGACGTCGAGACCGTCATCGGACGGATTCGTCCTGAGACAAAGCTCGTCGGCATCCAGCGCTCGAAAGGTTACGCCAATCGTCGCAGCATCCCGGTCCAAGAAATCGGTGAGGCGATCAGGAAGATCAAAGCGGCACATCCGCACGTCTTCATCTTCGTCGACAACTGCTACGGCGAGTTCGTCGAGACGATCGAACCGACCCATGTCGGGGCCGATCTCATGGCCGGCTCGCTCATCAAGAACCCGGGTGGCGGCTTGGCGAAGACGGGCGGCTATATCGCCGGGACGAAAGAACTCGTCGAACGCTGTTCGTTCCGCATGACGACGCCAGGCATCGGGAGCGAGGCCGGTCCGTCACTCTACTCGCTTCAAGAGATGTACCAAGGGTTTTACATGGCGCCACATACGGTCGCCCAAGCGTTGAAAGGGGCACACTTGACGGCGAGCCTGCTCGGATTGCTCGGTTTCGAGACCGACCCGCATTATACGACGCCCCGGACCGATTTGATTCAATCGGTGACGTTCCGCGACCGTGACAAGATGATCGCCTTCTGTCAGAGCATCCAAATGGCGTCACCGGTCAATGCCCACGCGTTGCCGGTACCAGCCTATATGCCGGGCTATGAGGATGACGTCATCATGGCGGCCGGGACGTTCATTCAAGGCTCATCGATTGAACTGTCGGCCGATGGACCACTCCGGGCTCCATACACGGCATACGTCCAAGGCGGATTGACTTACGCCCACGTCAAGGTCGCGCTCATGCTCGCCTTGAGCCAATTGCGGACGAAAGAGCTCGTCACATTTGACCGTGACAATATCTCACAGAAGTTGTAACCGAAATGTCATGTTAACTTTCTTAACATCTATTGACAGGTAAGTTGTCATATATTATTCTCACAGTGTGAGACAGAAAAGGAGGAGTAAGAGATGGCCGATCAATTTCGTCGCTCCAACCCGTTGTTTCCGATTGGAATCGTTCAAGATTTGACACAGCTGACAGGTAGACAGATTCGGTACTATGAAGAACAGGGTCTAATTTCGCCTAGTCGGACGGAATCGAAACGACGGCTCTATTCCTTTAATGATGTCGAACGTCTACTCACGATCAAGGATTTTATCGACCAAGGCTTCAACTTGGCGGCGATTCGTCATATGCTCGACAACACGGACGCCAAAGATGCGGAATCACCAAAGCCGCCGGTCGATGAAGCACCGAAGATCTCTGAACAAGAGTTACACAAATTATTGAAAACACAGCTTCAAGAAGCTGGCCGTTTCAATAAGACGTCGCTCATTCAAGGTGAGCTGTCACGTTTTTATCGATGACGCCAGTACACTAACCATTACACAATGTGAGAGGGGACATTTCACCATGGCCAGAAAAACGTTCACGAAAGAAGACATCAAACGCATCGCACAAGAAGAGGACGTACGCTTTATTCGTCTTCAATTCACGGATATCCTCGGTACGATCAAAAACGTCGAGGTACCGATCAGCCAATTGGACAAAGCACTTGATAACAAGATGATGTTCGATGGCTCTTCAATCGAAGGGTTCGTACGCATCGAGGAATCAGACATGAACCTCTATCCAGACCTTGACACATGGGTTGTCTTCCCGTGGACAGACGGCAGCGGTAAAGTCGCTCGCTTGATTTGTGATATTTATACGCCGGACGGCAAACCGTTCAGCGGTGACCCGCGCGGCAATTTGAAGCGTAACCTCGAGCGCATGCAGAAGCTCGGCTTCACAGCGTTCAACGTCGGACCAGAGCCTGAGTTCTTCCTCTTCAAGAAAGACTTGAACGGCCAACCGACACTCGAACTCAACGACCAAGGCGGTTACTTCGACTTGGCACCGGTCGACCTCGGCGAGAACTGCCGTAAAGAGATCGTCATCGAGCTCGAAAACATGGGCTTCGAAATCGAAGCATCACACCACGAAGTCGCACCAGGTCAGCACGAGATCGACTTCAAATACGCAGATGCGGTCACGACGGCCGATAACATCCAAACGTTCAAACTCGTCGTCAAGACGATCGCAGCGAAATACGGTCTTCACGCGACGTTTATGCCGAAGCCACTCTTCGGTGTCAACGGTTCAGGGATGCACGCCAACATGTCGCTCTTCAAAGGTGACACGAACGTCTTCTACGATCCAAACGGCGAAATGGAACTCTCTGACACGGCTCGCGCCTTCACGGCAGGGATTCTCGAGCACGCTCGTGCGTTCACGGCTGTCTGTAACCCGACTGTCAACTCATACAAGCGCCTCGTTCCTGGTTACGAAGCACCTTGCTACGTAGCATGGAGCGCGCGCAACCGTTCACCACTCGTTCGTGTACCAGCGGCCCGTGGCCTCTCGACACGGATCGAAGTACGTTCGGTCGACCCGGCGGCGAACCCGTACCTCGCTTTGGCCACGCTATTGGCTGCAGGTCTTGATGGAATCGAGAAAGAAATGGCGGCTCCGAAGCCGATCGATAGCAACATCTACGTCATGGACAAGCCAGAACGTGTTGCTAACGGGATTGACGACCTTCCGGCTACGCTCTTCGACGCGCTCGAAGTACTCCGTACCGACAAAGTCGTCATGGAATCACTCGGTGAACATATCGGTGAGCACTTCCTCGAGTTGAAAGAAATCGAGTGGGATATGTTCCGTACGCAAGTGACAGAGTGGGAGCGCGATCAGTACATGACGCTCTACTAAGTCGACTAATAAGGGATATTCCCTTTAAAATCAGAGTCCTGAACGAGTCTTCGTATGAAGTGCTCATTCAGGACTCTTTTTCTATAATTCGCTTCAACTAATCAATATAATGAGGGAGAATGTATATCACTATAAATGTAATGGAATGGGATAGGGGGACGAGAAGTGGCAACACCATTAAAAGACGTGTATGATGAGACCTTTTTGTTGGAATTTGGACGACGTATTCAAACCGTGTATCCGTCATTTGACGTACAGGCTTTGATCGCATCAATCATAGATGAATCGTGGGAAGCGTTGGCACTCAAAGGGCGTACTCGACGTATTTCGATAAAACTAGGTCAGTATTTGCCACAGAATTACGAATCAGCTTTGGACGTATTGGTTGAAATTGCAGATGACTGCGTCGGCTTTCCTTATTTGTTTTTCCCGGACTTTGTAGCAGTGTACGGGCAGGCAGAAGGGTATTGGGAACGCTCGATGTCAGCGCTCGAACGCTTCACGCAGACGTCGTCTTCTGAATTCGCCATCAGACCTTTTTTGTTGCGGGATCCAACACGTGTGATGAACCAAATGACAGCTTGGGCAATTCATCCGAACGAACATGTTCGGCGTTTGGCGAGTGAGGGTTGTCGTCCTCGCCTTCCGTGGGCGGAATCGTTACCGATGTTCAAAGAAGACCCAGCTCCAGTGTTGGAGATTTTAGAGTTGTTAAAAGAAGATCCATCATTATATGTGAGAAAAAGTGTCGCTAACAACCTCAACGATATCTCGAAAGATCACCCAGAAGCTGTACTCGCAGTCTCGCGACGATGGCAGGGCGAGCATCCTCATACCGATTGGATCATTAGACACGGATGCCGGACACTGATCAAGTCAGCCCATCCTGACGCGTTAACGATATTCGGTTATACGCAGGAAACAAATTTAACCGTCGACTCATCGATTTCTATACATCCGAACGTGATCCGCATAGGGGAGGCGTGCGAGATTCAGTACGATGTGTCCATTCGTCCAGGGGATGCTGCTTATGTTCGTATCGAATACGCGATTGAGTTTATAAAAGCCAACGGGAAAGCGAGTCGTAAAGCATTCCTGCTAGCGAATAGAACCGTCGCTGGGGGCGCGCGACTTGCAGCGACCAGAGTGCACGACTGGTCAGATTTGACGACCCGTCGGCATTATCCAGGGGAGCATCGTGTCGTCTTGTTGGTAAATGGACGAGAAGTGGCTGAAAATCATGTCATGTTGCATAAAAGTTGTTGAACTTCTATATAATAAACGGTTCAAAAAAGGGCAACCCTGTCTATTTAGACGGGTTGCCCTTTTTGGGTGTGTAGCATAACGATCTGATTAAAACGCACGTTTTAAGAACGTGGACGCATAGTCGAGCGTCGTATGTAGCGTCGTCGCGAAAACGAGTCCGAAGAAGCATGCTGCCCCGTTCAGGTCGAGCCACGATCTGATAGCTTCCTCATACGGCGTGACCGTGAGCAGAAGCGTGAGCGGGAAACCGAGATAGATGACCCGGATCAGATCGCTCAAGAGCGGAAAATGCGAGAATAACGACCGATGGGGCATAATCTTCACATAAGGGAGCCAAAAGCCCCGAAGCGGTCCCCATCGATAATAGGCGTCCGACTTCAAATCGAGATCCGGGGAGAGCCAGAACGTCCCGATGAGGGCGCCAAGCAGGAACACGGTCGGAACATCGATGTCAATAAAAGGCGTGGCAATCGCAAGAGCACCGATTGCCACGAGATTCGTACGGGTATGTGTCTTGCCACTAGCCATTAGTGAATCGTGCGGTATACACCGATGACCTTCCCTAAAATCGACACGTTATCGAAATACATCGCTTCGAGTTCGTCGTTCTCCGGTTGAAGACGCACTTTCGAAGCTTCTTTATAAATCCGCTTCACGGTCGCTTCACCTTCATCCGTCATGGCGACGACAATCTCTCCATTGTCGGCCGTGTTCTGTTGACGGACGAGGACGCGGTCCCCATCCAAGATCCCCGCGTTAATCATCGAGTCTCCTGAGACAGAGAGCATGTAGACGTTGTCGGAACCGACGACGTGAGCCGGGAGCGGGAAGTGTTCTTCCACGTTCTCGATGGCCGTGATCGGCGTACCGGCTGTGACTTTCCCGATGACCGGCACGTACATGACGGCATCGTGGTCTTCGACGACGGACATCTCTTCATCCAAAATCTCGATGGCGCGTGGCTTCGTCTTATCACGTCGAATCAATCCACGCTTCTCAAGACGGTCCAAGTGACCGTGTACAGTCGAGCTCGATGCGAGCCCGACAGCCTCGCCAATTTCGCGGACCGAAGGGGGATACCCTTTCGCCCGGACCTCAGCTTTTATAAAATCAAGAATCTGTTGTTGTCTTGCTGACATTTTTTTCAATGGATTTCACCTCGATTATGTCGAATAACCTGCGAACGCATCCTATTCTTTATGGGTTTAGTTTAACACAAGAACACATGAGCGCACAAACATTCGTTCGTTTTTTCTGCTTGACCGAACAGAAGTTCTTGTTTTATGATGAGAACAGATAAACGAACAGACGTTCTCGAGAACGTGTATTCTTATTCCCAGGAGGCAATGATTATGAGAGACACAATCAATGGAATCATCTTAGTCGGCATGTTGGCACTCGGTATGTTCGTATTTTTCGCGGTCGGAGAGCTTCGCGACAACGAAGCGGTCGTCGTGACCGAACAAAAAGTCGAACACAGTATTGAAGAAGAAGTCGCCTTGAAAGAGGCGGAGACGCTCGAAGCGCACATTCTCGCTGAGCGAGATGATGAAAAAGACGACAAGACGACGTGGTTCGCCGCCGAATAATCGTTTCTGATTGCGAACATCCCTTCATCCTGTGTATCGTAGAGGGCGAATGGAAAGAAAGGAAGTGACGCGATGCGAGTCGTCATTTATTGTCGCGTATCGACGAACAAGTCCACCCAAGAGACGTCGCTCAGTCGTCAGGCGGACGAGTTGAAGCAGATGGCGAGACGTCTTGAGGCTGAGGTTGTCGATGTGATCAGTGAACAAGAGAGCGGGTATGAGGTCAATCGGGCGGGACTGCTCGATCTATTGGAGCACGTCTCGACGTCCGATCTCGATGCCGTGCTCGTGAGCGACGACAGTCGTCTCGGACGGGGAAATGCAAAAATCGCTATCTTGCATACGCTCATGAAACATAACGTGCGCTTGTTGACGATGCAGTCGTCCGATGAATATATCGTCTCCGACGCCGAGAAGATGGTGCTCGAGATCGTCAGTGTCGTCGAAGAGTATCAACGTAAGATCCATAACGCTAAAATTTCACGCGGAATGCGTCGGGCGGTCGCGAACGGATTTAATCCGCATCGGAATATCCAGCACCATGACCAGGGAGGCCGGAGCCGAATCGAAGTTCCGATTGAAGAAATCGTCCAATTGCGTGAACGTGGACTCACGTTCGCTGAAATTGCCGCCACCCTCCGCGGTTTTGGTTATGAGGTATCGAAAGCGACCGTGAACCGGCGCTACTTGGAGCACGTGTCGGTACCAGAAACTTGATTCCTGCTCGTTGATTTTGTACAGTAGAAGGACAAATTCAGTAGAGAGGGGGCGAGCCCGATGCTAGCACCTGAACAATTGGAGCGAATCAATTTCCTCGCCAACAAAGCAAAGACAGATGGTCTGTCACCACAAGAGATGGATGAGCAGCAAGCGCTGCGCCAACAATATTTGCAAGCGTTCCGCCAATCATTCAAATCACAAATGATGGGAATGAAGGTCGTCGATCCGGAAGGAAACGACGTAACGCCAGAAAAATTAAAAGATGAGCAGGAACGTTACCGCTCAGAATGACCATGAATGCACATCCTATTTCATATAGGATGTGCATGTTTGTTATACGCGAACGTTGATCAGGGGGACTCATTGATGCGTTTTCAAACGAAAGGAAGTAAACGATTCCATTTAATGTGTTATACTAATTAATTAGTTGTGACACACGAATGAGTGTGCTAAAATATGACGGGTAGAAACTTTGTTAACAACAGAGAGGATGAAATTAGTGGAAACAACTACTAAAGAATTATTAGCGATTAACTCGATTCGGACACTCTCAATCGATGCGGTCCAAAAAGCGAACTCAGGTCACCCGGGTATGCCGATGGGTGCGGCTCCGATGGCGTTCACACTTTGGACGGACAAAATGCGTCACAACCCGAAAAACCCGAACTGGTTCAACCGTGATCGGTTCGTCCTTTCAGCGGGACACGGTTCGATGCTCTTGTACTCGCTTCTTCACTTATCTGGTTACAATCTCTCAATGGACGACCTCAAATCGTTCCGCCAAATGGATTCGAAAACGCCTGGACATCCAGAGTACCGTCACACGGCAGGTGTCGACGCGACGACTGGACCGCTCGGACAAGGGATCGCCATGGCTGTCGGGATGGCAATGGCAGAGAAACATTTGGAAGCGACGTACAACCGCGATGAGTTCAAAGTGGTTGACCACTTCACATACGCGATTTGCGGAGACGGTGACTTGATGGAAGGCGTATCGGCAGAAGCTGCCTCGCTCGCTGGTCATTTGAAACTCGGCAAACTCGTCGTCCTTTACGATTCAAATGATATCTCGCTTGACGGCGACCTTCACAAATCGTTCTCGGAAAGCGTTGAAGATCGTTTCAACGCCTACGGTTGGCAAGTGATCCGTGTCGAAGATGGTACGGATATCGATACAATCGCGAAAGCGATCGACGAAGCGAAAGCTGAAACGTCGAAACCAACCCTCATCGAAGTGAAGACGGTTATCGGCTTTGGTTCACCGAACAAGTCAGGCAAATCGGCATCACACGGTGCGCCACTCGGCGAAGCTGAAATTGAACTCACGAAGCAGTTCTACAAGTGGGAAGGCGAGAACTTCTACGTACCGAACGAAGTATACGACTTGTTCAACGATAAAGTCGTTGAGCCAGGCGCGAAGCATGAAGCGGACTGGAACGAACTCGTTGAAGCTTACAAGTCAGCACACCCTGAACTTGGTGCCCAGTTCGAACGTGCGATGAACAACGAGCTCCCAGAAGGTTGGGACAGCGAATTGCCGACGTTCGAAATCGGTTCGAAAAAAGCGACTCGTCAAACGAGCGGTGAAGTATTGAACGCGATCGCCAAAGCGGTTCCGACTCTCTTCGGAGGCTCGGCTGACCTCGCTGGTTCGAACAACACGATGATCAAAGGCGCTGCGGACTTCGATGAAGATCCAGCCGGCCGCAACATCTGGTTCGGAGTCCGTGAATTCGCGATGGCAGCAGCCGTCAACGGGATGGCGCTCCACGGTGGGGTCCTCCCATACGGCGCGACGTTCTTCGTCTTCTCGGATTACCTTCGCCCGGCAGTTCGACTTGCTGCGCTCATGGGAATCCCATCAACGTTCGTCTTGACGCACGATTCAATCGCGGTCGGCGAAGATGGCCCGACGCACGAACCGGTCGAGCACTTGATGAGCTTCCGTGCGATGCCAAACTTGTCTGTTCTCCGTCCAGCTGACGGAAAAGAGACGATCGCGGCTTGGAAGCAAGCAATCACGACGAAAACGTCACCATCACTTCTCGTCTTGACGCGTCAAGCGTTGCCAGAGCTCGTTGGTACGTCGATTGAAGACGCAGCTAAAGGTGGCTATGTCGTCGCGGGCAACTCAAGCGAGGCAGACGTCCTCCTTCTCGGTACAGGTTCTGAAGTACACGTCCTCGTCGAAGCACGCGAAGCACTCGCTGCTGAAGGCGTGAACGCGGCTGTCGTTTCGATGCCTTCGTGGGAATTGTTCGAAGCTCAATCGGCAGAATACAAAGAATCGGTCCTTCCGTCGTCCATCACGAAACGTGTCTCGCTCGAAGCGGGCGCGACGCTCGGTTGGTACAAATACGTCGGATTCGGCGGTAAAGTGCTCGGAATCGACAAGTTCGGTGCCTCTGCCCCTGGTGATCTCCTCATGAAAGAATATGGCATGTCGGTCGACAACGTCGTCGCTGCTGTCAAATCACTTTAATCGCTTACTATCAGTGGTGGCCCGGAGTTTTGGGTCACCACTTTTTTTTCAGACGACTAGCGAATTAGCGTAATATAGTGTATAGTAAAAAACGATGTTTCATATGGTAGAGGAGGTTAAGCCTTGAGTACATTATTCTGGATTCTTCTTATCGTGGCAGCACTAATCGGGGGTATTGCGATCGGTTTCTTTATCGCTCGTAAATACATGATGAACTACCTCGAACAGAACCCACCGATCAACGAAGATATGATTCGTACATTGATGATGCAAATGGGTCAAAAGCCGTCACAGAAGAAAGTCAACCAAGTGATGCGCGCCATGAACGTTCAAATGAAGAACGAAAAGAAATAAACTCGATTGACCGAAGCACTTTGCGCCCGCAAAGTGCTTTTTTCATCCAGTTTTTGTTAGACAATCGAACAAACTTTCGCTAATCTAATAGAATAGTCTGAATTCAAGACAACATAGGGGGTGTTTCCAATTCGTGTATTCAAACAACTAGCTTGGTTCTTCAAGCTCGAGTGGCGGACGTATGCGCTCGGCATCGTCTTACTCATGTTCGTCGCGGCGCTCGAACTTATACCGCCGCGCATCATCGGACGAATCGTCGATGAAATCAACCGGGGAACGCTTGGAACAGATTTATTATGGATGTTGCTCGGCGGGCTCGCGGCCGTCGGGATCGGGAACTATGTGGCCCGTTTCTTCTGGCGATACTTCATCTTCGGGGCTTCGATTCGCCTCGGTCGGATGTTGCGGAGTCAGCTCTATCGTCATTTCACCGATTTAGATCAACGGTTTTATAAGAAGTCGCGGGTCGGGGATTTGATGGCCCATGCGACAAACGATGTCCAGGCCGTCTCGACGACGGCGGGTGCGGGGATTTTGACACTCGTCGATAGCATCACCATGGGAACGTTCGTCATCATCACGATGGTGACGACCATCAGTTGGAAGTTGACGGTCGTGGCATTGTTGCCGCTGCCGATCATGGTCGCGTTGACGACGCGATACGGCAAACTCTTACATAATCGGTTCGGGGTCGCCCAAGCGGCGTTCTCTGAACTGAACGATAAAGTCCAAGAGAGCGTCAGCGGTGTCCGGGTGTTGAAGTCGACCGGGGAAGTCGGCCGCGACGTTGACTCGTTCGAGAAGCTATCCGACGAAGTCATGGCGAAAAACGTACGTGTCGCGAAAATCGACGCCTTGTACGACCCGACCATCTTCGGGATTGTAGGCCTCTCGTATATCTTGTCGATTGGTTATGGCGCGTATTTGATTGAACAAGGAGAGCTGACCATCGGACAGATCGTTAGTTTCACCGCCTATCTCGGCTTGCTCACATGGCCGATGCTCGCGTTCGGCTGGCTGTTCAATATCGTCGAACGAGGGCGGGCGTCTTACGACCGGATTGAGCGGATGCTCGCCGTCAAACCTGAGATTCAGGATGATCCGATGGCGGCGACGAAACTCGCCCATTCGGAGATTGAAGCGGATATTCGTGCGTTCCGTTATGACGAGACGCCCGTCCTGCAAGACGTCACATTCCGCCTCGAACGCGGACGGACGCTCGGACTCGTCGGCCGTACCGGTTCTGGTAAGACGACGATTGTACGCTTGTTGACACGAGAGTATGACGTACATGATGGGACGATCAAAATCGGTGGTGTCAACATTCGCCAAGTGAAAAAATCACTCCTGCTCGATAAAGTTGCCGTCGTCCCGCAAGATCATTTCTTGTTCAGCGATTCGATTGCGAACAATATCGCATTCGGCAAACCGGAAGCGAAACTCGACGAAATCATGGAGGTGGCAAAAATCGCCGAGGTTCATGATGACATCATGCGGCTGCCGGAAGGATACGCCACGCTCGTCGGGGAACGAGGTGTGACGTTGTCGGGTGGTCAGAAGCAACGGATTTCAATCGCACGTGCCCTCATGATTGAGGCGGACGTGTTGATCCTCGACGATGCCCTCTCGGCTGTCGATGCGAAGACGGAGGAGGCGATCATCGAGCATTTCCGGACCGGGAACCCTGACCAGTCCCGCTTGATCGTGGCGCATCGACTGTCTGCGGTCGAGCATGCCGACGAAATTCTCGTCCTTGAGGACGGTCGAATCATCCAACGCGGGCGTCATCAGGACTTGATTCGCGAGCCCGGTTGGTACAAAGACACGTACGATCGCCAACAACTCGAGGCGATTGTCGAAGGAGGTGGCCACCATGAAGCATGACGTTCAGGAATGGGCGGTCATTAAACGCCTATTGGCCTACACGAACCGCTACGCACGTCCGCTCGTACTCGCTTTTGTGTTCTTGCTGCTCGCCACCGGCGCAAAACTCGCAGGACCGTTCTTAATCAAAGTGTTCATCGATGAGTTCGTGACGCCTGGCGTCTATCCGACAAACTGGGTCGTCACCTTGCTCGTTGTTTATTTGGTCTTGCATGTGTCGGCGATCATCTTCGACTACTTGCAGTCGATCTCGTTCCAAAAGATTGCCTTAAAGATCGTGCAAAACATCCGGATGGATATCTTCCGTCACGTGATGGGGATGCGGCTCGCCTACTTTGACCGAACTCCGGCGGGAGTGCTTGTCTCTCGAATCACGAACGACACCGAGGCCGTCAAGGAACTGTACGTCGGGGTAATGAGCACGTTCGTACAGTCAGCGGTTCAATTGGTCGGGACGTACGTGTTCCTTTATATCCTCGAACCGACGCTCGCGACGATGGGGCTCGTCCTTGTTCCGCTGTTCTGGCTCATCATCTGGGCGTATCGCCGCTATTCGACAAAATATTTTGCCCAAGTGCGTGACTTGTTGTCACAACTGAACGGGCAATTGAATGAATCGATCAACGGGATGGGAATCGTTCAACAGTTCCGACAAGAAGAGCGGCTCGTCCGCCAGTTCGAAGAAACGAACAAGGCCCACCAAGAGGCACGCTATCGAAACTTGAAGCTCGACAGCATGTTGCTGCGACCGATCATCGAGCTGTTGCTCGCCTTCTCCATCATTGGACTGCTCGGCTATTACGGCGTCTTGTCGACGACCGAGCAAGTGCAGGTCGGGGTCGTCTATGCCTTCATCAGCTACATCGAGCGCATCTTCCGTCCGGTGCTCGACATCATGCAACGCTTGAGCGAGTTTCAACAGGCGGTCGTCTCGGCGGACCGTGTCTTCAAAGTCTTGGACACGGATGAACCGGCTCCAGGAAAGAGTCTTGCCGGTCCTGCCGAAATCGGCTCCGGGGAAGTCCGGTTCGAGAACGTCACGTTCAGCTACGATGGGGAAGTCGATGTATTGAAACAGATATCATTCGTCGCCAAACCAGGCGAGACGGTCGCCCTCGTCGGTCACACGGGTAGCGGAAAGAGTTCAATCATCAACCTGTTGACCCGGTTCTATCCGTATCAATCAGGCCAAATCACGATCGACGGGTATCCGATCGAGCAGTTCGAGGAAGCCGAGCTCCGAGCCAAAGTCGGGCTTGTGCTCCAAGATCCATTTTTGTTCACAGGGACGATCGAGGATAACTTGAAACTGTTCAATCCGACGATCGACTCGGACAAAGTCCGGGAAGCGGCCGAGTTCGTGCAAGCTCATACGTTCGTCGAGAAGCTTGAGGCCGGTTACGGACATACGGTCGGTGAGCGCGGCGCGACATTCTCGAGCGGGGAACGGCAACTGCTCGCCTTCGCCCGGACGGTCGCCCGTGACCCGAAGATTTTGATTTTAGATGAGGCGACGAGTTCGATTGACACCGAGACCGAGGAGCGTGTCCAGCTCGCCCTCGATCGGATGAGACGGGGACGGACGACGATTGCCATCGCTCACCGTCTGTCGACGATTCAAGATGCCGACTTGATTCTCGTCCTTCATCGGGGTGAGATCGTCGAACGAGGTAACCATCAGGCGCTTTTAAAACAGGATGGGCTGTACAAAAAGATGTACGAACTTCAATCTGGCCAACGTCTGATGTCATAAATTACAAAAAAGACACCGTCAAGGTGTCTTTTTTCCATGGAAAAAGCCCGCCACTTCAAGGAAGGACGGGCCGTTTGGTTCGATTAATTTATGTGGTCTGAAGCGTGTATGGCTAGGACGTGACGTGTAATCAGCTTGTCCAATTCTTGGCTGACATGAATCACTTCTGGAGACGTCCAACTGTGCTGCGAGGCGATTTCATACAGTTCATCGCGTTTCTGTTCAATGGCATAATGTAAGTTTTCAGCTGTGATGACCGCCACGGTGTTTCCCCCATCGTTGTAAGATCGATACTGACTAATAAGAATATCCAAATCTTAGCATCTAACACTACCGTTTACAAGTTTCATTTCCATTTCAAAGATTACAAATTCAATCATGTAAGGTGCTCGGAAAAAGATGCGAGCATTTTGAAAAGGTTTTCGCTATAATGGGGCTGAAAGGTGGAAGATCGCATGGAAGTCACACTTTGGCTCGCATTTGGGGCGGGCGTCTTATCATTTTTATCGCCGTGCACGCTACCGTTGTATCCAGTCTTTTTATCGTATATCACTGGGGTCTCAGTCTCTGATTTAAAGAGCGAGGGACTGCGACAACGCACGGCCTGGTTTCACACGTTCTCATTCTTGATTGGTTTCTCGATCGTCTTCCTCGTGCTCGGTCTGTCGACCTCGCTCATTGCCGACGTATTCATTCAATATAAGGATAGTTTGCGCATGTTCGGTGCCATCCTCATCTTCGTATTCGGCGTCTTTTTGGCGGGACTTTGGCAACCTAGTTTCATGATGCGCGAGAAAAAGCTCGCTTTAGGGGAGCGTAAAAGCGGCTACTTTGGAACGGCATTGATTGGAATTGGATTCGCGGCGGGATGGACCCCGTGTACCGGACCGATTCTTGCCGGTGTCATCGCGCTCGCGGCCTCGAACCCGAGTCAAGGGATGGGCTATATGTTGGCGTACGTCATCGGCTTCGCCATCCCATTCCTCATCATGGCGAGATTTGTCGGGAAAATCAAATACTTGGCGCGCAACAGTGCCAAGGTGGCAAAATTCGGAGGTTATTTGATGATGGCCTTCGGCGTCGTATTATATTTTGATGGCATGAATCGCTTCGCTGCTTGGATGAGCGAATTAGTAGGATTCACCGGATTTTAAAAGGGGTTGACCGAATGTCGATATTTTGGGGATCGACCCTCGTCGCACTAATGATGGGCCTGATTGCGAGCTTCGTTCGCGTCAAAGCATCAGCACGTCCGACGAATGCTAAAAAGATCTTGATTCCGCCCTTGGCGATGTCGACCGGAATGTTGCAATTTCTCGTCCCGGCGTTTCGATTGACTTGGCTCGAGGTCGGAGAAGCTTTAATCGTCGGATTGATTTTCAGCGTATTTCTCATCAAGACATCGAACTTCGAGAAACGTGATGGTGAGGTGTACTTATCCCGCTCGAAAGCGTTCTTTATCGTCGTCTTCGTCTTATTGGCGATTCGGACGGTCATGAAGGCGTTTCTCGGAGACGAAGTCAATATTTTCGCGACGGGCGGACTGTTCTATTTGATTGCCTGGGGCATGATCGTCCCATGGCGCATCGCCATGTACCAAAAATATAAACAAATCGCTTCAACATGAACGGCGTCCCTCGCGAGGGACGCCGTTTTGTCGATTATGAAGATTTTTTCGTCATGGCAGCTTCCGTCTCGGCATCGATCCCGGTGTTCGCTTTGACGAGGATGCGTTCGAAGTTTCCGGCGACTTCGTCCGACTTCGTCACGTACGTCCCGACGATGGCGGCCAGGAAGCCGAGCGGGATCGAGACGATTCCCGGGTTCGTGAGCGGGAATAACGCCTCACCGATAAAGATTGCCGAGCCATCCGGTGCCCACACGTTCGGGCTGATGGCGACGAGGAAAAGCGACGAGAATAATCCGACGACCATGCCGAACACGGCTCCGTCCGTATTGAACCGTCTCCAATAAATCGTGAACAAAATGACCGGCAAGTTCGCGCTGGCAGCGACAGCGAATGCGAGAGAGACGAGAAATGCGACGTTCATCGATTGGGCGAAGAAGGCGAGTCCCATCGAGACGAGTGCGACCGCGATTGAAGCGATCCGGGCCGCTGTGACTTGTTCTTTTTCGGTCGCTTCGCCCTTCCGGATGAAATGACCATAAAAGTCGTGGGCGAACGCCGAGGCCGCCGATAAGACGAGTCCTGCGACGACGGCAAGAATCGTGGCGAAGGCGATGGCGGCCACGAAAGCGAACAATAAGTCACCGCCGAGCACTTGGGCGAGGAGAGGCGCGGCCATGTTCCCGGCCGGGTTGGCGGCGACGATGGCGTCCGATCCGACGAACGCGGCGGCCCCAAATCCGAGGAAGATCGTCAGTATGTAGAACGCACCGATGACCCATGTCGCATAGACGACGGATTGTCGTGCCGTCGGTGCATCCTTGACCGTGAAGAAGCGGATGAGAATGTGCGGTAGACCGGCCGTCCCAAGGACGAGTGCCAAATTGAGTGAAATCGTATCGAGCGGGAGCTTGAACTTGTTGCCAGGGTTCAAGAAGCTCTCCCCGAGCGGTGTCGCCTTACTGACCTCGGAAAACATGGTGAAGACGGAGAAGTCAAAGCGGGCGAACACGAGGAATGAAATGATGGCGGTCCCGATCATCAACAAGACGGCTTTTGTGATCTGTACCCATGATGTCGCGGTCATCCCCCCGAAAACGACATAGACGGTCATTAAGATTCCGACGACGATGACGCTCGTCGTGTAGGGGATGCCGAGCAAGAGCTCGATGAGTGCCCCGGCGCCGACGAGTTGGGCGATCATATAAAAGATGGAGATGACGATAGCATTCATGGCGGCAACCCCTCGCACGCGCGGCTTGTTGAAGCGTGCCGCAATCATATCGGCCATCGTATACTTTCCAAGGTTACGGAGCGGCTCGGCGACCAAATATAGGACGACGAGGTAGGCAACGAGGAAACCAATCGAGTAAAAGAACCCATCGAACCCGGCGAGGGCAATCATCCCGGCAATCCCGAGGAATGAAGCGGCCGACATATAATCACCGGCGATGGCCAGACCATTTTGGAATCCGGTCAAACCACCGTCGGCCGTATAAAAGTCGCTTGCGGTCTTTGTCTTTTGGGCGGCGAAAAATGTGATGACGAGCGTGAGTCCAACAATCGCGACGAATAGAAGAATAGCTGTCCAGTTCATCGTCCCTCCTCCTCTTGTTTGATGGCTGCGACGAGCTCGTCGAAGCGGCGGGCCCGGCGGCTATACATGACACAAAACGTCCAGGTCATGAAGAATTGAGCGAAGGCGAGCACCCAGGCCCAAGTGATCTCACCGGCGACAGCGATGTTCAAGAACGTGAAGTAGCTCGTGGAGATTGGTAACGTAAAATAAAAGATGAGTGAGAAGATGATGGATGGAACAATGAACCGGTTCTTTTCTTGCATCAACTTGTGGAATGAAGGGCTCTCGACGATTGTTTCGGCGGAGCGAGTGCTGTCAGTTTGCGTGACGTGCGTGACATCATGCATCGGAAAACCTCCTTTTGGAATCAAGATACGTACATTATAGAAATGTAAATAAAGGAAAAGCTATCCATTTTTATTGCTAAAACCCATGCATGTTATACTAATATTGGTCATACCACTTTATTGTAATCGTTTTTAATATTGTCTATATTATGAACGGTATTTAAGAATAATTAATCCGTCCAAAAAAGGTACTTTGGACTTAGTATTCGTATGGCACAATTTCCGTTTCGTATAACTTAGTTGAACTGGTGAAGACAAAAAAAGATGCCAAGCCCAAGGCCGGCATCTCGTTTCATCATTGTTGGAAATAATGTTGATACATTTTCCAGTCGATTTGTTCTTCTTCAAGCGCCTTTTTTAAAAATTTATGGTCCCGTTTCGGTGTCGCGGCGATATAGCCTTTGACGACGAGCTCGGTCGTCATTTCACGGGCCCGCGTCTCGAGAGCGAACTGTCCGATTTTGCCCGCAATCTTTCGGATGGCGACGTCGCGGAACAGCTCCGGTACCGGTGTGACGAGACGATCAAGCAATGTACGCGTCTCCGGTGTCCATAAGTGGCGTGTCTTGTCGATGTAATCATCCTCGATGTCGAGGAGTGAGCGCCCGTCTTCTTTCGGCATTCGTTTTAAAAATTTGCGGAACATGAAGTAGCCGCCGATCGACATCAATCCGATCATCACGAATCCCCAGAAGACAATGAAATACATCACCAAGTTTTCTGGCATCGTCTTTCCCCCGTTCTGTCATTTCACGATCATTCAAGCTAAGTATACAAAAAAGGGGGGAGATACAAAAGCTACAGCTATCCGTTCCTTACTATAAAGATGGACGAAACGCGTGGGCTTCGTTAGAATAGATAGCGTTGCAATGAGCAAGAGCCAGTGTAAATCGTAATGTTCAGAAAGGAAAGAGCCATACATGAACCAATTAAAACAAGAAGTTGAGAAGCGGCGTATTTTCGGCATCATCTCGCACCCGGATGCCGGTAAGACGACGCTCACCGAGAAATTGCTCCTTCACGGGGGAGCCATCCGTGAAGCGGGGACGGTCAAAGCCCGCAAAAACTCTAAACACGCCAAATCTGACTGGATGGAGATCGAGAAACAACGTGGAATCTCGGTCACGTCATCGGTCATGCAGTTCGTCTATCAAGACAAGGTCGTCTCGATCATGGACACACCAGGACACAACGATTTCGGGGAAGATACGTATCGCGTCTTGACGTCGGTCGACAGTGCCGTCATGGTCATCGATGCGGCCAAAGGGATTGAGACGCAGACGAAGAAATTGTTCCAAGTCTGTCGGATGCGCGGGATTCCGATTTTCACGTTCATGAACAAGCTTGACCGCCAAGCGAAAGATCCGCTCGAGCTCATGGAAGAACTTGAAGAAGTGCTCGGCATGCCTTCGGTCGCCGTGACTTGGCCGATCGGGAGCGGAATGCAGTTCGAAGGGGTATACGATCGCTTAAAAAACGAAGTGCACTTGTTCCGTGGTGACAAAGCGACGCTCACGTTGAACGAGGATGGGGTCAATGATCCAATCCTCGCCGATCACTTGACGGAAGAGAACTTGACGAACCTTCGAGATGAAATCGATCTTCTCGACGGTGCCGGCAATGAAATCGACGTCGATGCAATCCAGCACGGGAAATTGACGCCGGTCTTCTTCGGGACGGCGCTCGTCGACTTCGGGGTGACGTCATTCTTGAATCACTACCTTGATATGTCACCGGCGCCTGAGGCACGTAAGTCGAACGTCGGTCCAATCGACCCGACGTCAGAGGACTTCAGCGGCTTCGTCTTCAAGATTCAAGCGAACATGAACCCGGCCCACCGCGACCGCATCGCTTTCGTTCGCATCTGTTCGGGCGTCTTTGAGCGCGGCATGGACGTCACGCTCACACGGACGGGCAAAAAGATCAAGTTGAGCCAGTCGACACAGCTCATGGCCAACGACCGGGAGACGGTCGACAAGGCGTTCGCTGGAGACGTGATCGGGATTTATGATTCGGGCACGTATCAAATCGGTGATACGATCACGACATCGAAACAAAAAATCGCGTTCGAGGCGTTGCCGACGTTCCCACCAGAACTCTTTATGCGCGTCTCGCCGGTCAACTCGCTCAAGTCGAAACATTTCCACAAAGGTGTCGAGCAGCTCGCCCAAGAAGGAGCCATCCAAGTGTACCGTAACGAGTATAACGAGATTTATCTCGGTGCGGTCGGTCAACTCCAATTCGAAGTGTTCGAGTATCGCTTGAACAATGAGTACGGCGTCGACATCCGCATGGAGCCGGTCTCATACAGCGTCGCCCGTTGGGTGAAGGACAAGGAATTGAAGGCGCTCAAGCCGTTCCAGGACTCACGCAACATGCTCGTGACGGACCGCTGGGAGCGTCCCGTGTTCTTGTTCGCCAACGAGTTCACGTTCGATCGCTTCAAAGAACGGTATGAAGATGAGCTCACGCTCGTCGACGCCCTCGACGTCAACGTCGAGATCGGCGCAGAATAATGGATGGACGGCTCTTCATAGGGCCGTCTTTTTTTGTTTCAGTGACTTGGTTGATTTTGATAAGTTTTACTTATGACTAATTTGTGACGGAATGTATTTTACGTCACGCTATAGTTGTATTATGATAAACATGTGATAAGTAAGCGATTACGGCACATGCCGAAGTCGCCGCTTTCAAAAAGGGGGATATCGTATGGAACAGACGAACGTATTAGACGCTTTCAAATCTCGGACGCAGTTCGAGGTCAATGGCAAAGCGTACGATTATTACCGGCTCAAAAAGCTTGAAGAAGAAGGGGTGACGGAACTTAGTCGACTTCCGTACTCGATTCGTGTGTTGCTCGAATCTGTACTTCGCCAGCAGGATGGCCGCGCCATCACGAAAGAACATGTCGAGAACTTGGCTAAATGGGGTACTGCCGAAGTCTCGAAAGACATCGATGTTCCGTTCAAACCGGCTCGCGTCGTCCTTCAGGACTTCACGGGTGTACCGACGGTCGTTGACCTCGCTTCACTTCGTAAAGCGATGGCCGACCTCGGCGGAGACCCGAACAAGATCAACCCGGAAATCCCGGTCGACCTCGTCGTCGACCACTCGGTCCAAGTCGATGCGTACGGTTTCGCCGGCGCACTCATGAAAAACATGGACATCGAGTTCGAGCGTAACGAAGAGCGCTACAAGTTCTTACGTTGGGCCCAGACGGCGTTCGACAACTATCGTGCCGTCCCGCCAGCAACAGGGATCGTCCACCAAGTCAACTTGGAATACTTGGCTTCGGTCGTGCTCGAAAAGAACGATGGAACGGGCAATGTCGCCTATCCAGACTCGCTCGTCGGAACGGACTCGCACACGACGATGATCAACGGACTCGGTGTCCTCGGCTGGGGTGTCGGTGGAATCGAAGCTGAAGCGAGCATGCTCGGACAACCGTCTTACTTCCCGGTACCAGACGTCGTCGGCGTCAAAATCGTCGGTGAAGTCAACCCGGGTGTCACAGCGACTGACGTCGCGCTCGTCGTCACAGAGATGCTCCGTAACGAGAAAGTCGTCGGCAAGTTCGTCGAGTTCTTCGGACCGTCGCTTCACACGATGCCGCTCTCGGACCGGGCGACAATCGCCAACATGGCACCTGAATATGGTGCGACATGTGGCTTCTTCCCAGTCGATACAGAGACGCTCAACTACATGCGCACGACAGGTCGCCCAGAAGAATTGATCGACCTCGTCGAAGCCTACTCGAAAGCGAACGACTTGTTCTATACGCCAGACCAGGCCGACCCGTCGTTCACGAAAACGCTCACGCTCGACTTGTCGAAAGTAGAGCCGTCGCTCGCTGGACCGAAACGTCCACAAGACCGGATCAACTTGTCAGACCTTCAGACGGCGTTCGTCGACAGCGTGACAGCACCAGCCGGACACAGCGGTTTTGGTCTTGAAAAAGCCGAGCTTGAGAAGACGGCAGCTGTCAACTACACGGACGGCGCTGTCGACATGCGTACAGGTGACGTGGCAATCGCAGCGATCACAAGTTGTACGAACACGTCGAACCCATACGTCATGGTCGGAGCAGGACTTGTCGCGAAGAAAGCCGTCGAACGCGGTCTCACGGTTCCGAAATTCGTGAAGACGTCGCTCGCACCAGGCTCGAAAGTCGTTACCGATTACCTCGATAAAGCCGGTCTCACGCCGTATCTCGACCAACTCGGTTTCAACACCGTCGGTTACGGATGTACGACTTGTATCGGAAACTCGGGTCCACTCGACCGCGAAGTCGAAGAAGCGATCACATCGAACGATTTGCTCGTCTCGTCGGTCCTCTCGGGGAACCGTAACTTCGAAGGCCGTGTCCACCCGCTCGTGAAAGCGAACTTCTTGGCGTCACCGCCACTCGTCGTCGCGTACGCGCTCGCCGGATCGGTCAACTTCGACATCATGAACGAGTCGTTCGGAACGGACAAAGATGGCAACGAGGTCTTCTTCAAAGACATCTGGCCATCAAACGATGAAATCAAGATGGTCGTTCAAGACGTCGTCTCACCGGAAGCGTTCCGTAAAGAGTACGACACGGTGTTCACAGGGAACGAGCGTTGGAACGCCCTCGACGTGCCAGAAGGCAACTTGTATGACTTCTCGGACGATTCAACGTATATCCAAAACCCGCCATTCTTCGAAAACCTCGAGCCGGAAGCGGGCGTCGTCCATGCGTTGAACGGACTCCGCGTCATCGGGAAGTTTGCTGATTCGGTCACGACCGACCACATCTCACCAGCCGGAGCATTCTCGAAAACGACACCAGCTGGCCAATACCTTCAATCAAAAGGTGTCGCACCGCTCGACTTCAACTCGTACGGCTCACGCCGCGGAAACCACGAAGTCATGATGCGCGGTACGTTCGCGAACATCCGTATTCGTAACCAAGTCGCACCAGGCACTGAAGGCGGCTTCACGACGTACTGGCCGACGGGCGAAATCATGCCGATGTACGATGCGGCCATGAAGTATAAAGAGCAGGGCACAGGCCTCGTCGTCTTCGCTGGGAACGACTACGGAATGGGCTCGTCACGTGACTGGGCAGCCAAAGGAACGAACTTGCTCGGCATCCGTGCCGTCATCGCGCAAAGCTTCGAACGGATTCACCGCTCGAACCTCGTCATGATGGGCGTCTTGCCGCTCCAGTTCATGGACGGAGAGTCAGCGGACTCACTCGGACTCACAGGCGAAGAGGCGATCGACATCCAAGTCGACGAATCGGTCCGCCCACGTGATATCCTGAACGTCAAAGCGACTCATGAGAACGGTACGGTGACTGAATTCAAAGTTGTCGCCCGCTTCGATTCTGAAGTCGAGATCGATTACTACCGTCACGGTGGAATCTTGCAAATGGTCCTCCGTAACAAATTGAAATAAGCCAACTGACCTTCCTTTGAAAAAAGGAAGGTTTTTTTAGTGAATGTGCGAATATAAGGTGAGACGGTGCACGATATCGGGAAGAGAATGGGGAGAGGGGGGAGTGTATGGAGCGACAAACGAAATCAGGCAAAAACTGGTGGCAACGGCTGACGCAAAAAGAGGAAGTGACGGAACAGGAAGTCGACATCACGCTTCCTCAGTTGCGAGAGGCGATCCACGAGTATGAGCAGACGTTGCCGAAAGGCGTCAATCGGACGGTGCTCCTCGATGAAGCACAGGAGATCGACCTTGCGCGTTTGAAGAAACATTTACCCGGCAAACCGAGGCAGCGATTTTACATGTCCAAAGAGACGTTTCACATCGTTCCCGAAACTGAACGGGAAGTGGTCTATGAGATGGATCAAGTCCAGCGGGCGCTCGATTTATATTTCGAACAAGAAAAAAAATTACCGCTCCGAAAATTCCAACAGACGTTACAACTTGATTTGACACGATTACGTGAAGGCGGGTATTTAAAAGTGTTGCCGAAACGGCCTTATTACGTCGTGGACGAGACATTGATCGTCTCGCTAGAACCGAAGCCGCAAGAGTGACGAAACCGAATCGTCACTCTTTTTGTCAGCGGCGCGATTACACGCCGAGGGGTTGAGTCGGGTTTATAAACTATGTTACGGTGGAAAACGTATATGAAAATAAGAAAATTGAATAGGAGTGAGATTATGGAAAGAAAAAGCCAAGTGACGACCGTTTTCCTCGTTTCAGCCATCATTACGGTCTTGTTCACGATTTGGGGTATCTTCCCTGAGCGCCTCCTCGGTAACGCGAGTCTCTTGAACGTGACGACGAAGTTACAAGGTTGGCTCTCGAACGGGATGGGTTGGTTTTATTTGCTCAGCGCGACTGGGATTTTACTCGTCGCCGTCTTTCTAATTTTTTCGAGATTTGGTTCGATTCGACTCGGCAAAGATACGGACCGACCAGAATTCAGCTATTTGACATGGTTCGCCATGTTGTTCAGTGCCGGAATGGGGATTGGCCTCATCTTCTGGGGGGCAGCAGAACCGTTGTCGCATTTCCATGCACCACCGTTTGAGTCGCCGACGCCGGAAGGCGATGCGCGCACTGCGATGCGTTATTCATTCTTCCATTGGGGCTTCCACCCGTGGGCGATTTATGCGATGATCGCGCTCGCCATCGCTTACTCGACGTTCCGCAAAGGTCGTCCGGCGACGATCGGAGAGACGATCGGATCGCTCGTCAATGACCGCTATGAACGTCCGGTCAAACAGACCGTTGATATTTTGGCCGTCATTGCGACCGCTTTCGGTGTCGCTACTTCGCTCGGATTCGGGGCCCAGCAAATCGCTGGTGGTCTGCATTACTTGATTCCAGGAGTGCCGAACGCGTTCTCGACACAATTTATCATCATCGCTGTCGTGACAGTGCTATACATGATTAGCGCTTCGACGGGTCTCGAGAAAGGGATTCGGATTTTAAGTAACACGAACATCTTCCTTGCCATCGTCTTGCTTGGAGCAACACTGGTGGCCGGACCGAGCGCGTTCATTCTCGATTTGTTCACACAGACGATCGGGACATATTTGCAACAGTTGCCGTCGATGAGTTTCCGTACGGGTGCATTTGAGCCTGTCGAACGGGAATGGATCAACGGTTGGACGATTTTCTATTGGGCATGGTGGATCTCTTGGTCACCATTCGTCGGAACCTTTATCGCCCGCGTCTCAAAAGGACGTACAATTCGTGAGTTCATCATCGGGATTCTACTCGTTCCGACATCGTTCGGTCTACTTTGGTTCTCTGTCTTCGGTGGATCGGCGATCTGGGCTGACTTGTTCGGCGGCGCAGCACTGATCGACCAAGTCAACGAAATCGGGACGGAAGTCGGGTTGTTCGCCTTGTTCGAGACGTTCGGCGGATTTGGGACGGTACTCAGTATCGTGGCCATTTTCTTAATCTCGACGTTCTTCATTACGTCGGCGGATTCGGCCACCTACGTGCTCGGAATGCTGACGACAAACGGTAAACTGATCCCGCCGATGCGCATCAAGTTGATTTGGGGCTTTATCCAATCTTCAATCGCTGCCGTCCTCTTATATGCAGGTGGGCTCGGAGCGCTGCAAGCGGTCGCGATTCTCGTCGCCTTCCCGTTCATCTTTGTCTTGATTCTGATGATCGTCGCCTTGTTCAAGGACTTGGCCGACGAACCGGACGAGCGGGACAAGTGGATTGAAGCGTATAAAGACGAAGAAGATAAACTCGGATAAGTTGAAAGGTCTCCATACGGAGGCCTTTTTTAGTGGTTAATGTTTTGCAGGACCCTCTCGCTAGTGTAGGATAGTAAGTGAAGAAGATTGGGAGGGCATTCTATGAAACAACACGTAAAGAAGCGATTGAGTTGGGTGATTTTTGCAGGTATTCTCATTGTCGGCGCCCTGCTCGCCTATAACTTTTATTTGGTCACCAATTTAAATGACGACGACGGCCGCACCAATCGGGCCGAGCCTTTCTATACGTCTGTGGTCATCGGCTATGAAGAAAAAAAGTTGCCTGAGGACGGGGAGACGCTAGAAGTTCGTGAATATAAAGTGACATATGACGAAGACGGGCACTTCGTGTCCGAGGTCGTAGAGGGACCGAACGTCGGCGCCCGTGCTGAGTGGGATGGGACCGTCTATCGTGAGTTCAATCCGGACGGCGATGAGACGAACAGCCAAGAGACAAGTTCAGGCGCGGTCGCCCCGCACCCGTTCTTGTCGAGGGCGACGAACGAACAGATTCGTAAATGGCTAGACGACGGAACACTTGGCTCGAGCGAAGGCGATGTCGATATCATCGGTCGTACGGCACAAGCGTTCGTCAAGAAAGAAACACCGGAAGCCGTCCCAGCGGAATGGGTCGAGAAGTATCCATCGATTTTCAGTGAAGATGAGAATGAAGAAGCGGTGACCTATTACGTCGATGCGAACGAGCGAATCCTGCTCGCCGCCGAGTCGCGTAACAACGGAAAGTTGTTCCATTCGATTCGCATGACTTCTTTTGAATCACGATAATCCGGCGAGGAGCAGACTGAGACGTCGGCTCCTTTGTCGTCTAAAAAGGAGAATATTATGAAACAGATCACCTTGGAGCAAGTCCAAACCGATTTGACGGCTTGGGAAGAAGGTGGGCGCGTCGATGAAGCGGCTCTCCTGTCTTACGCCCATTGGTCACGCGCGACCGGGCATCGCCAAGAATTGATTCGCACACTGACACTACTCGCGACGAGACGGTTACAGCACCGTCAGTCGATCGACCCGCTGTTAACTCGTTGGGTGAAAGAGTTGGAGTCGCTCGGTGCTTTGCCGCCAGCCCTTCGTGTCAGTCAATTGTATGATTTTTTGCGGCGCCACAAGCAACAGCTGCATGTCGAGTGGCCGAAGCTGCGTGAGACGGATTACGCGTCGATGAAAGTTCAAATATTGACCGAATATGAGTCGAAGACATCCGAGTTGCTCGAACATCTCGAGCAGCTTCACGATGAGATTGACCGCGCCAAATCTGATTTACGGGACTCGGAGTTTAAAGGGCAACTCGAACGTCTGTTCATCGTCGTCATCGAAGCGATGCAAGAAGTGGCCGCGCTCGAAGACGACACAGCCTCACTCTTGGCGTCGATGCAAGGGAATTATTTCAGCCGCGAGGCGTTTCACCGCTTCGGCCAACGAGTCGGTCTCGTCAAGGAACGACTCGACGCGATTGTTGCATTGTTACCAGAACAAACTGAAGCGACACGGTCGAGTGCGATTGAGTCGCTTGAGTCGATGATTGGCTTGTCTGACGTGAAGCAACGTGTCAAAGCATGGTATCGGTTCTTGTTGTTCCAGAAAGAGCGTGAGAAAGCGGGGTTCTCGTCCAAACACCAACCTTCACTCCATCTCGTGTTCACCGGCAATCCAGGGACCGGCAAGACGACGCTCGCGCGTCTCATGGCCGAGATTTATTTCGAGCTCGGTCTGCTCGCACGTCCCGATGTCGTCGAGGCGGACCGGTCGAGTCTCGTCGGTGCGTTCGTCGGTCAAACGGAAGAACAAGTCATGAACAAGGTGAAGGAAGCCGAGGGCGGTGTCTTATTCATCGACGAGGCGTATGCCTTGAAACGTCAAGATGCGAGTGGGAGTGACTATGGACAAGCAGCCATCGACACGCTCGTCGCCGCGATGACGAGCGGGGAGTATGCGGGAAAATTTGTCGTGATTCTCGCCGGTTACCCGGAAGAAATGCGTCATTTTCTGCTTGCGAACCCAGGACTTCGTTCCCGCTTCCCGGAATCCAACCATTACGAGCTCCCGAATTACAGTGATGACGAACTCGTCGCCATCGGTGAAAAAGTGGCGGCGGAGAACAACTACGTCCTGACGGTCGAAGCGAAGCGCGCCTTGATTGCGCGAATCGACCGGGAACGGGTCGACGCGACGTTCGGCAACGCGCGGACGGTGCACAACATTCTACTCGACGCCATGTTCAAGAAAGGGTCGCGATTTGGTGCCGATGCCCCACTCGACGAGATGGCCCTCCTGACAGAAGTCGATTTTGATATGGATGCGACCGAGGATACGTCCGGTCCGACACTCGACGATTTGGTCGGGATGGATGAGGCGAAACGTCAACTGCGCGAGATCGAGGCACTCGTCACGATTCAGAAGCGTCGGCGTGAACTCGGGTTGAAGACGGCACCCGTCCAGCTCCATGCCGCCCTCGTCGGGAACAGCGGGACCGGAAAAACGACGTTCGCCCACCTGTACGCCCAGCTTTTGAAGAAGACAGGATATTTAAAACGCGGACATTTGAAAGTCGTCAGCCGGGCCGATCTCGTCAGCGGCTATGTCGGGCAAACGGCACAAAAAACGAAAGCCGCGATTCGCGATGCACTCGGTGGCGTGTTGTTGATCGATGAGGCATACAGCCTGAATGGAGGGCCGAACGACTACGGGCGCGAAGCGATTGATACGCTCGTTGACGAGATGCCAAAGCATGGAGACAACCTCGTCGTCGTGATGGCGGGCTATGAGGCGCCGATGCGTCGCCTGATCAACTCAAACCCAGGGCTCAACAGCCGGATCAAGCGGACGATTCACTTCGAGGACTACTCGCTTGAACAGATCGTCGATATCGCCAAGAAGTATGCCGCAAAATTCGGCTATACGTGTGATGAAGATGTCAGTCAGGCACTCCTTGACCGTCTAAAAGAAATCGACCGACCGAATGCACGGACGGCCCTATCGTTGATCGATGAAGCGATCGCGAGACAATCGTATCGTTTGATCGAAGCATCGTCACAAGACAGTGAATTGAATCAGATTTTAGAAGTAGATATTAAGACCAAGTTATAATATAATCAAGTTGAAAGTGAGGACGATTCAATGCATACGATTCAGATTCCGGTCCGCTATCAGGAGACCGACATGATGGGCATCGTCTATCATGCAAACTATTTAGTATATCTTGAAATGGCACGCACCGAATTGTTGCGCCAGCTCGGGGTCGAATATAAAGACATGGAGGAAGCTGGATTTGTTTCCCCAGTGACGAACGTCTCGGTCGATTATAAGAAGAGCGTGACGTACGGAGATACAGTCCACGTACGAGTTTGGGTCGATAGTTATTCGAAGGTCCGGACGGTCTATGGTTATGAGTTGACTGATCAAAACGGTCATCTCGTCGGTTCGGCGAAGACGACACATGTCGTCGTCAAACGCGGTGACTTCAAACCGATTCGACTCGATCGTGAGTTTCCTGAGTGGCATGACATGTATATGCGCGTCATGAGTCCCGTCTTATAACAGTGGTTCTTTTGTACCGTCAGTATGGTATCATATCTTGACGGTATTTTTTGTACAATGAAAGGGGAAGATCGCATGCGAAAACCATCTATGCTGATGGTGTGCTGCGCCTTGACGCTCACATTAGTGGGCTGTACCACAAGCGACCAAAGCAAAACGGAAGAAGCCGAGAACAAACCGGCCGAAACCGAACAACAAACAGAAACTCCGGCCGAAACGCCGACGGATAAAGAAGACGAGCAAGCAGAACAACCGACTCCGGAAACGGAGGAACCGACAGCGGAAGAGCCTTCCGAGGATCAGCCTGAAGAAGAAGTGCCGGTTGCCGAGGCGCCTCCTGTAGAGGAGCCGACTGAAGCGCCGAGCGAACCGCTTGAACAGAATGGGACGGCGAATTTGAAGCTCGACACACTCATCCTTGTCAATAAGCAAATCGCCTTGCCAGCGGGCTATAAACCAGCCGATCTCGTGACGGCGAATATCGATTTCGTCGAATCGGCGACCGGGGAGCGGAAGATGCTTCGTAAAGAAGCGGCACAGGCCATCGAGAAGCTCATGACGGGCGCGAAAGCGGCCGACATTGAGTTAAAAGGGACGAGTGCGTTCCGTTCCTACGATTATCAAGTGCAACTGTTCAATAACTATGTCGCACGGGACGGGAAAGAACAGGCGATGAAATATTCGGCACCACCAGGACACTCGGAACATCAGACCGGGCTCGCCATCGATGTTTCGAGCGCCTCGGTCGGCTATCAATTGACACAAAGTCTAGAACAGACGAAAGAGGGCAAGTGGTTGGCCGACAATGCCCACACGTACGGATTCATCGTCCGTTATCAACGTGCATATGAGGCCGAAACCGGTTATATGTACGAACCGTGGCACTTACGCTATATCGGGGTAGAGCATGCGACGGACGTCCACAAGGCGAACGTCCCGCTTGAGCACTATCTCGAGCAATTAATGGATTAAGGGGAATTGCGATGCCTTACATGACAGAAATCATCATCATTTTAATCAGCTATTTACTCGGTGCGATTCCGTTTGCTCTTATCGTCGGAAAACTCGGCTATAAGGTCGACGTCCGGGAGCATGGGAGTGGGAATTTGGGCACGACGAACACGTTCCGTGTGCTCGGCAAAAAAGCCGGCACGCTCGTTCTGCTCGGGGATATGGGTAAAGGGTTGGTCGCAGCGCTATTACCGCTCCTCTTCGGGAGCGAGATGAGCTTGCTCCTCGCCGGGATCCCGGCCATCATCGGTCATTCGTATCCGGTGTTTGCCAAGTTCAAAGGCGGAAAATCGGTGGCGACGAGTGCGGGCGTTCTGCTCGCGGCGTTCCCATGGTTTTTCGTCGTCGTCGTCGGGACGTTCCTCGTGACGCTGTTCGTCTCGAAGATGGTATCGCTATCTTCGATGGCTGCCGCAGCCGTGGGGCTCGTGACCGTCGTCACGTATGGTGTCATCGCGAAAGATTGGCTGCCGCTCATCGTCATCGTTCCGCTCGCCTTGTTCATCATCATCAAACACCGCACGAACTGGCAGCGGATTCGCTCCGGCACTGAACCGAAAGTACCACTGTTCCAAAAACGAAAATGAATGTTTCGATGACCGGCAAGCTCTCGGAGGACACGGAGAGAAGGTCGGTCATTTTCATGAGATGCGCTCGGGATTGAAAGCAAGACGTCAACGTTCGACTGTCTTTTTTGTGGATTTCTGTTGATTTTCGTCGAAATGAGCGAAAAATCTGTTGGATTTGCCCGTTCTTTACTCTCTGTTTACGTTAAATTTACATCCGTTCGCTACACTGAGAAAGGAAGCGATATTTGCGGAGGAGGCAGGGAAGTGTCTTTAATTGGAGAAGAACGTAAGCAAAAGATTGTGGAATGGATTGAACGAGAAGGCAAAGTGAAGACGAGTGAGTTGATTGAACGGTTGAACGTCTCTGGGGAGTCGATCCGCCGCTACTTAGAAGAACTTGAAAAAGAACATCGCATCAAACGGGTGTATGGCGGGGCGGTGCTGCATCAAAGCGTATCGTTCCAACCGATGATGATTTCAAACATGGACGGGATTCGTCGCATCGCCTATACGGCGTTTCAGCTCGTCGAGGATGATACCCTCCTTTACATCGGTCATGGGGTCGCCCCGGAACAAGTCGCCGCGAGACTTCGCGGACGAAATTTGACGGTCGTCACACCGTCACTCATGGCGGCAAAGGCGCTCTTCGAGCAACGGGCCAAAGGCGTCTTCACGGGGGACATCCAACTGCTCGGCGGCACGATTGATCCGAAGCATCTCGTCACCGTCGGCGAACACGTCTTGCAGCAGTTAAAGACGTACATGTTTGACATGGCGATTTTCTCTGTCGAGGGGGTCGATCCCTCGCTCGGTTTGACGTGTGATGCTCACGGTCTCTCGACCGTGACGCAAGCGGTACTCGACCAAAGTAGACAATGTTTTCTACTGGCCGACCATACCCAGTTCAACCAACAAAAGCGGTATCGGGTCTCCGATTTTTCCAAGGTGACGACAATCATCTCGGATTTCCCGGAGCCCGCAGATTGGAAACGTGCGTTAGCGGAGCACGAGGTCGAATGGCGCTTCGCACCTTAATAAGGAGGCAGAAGACATGATTGAAGTGATCGTGACCACATTGAAAGAAGCGAAACAGGCAGAGCGTTACGGGGCGGACCGTCTCGAATTGATTGCGGATATGCGAGCTGGCGGGACGACACCGAGTTTCGGGACGATTCGAAACGTGCTCGAACAAGCGACGATTCCGGTCCACGTCATGATTCGTCCGCATGCAGACTCATTCGTCTATGATGAAGCGGACGCGGAGACGATTTTGGCAGACGTCGGTCTGTGTCGTGAGCTCGGAGCCGATGGCATCGTGTTCGGTGCTTTGACGAATGACGGGCGCATCGATGAGGCACTGCTCGGGGAAGTGATTAAACATAAGGGCGAGATGGCATTGACGTTCCATCGGGCCATTGATGACGCGGTCGATTTGATGGACGCTATCACCGTGTTGAATGATTTCCCTGAAGTGGACCATGTGCTGACATCTGGCGGTCAAGCGACGGCATTAGAGGGCTTAGAGCGGTTGAGCGCGATGCACGACGTCGCGGAAATGAACATCCTTCCAGGCGCTGGGATCACGGCGGACAACGTGTCCCAACTCGTCGACCGATTAGGCATTGACTTTGTCCATGTCGGTAGTGGTGTAAGGACCGATGGACAGCTAGATGAGCAGAAGTTCAACGCCATCAAGGAAACGATGACACGCTAAAAACAGTCGGATGACTGTTTTTTTGCTATAATGAAAAAAACGATACAGTAGGTGAAGTCATGCAATCATCAGTCTATAAACAATTTGCCCTTCGGATGTTGTCCGGGAACTGGGGCATCTCGCTCCTTGCGGTCGTGGCAACGATGCTCGTTCAAGCGGTCATCACGACGCAGCTCGATTTAGAATCGACCGACCCGAGCATCCTGTTCGTCTCGATCGGTTTGCTATACACCGCGACCGTCTTGCTCGCTCCGCTAGAACTTGGCCGCAACTGGGTATTCCTCGACATCGCGAAAGCCGAGAAACCGTCGTTCGGTCTGCTGTTCGAAGCGTTCGGTTCGCTCAAAGATTACATGCGTGCCGTCACGTATTATGCCGTCTTTTATCTCGGCTTGAACGTGCTCATGCTGTTCTTGATCGTGCCGGGAATCTGGTTCTATTTGACGTATCGGATCGTCCCGTTCGTCCTACGGGACCGCCCGGAACTATCCGCTTTCGGCGCGATGCGTGAAAGCCGCCGTCTCATGTTTGGACACAAGCGCACGATGCTTCGTCTATATGCGAGTTTCATCGGTTGGTATGTGCTCGTCTTATTCACCGGCGGATTGGCCTATATCTTCGTGCAACCTTATATCAACACGGCGCTCGCCGGACTGTACGTCGAAATCAAGGCAGAAACAGAAGCAAACGAACAACCGGTCGGCTGAATGAGCCGACCGGTTGTTTTTATGTCCCGTGCCGATCCGACTTTTGTGGGTCGGGAGCGTCACGGAACTCGTCTTTCTCTTCTTTTGAGGCATGTTCATGCCATTTTTTCGCTTGTTCCGTGGCGATCGGAATCGCCTTTTGATCGGAGTAGCCTTGGGCGAGCAAGGCGTTGGCGATATCAATGGCTTTCTTTTTGACGAGCGGGTCGAAGTTTTTCAGTGATTCCGGATAATCTTTCATATTCCATGGCATCTTACATCGCTCCCTTCTGTACTACTAATTCCACGAGCGAGCCGATTCAAACGTCCTGGTGCATGTAGTATTCGATGAGCGCCTGCGTCCCGTTCTCGCCGTAGCCGTTCTCTTCGAGGATCGAGTACAGCTTATGCGCCAACTCGAGGCTCGGCAGTTTGATATTCAACTGGTCTGCGCTCTCGAGGGCAAGTTTCATATCTTTGATGAAATGTTTGATGAAGAAACCAGGAGCGTAGTCCTCGATGATCATCCGCGGGACAAGGTTCTCGAGCGTCCAGCTGCCGGCTGCGCCGCCTCGGATCGTCTGGCGCAGTTGATCGGGATTGAGCCCGGCTTGTTTCGCAAAGGCGAGCATCTCGGCGTTGCCCATCATGATGCCGGCGATTGCGATTTGATTGGCGAGCTTTCCATATTGGCCACTCCCGGCATAGCCCATCCGTTCGATCGATTGGCCCATCGCCTCGAACAGCGGTCGTGCCTTCGTGAAGGCGTATTCGCCGCCACCGACGAGAATCGACAACGTCCCGTTCTTCGCACCGACATCGCCACCCGTGACCGGTGCGTCGAGCGGGAGTAAGCTGCGATCGATTGCCGCCTCAGCGATACGTTCGGCAAGCGTCGGCGAAGACGTCGTCATATCGATCACGAGCGTTCCCGGCTCGGCCGACTGCAAAATCATACCGTCCCCGAAATAAAGGCTCTCGACGTCAGACGGGTAGCCAACGATGGTGATGACGGCATCGGCGTTTTGACAGACGGCTTCGACCGAATCACACCAGCGGACACCTTCCGCCAATAAATCAGCCGCCTTCTCTTTCGTCCGCGTATACGCTTGGACTTCGAATCCCGCCTTCATTAAGTTTCTGACCATCGATTGACCCATCACACCGAGTCCGATAAATCCGATTGTCTTCATAATTGATTGCCTCCTAAAAGTTGTTGTTTCACGAGTCGTTCATAGAGTTTGTTGTCCCGAAGCAATTCTTGGTGCGTCCCGAGCCCGCTGATGCCGCCGTCCTCGAGCACGACGATTTGGTCGGCATGTTGGACGGTCGAAAGGCGGTGGGCGATGACGAGCGTCGTCCGGCCTTTCATGAGCCGGTCGAGCGCTTCTTGGACGACACGCTCAGATTCCGAGTCGAGACTTGATGTCGCCTCGTCGAGCAATAAGATTTGCGGGTCGCGTAACAGCGCCCGGGCAATGGCGAGTCGTTGTCGTTGACCACCCGACAAGCGGACGCCGCGCTCACCGATCTCTGTATCGAGCCCGTCCGGCATCGACTCGATGAACGACCAGGCGTTGGCCATGTCGCAGGCTCGTCGAATCTCGTCCTCGGTCGCTGTCCGGGTCAAGCCGTACAAGATATTTTGCCGCACCGTCCCGGATAGGACGGGCGAATCTTGGGCGACGTAGCCGATGACTTGCCGCCATTCGTTGCGGCCGTAGGTTGAGATATCCCGGTCCCCGTAATAGATGTGACCGCTCGACGGAAGGTAGAACTGCTCGACGAGGGCAAACAGTGTCGTCTTGCCGGCACCGCTGCGTCCGACGATGGCTGTCGTGGCACCGAACGGGACAATGAGGGACACGTCGTCAATCACAGGCTGGTCGCCATAACGGAACGTCAGGCCCTCGAACGAGAGCGACGACTGTCGAATCGTCGACGGCTCAGCCGTGTATGGTTCCGGCTCGATGGCGAGCAGTTCCGAGATTCTTTCGGTCGCCCCGCGTGCTTTTTGAAGCCGGGTGATAAACTCCGTCATCGTGATGAGCGGCGTGATGATTTGGAACAAGTACAGCATGAACGCGAGCAACGAACCGGTCGACAGGGCACCGGTCGAGACGCGATAAGCCCCGAAGCCGAGAATGGCGATCAGCATCGCCGTCAACGTGACGTTCAAGAGCGGAATCAAGATCGCTTGAATCCGTCCCTCGCGCACACCGAGGCCGAAGAGACGCTCGATGCGTCGTTTTCCTTCTGCGACCTCGACGGATTCGGTCGCCTGTGATTTGACGAGCCGAATCTCCCCAAGCAGTTCGGCGAAAAACCCGGACAAGTCACCGAGCTCATGTTGGGTCGCCTTGGCGATTTTCCGAAGTTTACGCCCGAGCGGGATGACAATCAAGAGTGTCGTCGGCACCGAGAACAAGATGACGAGCGTCATCTGCCAATCGAGTGTGAACAAGATGCCGACGGCGCCGATGACCGAGACAAACGACGTCAACAAGCGGACGCTCTGTTCGGACAAGAGCTGCTGCAACGTCGTCGTGTCATTGCTGAGCCGCGAGACGAGATCCCCCGATTTGACGCCGTCATAGAACGGAATCGGGAGCGCGACGAGATGCTCCCATAACGTCGTCCGCAGGTTGGCGACGACGCGTTGTCCGACGATATGTAACCAATAGATCGAAATCGCGCTCGAGATAACTTGAATCAGAAACGCGATGACGAAGATGGTGACGAGACGGGCGTCAAGCGCGGCCTCGCTCCAATTGTCGACGACGCGTTGCAAGATGAGCGGGATGGCGAGTGACGCCATCGCTTGGAGCAACGAAATCAATACAGCGCCGATGAACAGACCTTTCGGTGGTCGAGCGACGCGGAACAAGCGCAGAAAAGCTTGCCATGTGGATGTGGACTCCATGATACGTCCCCCTTTCCTTTTAACTTTCGCTGTTTCGAAAACAAGTGTCAAGACGTCGAATCGTACACCGGAATAATGCTAGAATGGAATTAGAGGTGAAGTCGCATGAAATGGATACATACGGCCGATTGGCATTTAGGAAAGATTGTCCACGGTCGCCATATGACAGAAGAACAACAACATATATTATTTGAATCATTTTTACACATCGTCGACGAGGAGAAGCCTGATGCCATCGTCGTCGCCGGTGATTTATACGACCGTGCCGTGCCGCCCGTCGAGGCCGTCGATCTGCTCGATGAGATGTGGCGTGCGCTCGTCCTCGAGCGGGGCATCCCCGTGCTCGCCATCGCCGGCAATCACGATTCGGCCGAGCGGCTCCAATACAGCTCCAAACTGTTGACGAAAGTCGGTCTCCATATCGTCGGGAAATATGACCCGGGAACAGGGCCGATTGTCGTGAACGACATCCCGTTTTATTTGATGCCGTTCCTCGAGCCGGCGCGCATCCGTTACGCGTTCGGCGACGAGTCGATTCGGACTCACCATGACGCACTCGCCGCAGTCGTCGACTCTTACGGGACGATCGACGCACGAGCGGTCGCCGTCGGCCACAGTTTCGTCGCCGGCGGACTCGAGACCGACTCCGAACGGCAACTGTCCGTCGGGACGGCCGGGCAAGTCGCCAAAGCACTATACGCGCCGTTCGGCTATACGGCGCTCGGACACCTGCATAACCGTGACGCCATTCGCGACGACCGGATCGCGTACAGCGGGTCGCTCATGAAATATTCGTTCTCCGAGGCGACGCATGTGAAATCGGTCGACGTCATCGAATGGGACGGGACGTGGACACGTCTACGTCGTCCACTCCAGGCGCGCCGTGACTTGCGCATCTTGACCGGGACGCTGAACGAGCTGCTCGACCCGTCGTTTTATCAAGACGAGGCCGTCGACGACTATTTAAAAATCGTCTTGACCGATGAACGTGCGTTATTCGACCCGATGGCGAAGTTGCGGACCGTCTATCCGAACATCTTACACCTCGAACTTGAGTTGTTTCGTCGCCAAGACCAGACGTCCCGCTTCGAACGGGAGAAGCTCGAACGGCAATCGGTCGAGGATGTATATATGGACTTCTTTAAAGCCGTCCACGGCCGCGATGCCGATGCGACGGTGCAACGCTTCTTAGAAGGGGAGGAATCGATTTGAGACCGGAACAATTGACCATCACCGCCTTCGGTCCTTACGCCGAGACAGAACAAATCGATTTTACGCAGCTTGAAGGCCGTTCGATGTTCGTCATCAGCGGCCGGACCGGTGCCGGGAAGACGACGATTTTTGACGCGATGACGTTCGCGCTGTACGGCCGGGCGAGTGGGACGCTCCGAAACGCCAGCGATTTCCGAAGCCAATATGCGGACCCGGAGCGAAAGACCGAGATCGACTTTTCGTTCACGATTCGCGACGAACGATATCGGATTGTCCGCCAACCACAACAGCCGCACCCGAAAAATAAGACGCCAATCCCGCACGAGGCGGTGCTCTACGAATGGAAAGACGCTTGGAAACCGATTGCGACGAAAGTGAACGACGTCGAACAGACGATTGAATCGTTGTTGCAACTGAGCTATGAGCAGTTCAGCCAAATCTTGCTGTTGCCGCAGAACCAGTTCCGTCAGCTCCTCGATTCCGATTCAACGAAGAAGCAACAGATTCTGCAATCGATCTTCAAGACGGAGGCGTACCGTGCCTTTCAGGAAGATTGGATCGAACGTTACGGCAAATACCGCAAACGAGTCGAATGGGCGGTCGAGACGACGCGCTTAAAACTGTTGGAACTTGAAGACGAGGCCGTCGAGGACATGTCGACCCGTAACTTGCCTGAAATCGTGACGTGGCTCGACGCCCGGGAGGAGCGGCTCTTGGCGGCGAGGGACTCGCTACAGGCACAACGCCGGACTGGTGAAGAACGGCTCGAGGCGCTGCGTCGAGAAGTGAATCAGGCGACCACGCTCGCCGAGTTGATGGAAGAGCGGGACGTGCGCGCGACCGCGCTCCAAGCATTCCGCGAAGCGGCACAGGAGCGCGAAGAACGCCAGACGCTCATTCAACGACTTGAACAAGTGGCAAGCGTCAACCCGCTCTATCAACGTACCGAAACGGTGCGTCACGACATCGAACGATTGACCCGTGAACGCGATGTATCCCGTCAACGAGACGAAGGCTACACGAGACAGCTGGAAGAGTTGAAGGCAGAAGCAGAAGCCATCACGACCATGCGCCAGGAGGCAGATCAAGCCACAAGTCGCGTCAATGCGATTGACGAGATGTTGCCCTATGTCGACGAATGGCACCGGGCCACGAGACGTCGGGATGACTTGAAACGCCAGTTGGAGCCGCTCAGCCTGTTCTCAGAAGAAGCGCGTCTCAAGGAGCTCCAAGCGACTGAAGGCGAACTTGAGGCTAAGCTGGAACACGCACCGGCCCCAGACCAACTCGTCGAGGCCGAACGGCTGTATAGTCAGCTCCAACACCAGGTTCGGCTCGAGGCGAAAGTGGCAGAGGTCACGGAACGACTCGGTGCCTGTGAACGCAACGGGAAGGAAGTCCAGCGACAATTCACTGCCCAGACGAAGCAAGTCGACCAATTCGTCGAGGCCGAGCATGCGCTCATGGCCGACACGCTGCGCGAGCAACTCGAAGCGGGGGAACCTTGTCCGGTCTGCGGTTCATTGACCCACGGACACGTCGAGCGAACGGGGACGTCCATCGACCAAGCCAGTCATCGCTCAGCCATCGAGACGCTGAAACGGATCGAGGCTGAGCTACATGAAGCACGGGCGGATTATCGGGCGCTCAAACGCCAACTCGATGAGCTGATCCGTGAACGTGATCTCGCTCGACTTGAATTGAAGCTCGATGGTGCGGCTGACGCTGCGATGCAACACCAAGACGCCCGCGTTCGGCAGTTGCGTCAAGAAGCCGAAGAACGACAACGGATGGAGCGTCTCTTGCGCGCGACCACGACCGAATTGAAGCAACTCGAGACGGCGAAGCGTGTGCAGGCAGATGAACGACAGAAGTTGTTCGAACAGCTCCAAACCGTCCAAGAGCAGCTTCAGTCGATGCGTCAACCGGATGGGACGACGTTAGAAATGTTGCAGGCCGAGCGGAATCAGCTCGCGACGCGACTCACTCACATCGAACGAAACGTGGGGACGTATGAACGTCGGCTTGAAGAATTGAATCGATTGAAGTGGGGGGAAGCGGAGCGACTCCGTCTCCTTGGTGAACAACTCGAGTTCGAGCATGTTCGTCTTTCCGAAGCGACGGCTGAACTGGAGGCTGCTCTCGAGAAGATTGAGTTGACTGAAGTTGTGTTCAAGGAGTATCGCGTGCGCGTCGAGCAACTGCCCGAGCTGCGCGAACGCCAAGCGACCGAGCTGGAGGAAGGTGTTCGGCTCGAACACGCCGTCAAGGCGCTGAACGATAAAATCGGGGACCGTCCGCGACCAGACCTTGAACGGCTCCAGGAGAAGTTGCACGAGGAGAACCGTTCGTTCGAAGCGCTGTCCGAACAACTCGTGACGGCGGACGGGCAATTGAAACGTCATCGTCACATCGTAGCCGAATGGAACGCGCTCCGGGAGAAGACGGATGAGGATCAACGGAATCTGGAGACGGTCAAATTGATCGCCGACACCGGTCGAGGACTGAATCCGCAAAAGTTGACGTTCGAGACGTACGTGCAGACGGCGTTCTTCGATCAAATTCTCCATGCGGCCAACGTCCATCTCGATCAAATGACGAGCGGACAGTTCCAATTGGAGCGGAAAATCGAGACGGCGAGAGGAAATGCCAAGTCCGGTCTCGAACTATTAGTCTTTGACGCCTATACGGGTCAGTCACGCCGCGTCCAAAACTTGTCTGGTGGGGAAGGGTTCAAAGCATCATTGTCGCTCGCCCTTGGACTCGCCGAAGTCGTCCAGCAACTGAGTGGCGGGGTCAGCCTTGAGACGATGCTCATCGATGAGGGGTTCGGGACACTCGACGCTGAATCGCTCGACCAAGCGATCGAGCTTCTCATGTCGCTCCAATCGAGCGGGCGGCTCGTCGGGGTCATCAGTCACGTTCAGGAATTGAAGGACCGGGTCGACGCCCGGATTGAAGTCAAAAAATCAAGGAGCGGGTCGACGATCCAGCTCATCGTGGAGTGAATCCGATGAAACATATCGAAACGAAAACAAGTTTAGTTGCCCACTTACAGGGTGCCGGCGTCAAGCCGGGGGACACCCTATTCGTCCACACGTCCTTATCAAAGCTCGGATGGGTATGTGGCGGGGCTCAGACCGTCATCGAGGCGCTCCAAGATACGGTCGGTCCGGACGGGCTGATCATGATGGCGACCCAGAGCAGTGATAATTCAGACCCGGCTGAATGGGAAGCCCCACCCGTCCCAGTCGAGTGGTGGCCAACGATCCGGGAGGAAATGCCGGCGTATGACCAGGAAAAGACACCGACTCGAGGCATGGGCCGTGTCCCGGAACTGTTCCGTACGTATCCGAACGTGTTTCGGAGCGATCATCCGATGTGGTCGGTCGCTGCGTGGGGGAATGGTGCCGAGGAGATCGTGGCAGGACATACACTTGAAGTCGGTTTTGGGCCGGGTTCGCCAATCGAACGCATGATCGAGCGTAATGCAAAAATCCTACATCTCGGTTCACCGCTCGATGCGACGACGTTATGGCATTATGCCGAGTATGGAATTGACGGACCGGTGAAGTCGTTTGGGTGCGCGCTTTATGAGGACGGGGCGCGGGTGTGGAAGACATTCGACCATACGGATGTCAACAGTGACCCGTTCGGTCCAATCGGTGAAAATATCGTCCGACGTGCCGATGTGACGACGTTTCACATTGCGGAGGCGACGTGTTACGTCATTCCGTCTGAGACATGGGGACCGGTACAACATGCGTTAATCGCTTTACGGAGTTGGCTCCGATGAGTCAACTGAAAGCAAGTGGACAATGGAGAGGGGCAGTGCGATGAATCGTTGGGTTAAATATATAGGGATTGCGACCGGTGTGTTGCTTCTCATCGTGTTTCTCGCCGTCGTGGGCATCTCGGCCCACATCGGCGATCAGTTGACGTCGCCCGAACGTGAGACGTTGACGTATACGCCGAAGACGTTAGGTGTCAAATACGAGAATGTGACCATCGAAGCCGAGGATGGTCACGATTTGTACGGGTGGTGGATCCCGCACCCGACACCGCGCGCAACGATCGTGTTCGCACATGGTTATGGGAAGAACCGCGAGCAGTCCGATTTGCCGCTCAAAGAATTGATTCCGGAGTTTCATGAACAAGGATATCAGTTCCTGACGTTCGATTTTCGGGGGTCAGGCATCTCGGAAGGTGACCGTGTGACGGTCGGGGCGAAAGAACAAGCGGACCTCGCTTCCGCAATCGCCTATGCGAAAGAACGCTCGGACGGTCCGATCGTCTTATACGGGGTGTCGATGGGCGCGGCGACGGCGTTGTCTGCGGCTGATGAGACCGACGTGGCCGCTGTGATCGCCGATAGTCCGTTCAGTGACCTCCGGGGCTACCTCGAGACAAACTTGCCTGTATGGAGCGATTTACCGAACTTTCCGTTCACACCGGTCATCATGACGGTGACGCCGTGGTTCACAGGTCTCGATGCCGATGTGGTCAAGCCGATTGACGATATCGCTCAAATCGAGGCACCGGTGTTGTTGATTCATAGTGAAGGCGATGATGCCATCCCTGTGAGCGAGAGTGAACAATTGGCCGAGGCCGGGGAGGAAGTCGAACTGTGGGTGACCGAGAATGATGGGCACGTGCAGTCGCATCGCTCGTTCCAAACCGAGTATCGTCAAAAAGTATTCGGATTTTTAGAGAAGGTATTATAAACGAGGGGCGCCATAAAGCGCTCCTTTTTTGTTATGATTAATTATGAAAAGGAAAGAAAGAAGGTTTTTTCATGGATGTCACAGCATTACTATCGTTTCTACTGCTCGGAACGCTCATCGGGATTTTGAGCGGATTCTTCGGCATCGGGGGCGGGATCTTACTCACGCCGCTGCTACTCGTCTTCGGATACGAGGCGAGTGCGGCCATCGCGCTCAGTCTGATGCTCACGCTCGGGTCGACCACGGCCGGTACGATCTCTCATCTTAAATTAAAGAACGTCAATCCGAAACATGCCCTCATGATTGGCGCCTTCGGTGTCGTCGGGACGTGGGTGGCGACGCCGCTCGTGTTCTACCTTGAGACGCTCGACGGTGCGAAGCCGGTCATCTCGCTCGCCTACATCGCGCTACTGACGTACTTTGCCGTCTCGTTCTTCCGGTCGAAGCAACATGAAGAAGGAAGTGTCGGCTCGGAGTCGGTCCCACGCCTCGGTTTTATCGGGTTGTTCGGCGGGTTCATCTCGTCACTCATGGGTGTCAGCGGCGGATTCGTATTGACACCGCTTCAAGTCAAACTGCTCAATACCGAGATGAAACGAGCCGTCGGGACGAGTATCGCCGCGGCGTTCCTTATCGTCGTCTCGGGCGTCATCAACTATGCCGTCGCCGGGGCCGATGCAAACTATTGGCATGGTCTCGCGCTCATCGCCGGGGCGATGATTGGCTCACCGATCGGGGCGAAGCAGTTGCAACGGTTCAGTTCGCAACTCGTCAAAAAGGCGCTCGGTGGCTTCTATGTCGCTGTCGCCATCAGCGTCGGACTCAACTTGCTCGGCTTCAACGACATCTCGCTCGGACTACTCGTCGTCCTCGCGCTCTCGTTCATTGTCGCGCTGTTTATCCGGCCGCGTTCGAAGTGATGATCGACCCTCGTCTACAGGACGAGGGTCTTTCTTATAGGGATAGTCGGAGCATGATATATCCTACATATAAACATCACCATCGGTATAACGTGTGCTGAAGCGCATCAAAAAACCCTGTCCGAGGACAGGGTGTTAACGTCTGGCGATATGGTCAATGTTCTCTTGAATCTCTCCGACTTTGCTCTTCGCTTCACGCAACCGTCGTTCGAACGCCTCGGTGTCGCGTTTTTCACGTTGCGGCTCGTCTTTCCCGCGACGCTGTCCTTTCGGGGAGCGATGGATATGGGTCGCTTTCATCAAGCGCTTTTTAAACGTTGAATCGCTCATCAGGACACCCCCTTCCATACTATATACGTTCCACCTCTTCTATCCGATGAAACGTTTGAACCTTCACGAGGCGAGGGTTCTGCGCATTTGCGGGTTCGTTGAGACTTTGTAGGCGATGCCCGCAGCTAACACTGCTTTAATCAAGTCACCGAGGATGAACGGGATATTCACTTTGAGTGCATCGATGAACGTCAGTCCGAACACGGCTTGGAGACCGAGACTGCCGACTACATAGACGAAGCCGAGTCCGATCAGGATGTTATAAGCGACGAGGGCGGGGAACGTACGATGTCGTTCCGAGAACCAACCGATCAAAAAGGCGGCGATCGGGAAGGCGATCAAGTAACCGACCGTCGGACCGACGAACGGGGCGAGCCCGCCCGAACCACTTAAGACGGGTAGACCGATCAAGCCGAGCAATAAGTAGACGACGACGGCAAGACCGCCTTTTTTGGCGCCGAGCACGGAAGCGACCGTCATGATGCCGAGCATTTGAAGGGTGATCGGAACGGGGCCGATCGGGATGGCGATGGAGCCGATGCTCGCAAGCAAGGCGGCACCGATGGCAACTTGTGTCAAATCATGAATTTTCAATATGTAAACCCCTTTTCTGTTAACGTTGACTAAAGTTAGGTTAACATCATTTTTTTCGTCTGACAAGTAGAAAAATGAGGACCTGGTCGCAAATTGACCAGGTCCTCATCGTTTACGCATGTGTCGGTAGGTTCTCTTTCGCTTCTGTCAGTTGAATCCGAACTGAGTCAAAGCCCGTCCCGCCGTAACTGTTGCGGCGTTTGACGGCCGTCACCGGCGAGAGTGCCTCGTACACATCCGCTTCAACCAATTCAGAGTGGGCTTGGTACGTCTCGATCGGTAATTCTGATAAATACAGACGCTGGTCGATACAATACCGGACGAGCGTGCCCGTCACTTCATGGGCCTCACGGAACGGCATCCCTTTTGCCGTCAAATAATCGGCGAGTTCGGTCGCGTTCGAGAAATCGCGTTCGGTCGCTTGCTTCATCGTTTCCGTGTGGAACGTCATGTCTTGAATCATACCGGCCATGATGCTGAGACTGCCCTGAACCGTCTTGACGGTGTCGAACATGCCTTCCTTATCTTCCTGCAGGTCCTTGTTATAGGCGAGTGGGAGTCCCTTCATAATCGTCAAAAGTCCCATCAGATTGCCGACGACGCGACCTGACTTTCCGCGGACGAGTTCGGCCATGTCCGGGTTCTTCTTCTGAGGCATCATGCTCGATCCCGTAGAGAACACGTCAGAGATCGTGATGAACCGATACTCTTCGCTGCTCCAAAGGATCAACTCCTCGCAGAACCGTGACAAGTGCATCATGAGCAGCGACGCATTCGACAAGAACTCTAAGATGAAGTCACGGTCGCTGACGGCGTCCAGACTGTTCGGATAGACTTGGGCGAAACCGAGCAACTCGGCCGAGCGATGACGATCGATTGGGAATGTCGTCCCAGCCAGGGCACCCGCTCCGAGCGGGCTCATGTCAATCCGTTTCAAGCTGTCACTGAAGCGCTCCTTGTCGCGCTCGAGCATCCAGAAGTACGCGAGCAAGTGGTGGGCGAGCGAGACCGGCTGGGCCCGTTGCAAGTGTGTATAACCCGGCATGATCGACTCGACGTTTTGAGCGGCGTGGTCATAGAGCGCCGTCTGCACGGCCTCGATTCCGTCAATCGTCTCGAGGACGCGGCGTTTCAAATACAGGTGCATATCCGTCGCGACTTGGTCGTTCCGGCTCCGCGCCGTGTGCATCTTGCCAGCGACCGGGCCGATTTCTTCATGCAAGAGGGCCTCGAGGTTCATATGGATGTCTTCATGGAAGACGTTGAACGTCAATTCGTCCGCTTGTGCCTTCTTGGCTAGCGTCTTCAACCCCGCGACGATTTGCGCGACTTCGTCCGCCGTCAAAATGTGCTGCTCCCCGAGCATCGTCACGTGGGCGATGCTCCCTTCAATATCTTCTAACACGAGCTGGGCGTCGAAATGAATCGAGGCCCCGAACTCGTCGACCCATTCACTGGCCGTCTGTTCGAACCGGCCGCCCCATAGTTTACTCATGCACCATCGTTCCTTTCTCTGCGAGCACTTCCGCTTGCACTTTCGTCGGCAGTCCCCATAACTTGATGAAACCGACGGCGGCTTGTTGGTCGAACGTGTCGGCCGACGTGTACGTCGCGAGATGTTCGTCATAGAGCGAGATCGGCGACTTCCGTCCGTCGACGATGGCTTGTCCTTTGAACAGTTTCATCCGGACCGTACCGGTCACGGTCTGTTGCGTCTCATCGATGAAGGCGAGAAGCGCTTTCGTCAGTGGCGAGTACCAGAGACCGTTGTAGATCGTCTCCGTCAATTTCTGTTCGACGATTGGTTTGAAGTGGGCGACTTCCCGGACGAGTGTGAGCGCCTCGAGCGCTTGGTGTGCCGTGATGAGCGTCATCGCACCCGGTGCTTCGTACACTTCCCGCGATTTGATCCCGACGACCCGGTTTTCGATATGGTCGATTTTCCCGATACCGTGAGCCCCGGCGACGATATTCAACTGCTCGAGAATGGCTGTGAACGTCGCTGCTTGTCCATTGATGGCGACTGGTACGCCGGCGTTGAACTCGATTTCAACATACGTCGGTTCGTTTGGAGTGTCTTCGAGCTGTGCCGTCAATTCATAAGCGCTCGCCGGTGGAGCGGCCCATGGGTCCTCAAGAATGCCGCATTCGACGGCCCGGCCCCAAATGTTTTGGTCGATCGAGAACGGCTCTTCTTGGACGATCGGAATCGGGATACCGTGCTCGGCCGCATAGGCGATTTCTTCTTCCCGTGACCATTTCCACTCCCGGACCGGCGCGATGATTTCAAGCGACGGGTCGAGCGCATGAATCGACACCTCGAACCGGACTTGGTCATTCCCTTTCCCCGTGCACCCGTGAGCGACGGCGATGGCACCTTCGGCTTGCGCGACCTCGACTAGCTTCTTCGAGATGAGCGGCCGCGATAGGGCAGAGACGAGTGGATAGACGCCTTCATACATTGTATGTGCCTGCATCGAGTAACGGGCGAAATCGTTGACGAATTCATCGACCGCATCGATGACGACCGATTTGACGGCCCCGACTTTGAGTGCCTTCTGTTGAATGCGCTCCAGGTCTTTCCCTTCTCCCACGTTCAAACAGCAGGCGATGACGTCATATCCCTGTTCATCTAACCATTTGATTGCGACCGATGTGTCAAGTCCACCTGAATAAGCTAATACGAGTTTTTGTTTCATTTCCTTACACCCCTTATACATAATTATTCATCTGTATTTATAAATATACGACTTAGTCTAACGGATGATTTCATGTAAAGCAACCTTTTTTGGCAAAAAAAAAAGAATCACTTGTGAAAGTGATCCTTCATTGAACGATTTCGAGCTCTGGCATCCATTGCGACATATGTTCGCTCGTGGCATCGAACAACTCGGGTTTTGCCGTCTGTAACGGCACGACCTCGAACGGTCCGTCAGCACTAGAGCGCCGGGTGAACGTCGGATAGAACATCGGATTGGCGAGTTCGAACGTCGTCTCATCCGCCTCGACGGTCTTGACGACATCGATGCCGACGATGCCACCCGTATTGCGATCGTCCCCTTGTTGGCCGGACAGGAAGTTGCCGAGCGAGTAGGCGACGAACGTTCGGTTGCCTTCAGCGCCGTCCACCCAAGCGACCGGTTGGAGGACGTGGGGGTGATGGCCGATGATGAGATCGACCCCGAGGTCAGACAGCTCTTGGACGAGTGTCTGTTGTGCCTCGTTCGGGAGTATCTCATATTCATTCCCGAAATGGAGCGAGACGACGGTGAGGTCGGCTGCTTGTTCGGCCGCTTCAATCTCAGGCTTCATTGCCTCGAGATCGATGTAGTTGACATGGTACGGTTGTTTCGGAACGACCCCGTTCGTGCCATACGTGTAGGCGAGAAACGCGAACGAGATATCATTCTTCGTCAACGTCCGAATCTCAGCCTTGTCCGCTTCCGATAAGAACGAACCAGTATATGGCATGCCGATCTCGTTCCAGTGGGCAATCGAATTCTCGATGGCCGTGACACCTCGATCGAGCGTATGGTTGTTCGCCGTCGTCACCAGGTCGATGCCAGCGTTTTGGAGCGCATCACCGACCTCATACGGACTGTTGAAGGCCGGGTAGCTCGATAAGCCGATCTCACTGCCACCAATCATGCTCTCTTGGTTGGCGATGGCAATATCGGCCTCGGTCAAAATCGGGGCGATCGGTTCGAAGGCGGCAGTGAAGTCATAGCCGTCCCCGCTCTTGGCGGCATTATATACGCTATCGTGTAACAAGATATCGCCAATCGCATAGACGGACGTCGTCGTCACGACTGGTTCTGGCTCTTCCGGAACAGGTGCCGGCTCCTCCGCCTCGGTCTCTGGTGCCGGGGTCTCCGTTTGCTCCGTAGACGTCTCGACTTCGGCGGTCGCACAGCCGAATAGAAAGAGGAGGGGCAAGGTCAATATGGCTTGTTTATACGGGATTACTCGTTTCAAGGGACGAGTCACTTCCTTTCTTATGATACAAATTGATCTATATGTACCATTCGCTATAAACTGTCAATTTCCTTGTTAGGCAACAAGAAAAAGTGCCAGGCTATAGTAGCATGGCACTTCGATCGTTAAATCCGTTCTGTCTTCAAGATGTGTTCCATTTCCTCGAACTCGTTCGTAATCGTCGAGCTCGGTGGTGGTGTCATCAGACTGACGACATAAATGGCGAGGCTCGACAAGAAGAACGCTGGAATCATCTCATAGAGCTCACCGACGGTCCCGAACCAATCGGCGGCAAAGTTTTTCCAGACGATGACGATGAATGCCCCGACGAGCATACCGGCGAGCGCCCCTTGTCGCGTCGTCCGTTTCCAGAACAGGCTGAACAGGATGAGTGGTCCGAACGACGAGCCGAAGCCGGCCCAGGCGTAACCGACCAAGTTCAAGATCGTATCGTCCGCCCCGAACGCGAGCCAAATCGAGATGAGCGACACGAGGATGACCGTGATCCGGCCGACCATGACGAGCTCACGGTCGCCGGCGTCTCTTCGGAAGAACTTCTGATAGAAGTCGGTCGTCGCAGCACTCGACGAGACGAGGAGCTGTGACGAGATGGTCGACATGATGGCAGCGAGCAACGCCGCAAGCAAGACGCCGGTGATGAGATCGACGAATAATAAATCAGATAAATTAATAAAAATGTTTTCTGGGTTATCGATCTCAAGTCCGCGCTGCGTATAATAGGCGAGTCCGAACAGCCCGGTCGCCATCGCGCCGACGACGGTGAACAGCATCCATGAGATGCCGATCCGTCGTGCCTTCTTGATGTCCTGTAACTTCTCGATGGCCATAAAACGGACGATGATGTGCGGTTGCCCGAAGTAACCGAGCCCCCAGGCGAATAGCGAGACGATGCCGATGAGCGACTGACCGGTCAGCGGATCAAGCAGCGCCTCATCGATATCACCGATCGTCTGGAAGGCGGCGCTCACCCCGTCGGTCGCCGTGATGGCGATGGCCGGGACGAGGATGAGGGCGAACAACATGATCAACCCTTGAACGAAATCCGTCCAACTGACCGCCAAAAATCCTCCGATGAACGTATAGATGATAATGATAGAAGCCAAAATCAAGACGCCCGTCCCGAACTCAATTCCGAAGACGGCATTGAATAACCGGCCGCCGGCCACGAATCCGCTCGTGGCATAGAGGGTGAAAAAGATGAGTGTCACAGCCGCCGAGAACGTCCGCAACGTGCCGCGTGAATCTTTATAACGTTTCTCGAAAAAATCTGGAATCGTGATGGCATCCTCGGACAAATATGAGTACGTCCGCAAGCGAGGTGCGACGAGCAACCAGTTCAAGTACGCGCCGATCGTCAACCCGATGACGATCCATCCGCTCGAGAGCCCGGTCGCGAACATCGCCCCCGGTAGTCCCATCAACAGCCAACCACTCATGTCGGAAGCACCTGCCGACAAGGCCGCGACGGCGGGACCGAGTCCGCGCCCTCCGAGCATATAGTCGCCGATGCTCTCCGTCCGCCGATAGGCGATGACGCCGAGTAGTACCATGAGCGCCATGTAAACGGTGATGGATATTAAAATCCCGTTCATAAAACATCCCCCTCAATCATAATGAAAACGCTTTCAATGTTTATGGTATGCACCATGTCAAAATTTTGTCACAAAACTGAATCAAGTGCACGATTTTATTGAAAGATTGACCAAATAATCAAATTATTTAGCGAAGCAAGAGGTCAAGTGGTCATTGACGAGTCCGGTCGCCTGCAGATGGGCATAGACGGTCGTCGGTCCTAAAAATTTGAACCCGCGCCGCTTCAAATCCTTGCTGATCTGATGAGACAGTTCGGTCGTGGCGGGGATGTCGTCATTGGCCGCCCATTGGTTGTTGATCACCGTATTGTCGATGAACGACCAGATGTAGGCATCGAACGTGCCGAACTCTTGTTGAATCTCGATGAAGCGCTTGGCGTTATTGATTGACGCCTCAATTTTTCGGCGGTTCCGGACGATACCGGGATTGGCCAGCAACCGTTCAACATCCGTTTCGTCAAACGCAGCAACGGTCTCGACGTCGAAGTTGGCGTAGGCTTCCCGGTAATTGTCGCGTTTTCGTAAAATCGTGATCCAACTGAGTCCCGCCTGGGCGCTCTCAAGGGTCAAACATTCAAAGTGCTTCTGATCGTCGTGGACGGGTTTGCCCCATTCCTCGTCGTGATAACGGACGTACATGGGATCCGTGCCGCACCAAGGGCAACGTGTCGGTTCGGTCATTATTGTTTTCCTCGCTTTCGTTCAAGTACTTCATTTTAGCACGTCGGGACGGTTTTTGAAGTGAGGTGACGGGTATAATAGGGGATATTGGAGGTTGAACGATATGAGAGAGTGGATGATCCAGGTCATTGAACAGTTCGGTTATTTCGGTATCGCGTTCATGATCTTTATTGAAAATGTGTTCCCGCCGATTCCATCAGAGGTCGTGCTCTTGTTCGGTGGATTCTTTGCCGTGAAGACTGATTTGAACGTCCCGCTCGTCATTTTCGCTGCGACAGCCGGTGCCATTTTAGGAGCCGTTTTGTTATACGGCATCGGTCTCTATCTTGATGTCGAACAGATTGAGAAGTGGACGAAGAAATACGGGAAATGGATTCGACTCGATATCGCGGACGTTCGACGGGCGGATGCTTGGTTCGACAAATATGGGGGCTGGATGGTGTTCTTTGGACGATTGATGCCCGTCGTCCGAAGCTTGATCTCGTTACCGGCGGGCATGTCGAATATGCCGTTTCTGAAGTTCTTGTTGCTCAGTACGGCCGGCACGGTCATTTGGAACACGATTCTCATTTATATCGGCATCCGGGTCGGTGAGAATTGGGAATCGATTTTACGATATTTAGATGTGTATTCGTACGCAATTTATGGATTATTAGCCGTCGGTCTGATTGTCTTTTTCATCTGGCGCAAGAAACGCAAGAAAAAACAGTCGAAACAAGCATCATCATTTTGACGAACAAAGGAGGACCTTCACGCGAAGGTCCTCCTTTGTGTTCTATCATTGATCTTCTTTATTTTTTGTCTCATCGGGAAGTACTTTCTCAAGTTTTTCCTCCGTCTTGTTAGCAAGAATCTCAGAGAAGCGGAACAAGACGATGCCGACGATGGCCGAGACGAAAATATAGAGACCGACAAATAAGTTGATCGCTCCGTTCGATAGGGCGGTGAACAAAATCGAGAACTCGCCACGCGGGGCGAGTGAGAAGCCGGCCTCGTTCGCCTGCACCCGCGTCAAGCCATACATGCGACCCCCGACGCGTCCGACGATCCACTTCGATAACACGCCCCAAACGATCAGGACGAAGAAGAGGGCATTGACGATGACCCCTTGATCGAGATTGATGGAGATCCCGAACGAGATGAAGAAAATCGGCAAGAACAAGTCGCGAACGGGTACGGTCAATCGTTTCAACGGCCGCACATCGTGGATGCCCGCAAGCATGATTCCGGCGATGAATGCCCCGAGGATCTCGGACAGGCCGAACACCATGCCAATCCCGGCGAAAAATAGAATCAATCCAATCAAACCGATACTCGCATCATCTTGTCGCAACAAATGTTTGACGAACCGCTGTCGGTTCAAAACGAAACGAGACCCGATGAAGAGGAGCACTCCGAAAATCAGAAATCCGGCGAACACTTTCCCGATGTCCGTGAAAGCGATCGGTTCGTCTTGGATGATGAACGGGGCCACGGTCAAAATGAGCGGGGCGAAAATGTCTTCGAAGATAAGGAGCGCCAGTACGAACTCTTTCACATCTTCATGTTTTTCAGAATGTCGCTCGAGAAGTTTCGCCGAAATCGACGAACTCGTCGCATAGAGGACGGCACCGATCAAAAATGCTTGTGAGAAGTCGAGACCAAACAACAAAGCGATTCCAATCGTGACCCCGAAGGCGAGAAGGACATCTAGGACGCCTGCTTTCCACACTTGTTTCATTCGCTTGACGAGCTCGCTCAGCGGAAACTTTAAACCGAGTAGAAAGAATAACAGAATAATCCCGATTTCCCCGGCGATTTTGAAGACCTCATTCCCGTTCCAAAAGAAGCCGACCGCGACGCCGATTGCAATGAAAGCGAGGATACTAGGAAAGAACAACCGCTCGATAAGCAAACTGAGCACCGAGATCACGGTGAGTGCCAATCCGAGGAATACGATTACATTGAATACGTCCATACGTCACCCCCTAAAAAAGGGAAGGATTGCTTCACCATCAGTTTTCACTCCATTGATATTCCATCCCGACCGATTCGGGACGAGAATAGTCAAATCCGAACTGGCGATACAGGCCGTCTGCCGGAATGTCAGCGATCAGACTAATGATGGCCGTCTCGTCTGCTTCCTGTAAGATCCAATCCATCAATCGTTCCATGATCAATTTACCAAGCCCAAGGCCTTGACACTCGGGATCGACGACAATATCGACGAGATGAAACACCATGCCGCCGTCCCCGACGACACGTCCCATCCCGACCATCGTGTCGTCTTTATATAAACAAACGCCGTATAACGTGTTAGCGAGCCCTTTCACCGTGCCTGAGTCGGAACGCTTCGGCATGCCTGCTTTGACGCGAAGGCGTTGATGCTCCTCAGGTGTCGGTGTCTCAATCCGTACATCTACTTCATTCACCATGTCACTACTCCCTCTCTGCGCATAAGTTAAAATTATTTTCCCGCTATATTGAATCGGTAAACCTTGATTTCCGGATGACGTTGTACAGATAATGAGAGAAACTGGAATGGAGAAAGGTTGTGTGGGAATGATTGAAGGTCAAACGATTTTGCCTGCTCTCCGAGACATGAAAGACCTCGAGACATTTGTGAGAGGGCCATTCAAAGTTGGAGTCTTGCTTGAAGTACATGTGGCCCGGCTTGATGCCGTGTTTCAGTTACTAGCGGCCCATGACAAGCAAGTGTTCGTCCATCTCGATTTGATTCAAGGTCTGAAGGCGGATGAATATGCGACCGAATATGTGTGTCAGACGTTTCGACCGTATGGAATCATCTCGACGAAAGGCAGTGTCATTTTAAAAGCGAAACAAAAGCAAGTTAAAACGGTGCAGCGTCTGTTTTTAATCGATTCGAGTTCGCTCGAGAAGAGTTATCGCCTCATCAACCGCACTCAACCGGATTATATTGAGGTATTACCAGGTCTCGTCCCGAAATATATCCGGTGCGTGAAAGAAGCGACAAATATTCCAGTCTTCGCCGGCGGCTTGATCTCGTCGTCTGAAGAAATCGAGGCCGCCCTTGAGGCAGGTGCGACCGTCGTGACGACGTCTGACCAAACACTTTGGACGAACTGATAGGACTCATTTTCATGCAATCAGGGTATTCTACTGTCCAGGAGGGATGACAATGAAACAGACGATGATTATAACCGGTGTCAGCCAAGGAATCGGGCGGGAACTGGCCCGCCATTTTAGCACGACATATCGTGTTGTCGGACTCGATATCGGGCAAGACCCACAACTTGAAGGAGTGACGTTCCATCAGATGGATTTGGGGGATCATGAGGATGTGAACCGCGTATTCAAAGTAATTCATCAAGAAGTCGGCACCGCCCATGTGCTTATCAATAATGGTGGCGTATCCTCGCTCGTCAAACCGATGACCGAACTCGACGTCGAGACGTTCAAACGCGTGATCGATGTTAACCTCGTCGGGACGTTCGCTTGCTCGAAAGCTTTCTTGACGTTGAACGAAGGGGCTGATTTCGGCCGCATCATCAACGTGGCCTCGACCCGCGCGCTTCAGAACGAGGCTGATTGGGAAGCATACGGCGCCTCAAAAGGCGGGATCGTTTCGTTGACCCAGTCGATGGCGGTCTCTTTGGCTGAACGACCAATCACGGTGAATGCGGTCAGTCCCGGATGGATCCATACCTCGGATGAAGCCCTTCGTGATATCGATCACGCGCAGCATCCGTCAGGACGTGTCGGGACACCGGAGGATATCGTCCGCGCCGTCTCTTATTTGATTGACGAGAAAAACGATTTCGTCAACGGGCATAATTTGATCGTTGATGGGGGCATGACGAAAAAGATGATTTACGAAGCTTGAATCAAGAAACTGGGACCATTACCCTATATTTTAACAACCGATATGCGTGTAAAGGCCTAGTGACGGGTATAGGATGGGGAGTACATTGAAACTAGCGAAGGAGGAAGCGTCGTGCATCAAATCATCGAGGAGGCACTCCGTTTCGCGGCCGTCCGTCACGACGGACAGTTTCGAAAAGGAACGAATATTCCTTACTTGACCCATCCTGTGGCCGTCTCCATGTTGCTCGTCGAAGATCGGCAACCCGTCCCGGTCGTCGTGGCGGGTCTGCTCCACGACTTGCTCGAAGATACGTTGACGACACCTGATGAACTGAGTGAACGATTTGGATATGAAGTGACACGTCTAGTCAAGGCTGTGTCCGAGCCGGGGAAACACCAGTCGTGGGAAGAACGCAAACGGATGACGATTCAGCATGTGCGGACGATGCAGTATGATGAAGTCGCACTCTTGGCCGCGGACAAGCTACATAATCTGCGTTCGATTCGTCTCGACGTCGAGTCTGCCGGCAAACAAGTATGGGACCGTTTCAATCGGCCGCTCCGCGACCAATCCTGGTATTATCATGAACTGCTCCATGCGTTGAAGCCGTTCGCGCAGACGACGACGCTCATCGAAGCGTTCGAGACGGAAATGAACTTGTTGTTTTACGGAGTCGAAGAAGGGCGGACCGAGAAGTTAGAGAAGTTGTTCGGTGTCATCAAACATGGGTTCCGTGAAGAGGAGTGGCTTCAAGAGACGACGACGCTTTGTCAGACCGCTTTCGAGCTGAACGAGACGATGCGCGAAGGATATCGTCACGGGACCGAGGTCAACCAACCCGAGCTCGACGCCTTGTCGGCTCAATTGAAAGAAGCAGGACTGTGGGAACGCTTGTCGCTCCCGGCACTCCAAGCGATCGATGAATTATCGTATCGAATGGCATTGCAGTCGGACGAGATCGTCGCGTGGCTTGAGTGAAATGATTGTCAAGTGACCTTAAACGTGATATATTCATCGTGAACATAAGAAGGGGAGTAGCGACCACGAATGTGGTCGATGGATCGTCACTACGGTGCAACGCACTCGGTCCATCGAGCTTCTGATCCAAGTCCGCGAGACCTTTTTATGGATGCTTCTTCGGCGTCCATAAAAAGGTCTTTTTTGATTTTTTGAAAAAGGGGAGACACAGAAATATGGTATTTATTTACTTCATCTTGGCCGCAGCACTCACCGTGTATGCTGCCATCAAACTATCGACGTATGCCGACGTCATCAGCGAGAAGTCGACGATGAGCGGCATGCTCGTCGGGACCGTGTTGCTTGCCGGAGCGACATCGCTTCCGGAAGTAACGACGAGCGTATCGGCCGTCATGATCAATAACCCGGATATCGCCATCGGGAACATGCTCGGCTCGAACTTGTTCAACATCTTTATCTTGGCGATGTTTGACTTGTATTATCGTCAGAAGCGTCTATTTAACGAAGCAAGTCGGGATCACCTCTACACGGCGAGTCTCGGTTTGATGTTGACGCTCGTGACGATGCTCGCACTCGTCATCCGCATCGACTTCACGATTCTCGGGATCGGTATCGATGCCTTATTGATTGCAGGGTTGTACGCGGTTGGGATTTACTATATCGGACAACGTCCAAAAGAACCTACGACAGAACGGGAAGTCGAGCAAGAGGTCGGTGTCAGCGTCACTGACTCAATTCCGATTAAACGCGCGGTCATCGGCTTCATCATCGCCGCTCTCGTCATCATGGCGGCCGGAACGGCGCTTTCAGTGTTAGGTGACCAAATCGCCGTCGTGACCGGACTCGGTTCGAGCTTTGTCGGCAGTTTCTTGATCGCGGCCTCGACGTCGCTCCCAGAAGCGGTCGCCGTCTTCGTCGCCTTGAAGCTTGGAAACGTCAACTTGGCGTTCGGTTCGATTTTGGGGAGTAACATCTTCAATATGCTCATCATCGCGATGTCGGATGTCTTCTACCGAGGCGGTTCGATTTTGGCGGATGTGTCCACGTCACACTTGGTGACGGCGATCGGGATCACGATCTTGTCGGTCTTGGTCATGTACAGTGTCCTTCGAAAAGATGTCACGTCGAAGTTCCGCTACGTCTTGCCGTCCGTGCTCGTCGTCCTCGTCTATTTCGCGTCGTCTTACTTCATCTTCATCGGTTGATCGACCACACGGTGTCCTCGGACATCGTGTTTTTTGTTTGAGGCGGTTCGAGGAATCACTTTTCACTCACTTGGGTATAGAAGGAGGGAAGGAGGGGTGGCGATGCAAATGCATTCCGTGGAACGTCTTGATGATTACGTCATATTAATCCCAGCATATAATCCCGATCAAGCGCTCGTCACACTGGTCCGGGAGTTGAAAGAAGAAGGGTTCGTCCATCTGTTCGTCGTGAACGATGGGAGTGCCGAGACGTCCCGTCCGATTTTTGACGAGGTCGGAAAATGGGTCACGGTGCTCGAGCATACCCGGAATCAAGGGAAGGGGGCGGCGTTGAAAACCGGGATTCGACATGTCGTTCAGCATTTCCCTAGAACGAACGGGGTCATCACGGTCGATGCGGATGGGCAACATCTGCCGACTGACGTCTTGAAGCTGTATGAAGAAGGCATACGTTGGCCTCATCATTTGATTATGGGCTGCCGCGACTTTTCAGGGTCCGATATCCCGTTCCGGAGCCGATTCGGAAATCAGATGACGCGCGGCGTCATGTTGCTCGGCAGCGGTCTTCGTCTGAAAGACACCCAAACCGGCCTTCGGGCGATTCCGCTGCGGTATGCGGAACAATTGCTTGATGTGCCGGGGAACCGTTATGAGTTCGAGATGAACATGTTGACGTTCACGAAACGATTGCAAGTCCCGATTCATCAGACACCAATTCAAACCGTCTATGTGGCAGAAAACGCCTCGTCCCATTTCCGGCCGGTGATCGACTCGATTCTTATCTATCGCATGTTTTTGGCCTATTCATTATCATCGGTCGCATCATTTCTGTTAGACATCGGGTTCTATGCCTTGTTCGTCTATTTGTTGAATCCGTGGTTCGAGACGACGCACGTCTTGATTGCGACGGTCGTGGCCCGTATCCTGTCATCGCTGTTCAATTATTTCGTCAATCGGAAAATTGTGTTCCATTCGAAGGCGAAGCGGGCGATGCCGAAATACTTCGGTCTCGTCGGATTGCAGATGGCGCTGTCGGCCGGTCTCGTCTATGCGCTGTTCTATGTCATCCGCGACGGTGAGGTGTGGATCAAAGTGTTCGTCGACAGCTTCTTGTTCGTCGTCAGTTATTATGTCCAGAAAAAATGGATCTTTAAACGCTAACAGGCCAAGACGTGTGTCTTGGCCTGTCTGGCATGGATATCGTTCAATAAGCGAGTTTTCCGAGCTTGACCGATGTGTACCGGTGCAGTTCACGCGGATCATGGATCCCGGTCTTCTGCATCATGTCGCGCATGAGCAGGGCACAGACGCGAGCATCTTCAGCCGCATCGTGGTGGATGAACGGGACGTTCAAATATTCCGCCATCGTGTTCAGCTTGTGATTCGGCAGACCTGGATACAGTTTTCTCGACAACTTGACGGTACAGCCGTACTCGATCGTCGGAAACGTATATAAATCGTATTTGGCGATCGCTTTCTTGAACGCGCCCATATCGAACGAAGCGTTGTGTGCCATGACGAGATCGACATCCCGCAGCGTCGGATAGAGCTGTTCGAGCACCTCGGGTAACGCTGGGGCGTCCCAGACATCGCTCGGCCGGATGCCGTGGACCCGGATATTGCCGGCATCGAAGTCTTCCTCCGGATTGACGAGCAGTTGGTTCGTTTCGATGATTTCACCGTCGACGAGCAGGCTCCAGCCGACAGAGCAGATGCTGCGACTATCGCGGTTCGCCGTCTCGACGTCGATGGCAAGAATTGAATGTGGCATAATTGATCCCTTTCTCGTAAAAACAAGTATAAAAAAAGTCTAACATATCGTTAGACTAAAAAGCGATTATGCGGCCACGAGGTTGCGGCATGCTTCGGCACAGCGGAGACATGCTTCGGCACAGCGTTGGCAATGGTCGTGCAAGTGGCGGCCACATTCGACGGCGCACGTGTCACACACCTGGGCGCAGAGTGCACCAATCGGTTTGGTGAAAGCCGAATCGGTCTCGAGCGCGTTCAAGGCGAGTGCACACACTTCCGAACATTCTTTCGTCAGCCGGATACACTCGGCGACCATCAACAAGTCTTCTTCTTGTAAGCATTTTGAGAAACAATGATTGCTTGCCCGCATACAGTCGATGACGGCTAAAATGGTCTCTTCGACAGAGGCTCGGTCCATGATAAGTCCCCCTTTAGAATAATGATGTCTTACAATCATTACCCGCTAGCGGATGAGTTAAACCGAGCGGCAACGCAAAAAAGTCACCCCTCAAATGAGTGGTGACTTCAATAATGGAGCATAGCGGGCTCGAACCGCTGACCTCCACGCTGCCAGCGTGGCGCTCTCCCAGCTGAGCTAATGCCCCGTTCGAAGATTATTATATCATCCTAGTAAAACATTTGGCAATGGCTATTTTTAATTTTTTTGAACAAAGTTTAATCAGCACTGAACGTGGGAAAATCACAAATGATGTTATATTACGAAAGCAGGTGTCATGTATGGAAATGATTTTACTCGCACTCTTACCTGCCTTGATGTGGGGGAGCATCCCGCTCATCGTCTCAAAGGTCGGCGGGAAGCCGATTCAACAGTTGATCGGGACGACAATCGGGGCGATGGTGATGGCGGTCATTATCGCACTCGTGTTCAATCCCGGGTTCACGACGCTCGCAATCGTGACCGGATTCATCTCCGGCGCGTTTTGGGCACTCGGACAATATTTACAGTTCCAATCGTTTCAAATTTTAAGTGTCTCGAAGGCGATGCCGATCAGCACCGGCATGCAGCTTCTCGGTACATCGTTGTTCGGTGTCATCGTCCTCGGAGACTGGAAAACGACGACCGAACTATGGCTCGGATTTTCGGCGCTCGTTCTCATCGTGATTGGGGCTGCGTTGACGTCGTATCAGCAGAACAAAGACGGCGACAGCAGCGGCGCCTTGAAGAAAGGCTTGCTCGTTCTGCTCGTGTCGAGTATCGGTTACGTGACGTACGCCGTCCTGACGAACTATTTCGAGGTCGACGGGATCACGGCGATATTGCCACAGTCGGTCGGGATGTTCGTCGCGGCGCTGTTGTTCAGCCTGCGTGAGAAAGATGTGAAGAAGTTCGATCCGAAGACGTTCAAAAACATCTTGGCCGGGATCGCCTGGGGGATCGGGAACTTCGGGCTGTTCGTGTCGAGCGGTGAAGTCGGAATCGCGACGTCATTCGCCTTGTCGCAATTGAACGTCGTCGTGGCGACGCTCGGCGGGATCTATCTATTAAAAGAAGAGAAGACGACGAAAGAACGTGTCTTCGTCTTTATGGGTATCGGCCTCATTGTCGTGGCCGGATTCATGCTCGGAATCGCCAAAAGCTAAAAGACGGGTCAGACGACCCGTCTTTCGCTTACCAGGCTTGTTCGATGAATGCGTCACGCCCAGATTTTTTCCGGTCCTCTTTATAGTGGGCCGGATTTTTTTTATGGAAGTCTTGATGGTACTCCTCGGCCGGATAGAACGTGTCAGCCGGTAAGATCTTCGTGACGATCGGCTGTTGGAAACGTCCGCTCGCCGCGAGCGCGTCGCGACTCTGCTCTGCTTTCACACGTTGTTCTTCCGTATGATAGAAGATGGCCGGCGCATATTGACTGCCTCGGTCTTGGAATTGACCGCCGTCATCGGTCGGATCGGTCTGAATCCAATACAGTTCGAGCAGTCGCTCGTAAGCGAACAGCGTCGGGTCGAACGTGATCTCGACGACCTCATAGTGTCCTGTCGTCCCTGTCTTCACTTGTTCATACGTCGGATCGTCGACGTGACCTCCCGTATAACCTGATACGATCGACTCGATGCCAGGTTGTTCCTCGAACGGCGTCACCATGCACCAAAAACAGCCGCCTGCGAATGTTGCTTTTTCCATTAATAAGTCCCCCTCATGTTCATTCCCAAAAAAAGCGCCCATGTCATCGACATGAGCGCTCTGTCATATCGGCCAAGGCAATCGCCTTGCTGGTAGTAGCACCTTGCCGTAGCAGGTTGCTGTGAAGTCATAGAGCCAGGTCTCTCGTTCACTCAAGATATCGATATGTAGTTGGTGACAGCATCATACCATCAGATTTGAAGCGGCGTCAACGGTTTGGCTTGCGCCGTAGTTGGAGCAAGGTGGCACCGAGAATCAGGATGACGAGCACGATGGAGAGCGGTAACGTATACGGGGCGTCCCCGGCATATAACTGTAAGAAGAACAAGGCAAAGACGGACAATAAGACGAGTACGTACGAACGGTTCATAGTAACCTCCTTTTTCTTTCAGTGTACCAAGTTACACATTCGTTGGCGAACGAAAACAGGAAATCATGTGTCGATAGCGAATACCATCGAGTGACCAAAGGAGGAATCAATATGACTGACACATTTGATTTTATGGAACTCGATATCGAAACCGCCCATCGCGGATATAAAGAAGGAACAATTACGGCGCGTGACGTGACGGCCTATTATTTGACCCGGATCGCCCAGTTTAACGACAAACTGAAGGCGGTCATTCAAGTGAACCCGGACGCCTTGTTCGAGGCAGAGTCGGCTGACCGGGCATTTCGTCGCGGGCTACGCTTGCCGCTACTCGGCATCCCGGTGCTGATCAAAGACAATGTCGAGACAGCCGGACTCATGAAGACGACGGCCGGGGCCGTCGTCCTCGCGCATCACTTCGCAGGCCGGGACGCCCATCTCGTCCAAAACCTGCGAGCGAGCGGGGCCATCATCCTCGGGAAAGCGAACTTGTCCGAATGGGCCAACTTTTTGACCGAGGGCATGCCGAACGGCTGGAGCGGTGTCGGTGGGCAGACGCTCAATCCATATGGGGATAAGCTCGATGTCGGAGGTTCGAGCTCAGGTTCGGCCTCTGCGGTTGCAGCGAACCTGACACTGCTCGCTGTCGGTAGCGAGACGAGCGGCTCCATCATCCATCCGAGCGTGCACAATGGCATCGTCGGCATCAAACCGACCGTCGGCCTCATCAGTCGGAGTGGCATCATCCCGATCTCGCGGTCGCAAGACACGGCGGGACCGATGGCACGAACGCTCGAAGACGCGGTAAGGGCACTTGAGGTGATGGTAGGGGAAGACCCGGCGGACCCGGCGACACTCAACCTCCCGGCCGGTCCGCCGTATCGGACGTGCCTCGACGAGCGCCAAGCGGTCGGGATGCGTGTCGGGATCGTCAAAGCTGATTTATCAACAGAAGAACAAGCATTATACGGTGAGACGACCGAGCTGTTGAAACAGAGCGGCATCGACCTTGTCGAAGTCGAACTGCCCGCCCATGATACACTCGACCAAGGCGATATTTTGTACCACGAGTTCAAACTCGGGATCGAGGCGTACCTGGCCACGACGACGCTCCCGTACGAGACGTTGTCGGATTTGATGGACTGGAACAACAGACATCCTGAGACGATCCCGCACGGACAAAAGACGTTCGAGAAAGCGGAAAGATTGTCGGGACGTCTCATCGAGGCGGCCTATTTGACGCGCCGGCTCGATGACGTGCGTGACGCCAAGACGGACGGACTCGACCGCCTATTAAACGAACAGCAGTTGCACGCGCTCGTCTTGCCTCACGATTTGAACTATGACATGGCGGCAAAAGCCGGGCATCCGACCATCACGATCCCATATCGCTTGAAAGCGAGTGGGGCGCCGTTCGGCCTATCGTTCACCGGGACGAGTTATGCCGAACGTGACTTGATCCGTCTGGCGTATGCGTTCGAGCGACATATTTCGCGTCCCGTTCCACCGTTATAAGAACGTTGCACCCGTCGTCCACGTCCGCTACAATGGTACGTATGCGGATTGAAGAAAGGACAGATAGCAATGAAACCATCTATATACGGGCTGACGTTCGATCAGCTGACAGAAGCGTGTGTCTCTTGGGGATACAGCGCCTTCCATGCGAGACAAATCTGGGACTCGCTCTACATCGACCGAGTGAAACAAATCGAGGACATCTCGGTACGGGCTGAGGTGCGTGAGGCGATCGCCGCCGAATACGTCATCTCGACGCAAGACCTGTTCGTCAAACAAGAGGCGGGCGACGGGACGGTCAAATTTTTACTTAAACTACACGACGGGCACTATATCGAGACTGTGCTCATGCGACATAAGTACGGCCGTTCGGTCTGTGTGACAACGCAGGTCGGGTGCAATATCGGCTGCAGCTTCTGTGCGAGCGGTCTCTTGAAGAAGACACGTGATTTGACGGCGGGCGAAGTCGTCGAACAAATCATGACCGTTCAACACTACTTGGACGAAGTCGGCGAAGGGGCCCGGGTCAGCCATATCGTCGTCATGGGGATCGGCGAACCGTTCGATAACTTTGACAACTTGGTCGACTTCCTGCGTGTCGTCAAGGACGAGCGCGGTCTCGCGATCGCGCCGCGTAAAATCAACGTCTCGACGAGCGGACTCGCCGACAAGATTTACAAGTTCGCGGACCTCGATTTGCGCATCAACTTGGCGCTGTCGCTCCATGCGCCGAACGACGCGCTGCGGACGCAAATCATGAAAATCAACCGGGCGTTCCCGCTCGACAAGCTCATGCCGGCCATCCGGTATTACGTCGAGAAGACGAACAAACGAATCACGTTCGAATATATTCTCCTGTCGAAAGTGAACGATTTACCGGAGCACGCCGAGGAATTGGCGGCGCTCATCGACGATATTAAGGACAAGTCGTACGTCAACTTGATCCCGTATAACCCGGTCAACGAGCATATCCAATACGAGCGCAGTACCTCGGAGGACATCATGGCGTTCTATGATGTCTTGAAGAAGCGTGGCATCAACACCGGTGTCCGCCTTGAGCACGGGACTGACATCGATGCGGCATGCGGCCAGTTGCGCAGTAAACATATGAACGTCGAAGGTGCGAAATAAGTGGACTCCTTGAATCGAATGATTCAAGGAGTTTTTTTCATAGAGCCGCTCCGGTGAAGGAAAGACGGACATCGCCCCTAACTCTGCGGAACGATTTTGAAAAATCTTGAATAGACCTCGTCCGCTCAGGGAATAGTCAGTTGAAATCAATGTAGAGAGTGGAGGCAATTCAATGGAGACAGTAAACGCTGCGTTATGGATTCGAGTCAGAAATACACTTGGGGAAGGCCCGTGTTGGGATGCTGAACTGAAACGGTTCTATTGGGTCGACATCGAAGGACACACACTTTGGTGGTACGACGAAAAGGAAGACGAGCTGTCATCGTTCGATATGGGACAACAGATCGGGTTTGCGGTCCCGAAAGTGACAGACGGCGTCGTCGTCGGCTTGAAAGACGGCATCTATGAATGGGACGAGGGATCGAAGCGACTCGATAAACTCGTCGAACTCGATGACCCGGAAGGGGATCTTCGCTTCAACGACGGAAAGGCCGACCCGTACGGACGAATCTTTGCCGGGACGCTTCATCTCAACGACGAGGAGAACGAGGCGACGCTCTATCGCTTGAACCGTGACGGCACGACCGAGGTCATGCTCAGTGAACTGACGCTGTCGAACGGTCTGACATGGTCTCCGGACCACTCGACGTTCTACCATATCGATACACCGACCGAGACGGTCCGCAAATACCCGTTCGACTTGAAAACAGGAACACTCGGGGATGGGGAAGTCGTCATCGATTTCAAAGATGAGGAAGGATTCCCGGACGGCATGACATCCGATGAGGACGGCTTTTTATGGATTGCCCACTTCGCGGGCGGACGCGTCTCGCGCTGGAACCCGAAGACGGGTGAAAAAGTGCTCGAGGTGCTCGTGCCGGCCCCGAACGTCACGTCATGCTGTTTCGTCGGTGATGACTTGAAACAACTTGCGATCACGACGGCGCGCGAAGGAATGGATGACGCGGCGCTCGAGGCCCATCCGGACGCAGGTTCGGTCTTTAAAATTGATACAGATGTGAAAGGGATGCCGCTCTATCGGTTTGGTCGATAAGGAGGTACGAAGATGGTAAAACGATTGCTCGTTCGTGCGGGAATCGGTTTGGCGCTCGCGGCGGTCGCCCGGGTCGGGATTCAAAAGCTGTTGGAGGCGAACCGGGAAGACGATCATACGTATTTGAATCCGCGGTGGGATGAGACGCCGAGTGTGGATGCCGACAAGGACGCGGATGAGGTCGGTCTGACCCAGCTCGACTCGATTTATCGAGCCGAATGGCAGGCGAACGCCTATCCACGCTCAGAGGCCGAACGCAAGGCGTTAGAGGAATAGGCAGGAGAACACGTCCGGAAACGGGCGTGTTTTTTTCTTGACAAGACGTCACCGACCCGTCATTATCTAAAAAGTAATCATTACGATTTAGGAGTGGGTAGAATGAGACGAATCCCGGTCACCGTGCTGTCCGGTTATTTAGGAAGCGGTAAGACGACACTATTGAACCACATATTGTACAATCGGACGGGCAAGAAATACGCCGTCATCGTCAACGACATGAGCGAGTTGAATATCGATGAGCGATTGATTGAACAGGGCGGTTTTTCGAGGACGGACGAAAAGTTGGTCGAACTATCGAACGGCTGCATCTGTTGCACGCTCCGTGAGGACCTGCTCGAGGCGGTAACAGAGCTTGCGAACGACCGGGACCTCGACGGAATCATCATCGAGTCGTCCGGGATCTCAGAGCCGATCCCGGTCGCCCAAACGTTTACATATGCCGATGACGCCCTCGGCATCGATTTGACGAGCCGAGTCTATATCGATGCGATGGTGACCGTCGTCGATGCGTTTCGGTTCTTAACAGATTTCAACTCGGGCGAGTCGCTCCATGAACGCAAGCAGGCGATCGAGGCGACGGACGTCCGCGAAGTCGTCGACTTGCTCGTCGACCAAGTCGAATTCGCCGATATCATCGTCTTGAACAAGGCGGATCGCGTGACCGAGACCGAACTCGGCGAGATGACCGGACTGTTGAAGGCGCTCAACCCAACCGCGAAGCTGTTGACGTCTGTCCATGCGAACGTGGAATTGACCGAGCTGTTGGATGTCAATTTGTTCGATTTCGAACAGGCGATGCATGCGGCCGGGTGGATTCAAGAACTTGAGACAGATGTGCACACGCCGGAGACGGAAGAATACGGCATCAGTTCATTCGTCTATCGTCGGCGTCGGCCGTTCCACCCGGAGCGTCTCCATGCCTGGATCGAGGCGTTTCCGGAAGAAATCGTCCGCGCGAAAGGGTTCTTATGGATTGCTTCCCGGAACGACCTCGCCTGTCTGTTTTCACAAGCGGGCTACGCCTCGACGCTCGAACATGCCGGGCGCTGGCTCGCGACGCTTCCGGAAGATGAGCGTCGTCACATGTTCGCGGCCGAACCGGAACTCGCCGCCGACTATGTCGAACCGTACGGTGACCGACAGACGGAGCTCGTCTTGATCGGGCAGCGGATGGATCGAGCCATCATCGAACAAGAGCTCGATCACTGTCTGCTGACAGATGAGGAGATGGCGCTGGATTGGTCGACGCTCCGGGACACACTTCCGGGGAACGAGGTCGTCACGTTCTCATAAGACCGTTTACAAAATGAAAGTGGTCGTCTATACTGATTCTTGCATGAACAACCGCATACATTGGACTACACTAGGGGTGCTTCGGCTGAGATGTGAGCATGGCTCCAATCCCTTATGACTCGATCCGGGTAATACCGGCGTGAGGAAGTGTGGCACTTTTTCTAATGGATTAAAATTGGACGAGTGGCCGCATTCTCATGGATGCGGCTTTTTTGTGTACACATAATAAGGGGGAATAGAACATGAACAAACAATGTGGAACGAGCCCGATCGTCGGGTTCCGCTTTACACTGAGCCCGATGACGACTGATTTCGTGAGCATCATCAAAGGGGCGTTGAAGGAGACGGATTTACAAAACGTCTGGCGACATACCGATGACGTGTCGACGGTCATCCGTGGACGAAGTGAGCATGTATTCGATGTGGCTAAGACCGTGCTGTCACACGCGACGAAGACAGGGGAACATGTGTCGATGAGCGGGACGTTCTCGGTCGGGTGTCCAGGGGATACGGCCGGAGATGAAGTGCTCGTTGTGTCGAGCGAACCGCTTAATGGTCCCGTCGGTCCGCAATATGTCTCTTCACAGTTCGCGCTCTATCCGCTCGGTGATGAGAACTACATGGACATCATCTACGAAGAAATCGCTTTTGCGAAAGAGCGGGGTGTCTTCAATGACTCGATGCATTACGCCTCAGGCATACATGGGGACATCGAGCCGGTGTTCGCTTTCTATGAGGCGACGTTTGATCGCGTCCGACAGAAGACAAGCCACGTCGTCATGACGGTGACGTTCAGCGTGAACAGCCCGTCACACGAGGGACGCATGGATGCTTAAATCGTGGAAGTTAAAAGAAATCGTCTTGTTGTCGATTTTATCGGTCGTGTTCGCGGTGGTCTATTTGGCGTTCGTCCATGCTGGTAACTTGTGGGCCGGTCTGATTGGACCAATCGCCTACGAATGGATTTTTGGGATATGGTTCATCGTCTCGATTATCGCAGCTTATATCATTCGCAAGCCTGGGGCTGCATTCTTGTCCGAAGTGCTTGCGGCGACGATTGAGATGATGATTGGCAACGCCATCGGACCGCGCATCATTTTAGTTGGGATCGTTCAAGGGATCGGCGCCGAAGCGGCGTTCGCTTTGACGGGTTATAAACGCTATGATCTTTGGGTGCTCATGCTCGCCGGATTCAGTGCTGCTGTGACAAGTTTCGCGTATACGTACGTCATGGGAGGGCTCAATGCCCTCAGTCCGACATATGTGGCTACGATGTTCGCTTTACGCGCAACGAGCGGGATGTTGATTGCTGGTCTGGGCGGTAAGATTTTGAGCGACTTGTTGCTTCGGACGGGCGCGCTTGATGGGTATGCCCTCGCGCGACAGGACCGTATGCATGGTTGAGGCAGAACATCTGACATTTCGTTATCCGAACAAGAAATGCGATGTCTTGACGGATATCACACTACGTCTAACAAAAGGGAGAACGGTCATTACAGGGGCAAGTGGGTCGGGAAAATCAACATTGCTCGCTTTGATGAATCGTCTCTATCCGGACAATTGTGATGGCATCGTGACGGGCAGACTGCACTTGTTCGATCGCTCTTATGATACGTATGAAGCTGGCGAAGTGAACCGGCGCGTCGGAACGGTCTTTCAGGACCCGGACAGTCAGTTCGTCATGCAGACGGTCGAAGAAGAATTGATTTTCACGCTCGAAAACTTTGCCGTCGCGAGAGACGAGATGATGGCCCGTGTCACCACAATGTTAGAGGCGTTGCATTTGACCGATTATCGTCACCGTACCATTCATGACCTATCGGGGGGTGAGAAGCAGCAAATTGCCGTCGCTTGTGCCTTGATTGGCTGTCCCGAGTGGCTCCTCCTCGATGAGCCGCTCGCTCACCTCGATCCTGAGACCGCCCATCATTTCGTTCGTTGGCTCGACGGCGTCGCACAGACCGTAAACGTTGTCGTCATCGAGCATCGGCCATACATATGGGGTGATTTTTTTGACCGACAAATAAAGCTCGTGAGTGGGCGCATCGACTATGATGGACCGTTCATCGTCCGACCAGATTATGCGTTCTTTCCAATTAAAGTTGAACAAGGAGAGAAAATGTTATTTCACATACCGGAATTAAAACGAAAAACATTTCAATTAGCAGCGAGCGAGTTAAAGGTCGCTGAGGGTGATCTCATTGCGGTGCTCGGTCGAAATGGTAGCGGAAAGTCGACATGGCTGCGAAGACTAGCCCGGAAACATCGTGAAGTCGGCCTCGTCCCGCAATCACCGGCGCATCTATTCGTTACGAATGATGTGACCCGAGAACTCGCATATGGCCATAATCGCCCGATTGAGGACGTCTTAACGCGGCTCGGGCTCGAATCAGTGCGTGACCACCATCCACTCTCCCTTAGTCACGGTCAAAAACGAAGGCTCGCCATCGGAGTGATGATGCTGTCTAATAAACAACTGATTGCGTTTGATGAACCGACTGCCGGACAAGACGAGGTATCGCTTCGTGCGCTCTATGACTTAATGGTCGAACGAACACGATCCGGCCAGACGATTTTGTTTGTGACGCACGACCTCAGCTTCGCGCGGATTGCGAACACATATTATTTGATGTGTGACGGCGACTTGAGTGGGCCATATGACGCTTCACTCTGGGATGAAAAAGAATTACTACGCACCCACGGCTTATTGATGGAGGAATCGCGATGACATTTCATGAGATGAACCCGACGATTAAATTTCTGACCGTGGCATGTCTCATGTTCGGTCTCGCCTTCATGTATAACCCTTGGACTCCGCTTGCTGTTTTTCTCGGTACAGTTACACTTCAAACGCTATTCTCTGCTGTGAGCTGGAGAAGATGGGGGTTGTTCATGATCCCATTTTTATTGACCGCGCTCGGGACATTGTGGACGACGCTCGTCTTTGGAAAGCAATCAAGCGGAGATGTCGTGTTCAAGCTGTTTGGCAATGATGTGACCGACGAGAATGTGATGCTAGCAGCGACGCTCTCCTTACGTGTGTTGGCATTCACAGCCTTGTCGCTTCTGTTCACGCTGACGACGGACCCGAAACGGTTCGTCTACAGTTTGATGCAACAAGGAAAGCTGTCACCAAAAATCGCATATAGTGTCTTCGTCGGTTTTCGTTTCTTTCCGATTCTAAAAAAAGAACTGATGCAACTGTATGAAACGCATGCGTTACGAGGCGTGCGTTTGGAGACGAGACTCGATCACATCCGCCACGTCCCCAAATTAATCGTTCCGCTTCTTGCTGGATCGATCCGCCAAGCGGAACGAATCGCGTTCTCGATGGAAGCACGTGGGTTTACGGGGGAACCTCGAGCGACGTACGAGGTTGTGCCCGTCACCAGGAACGACTTTCTGTTGGCGTCGCTTTTGCTCCTATTGTTTGGAGTGAGCGTGTGGCTTGGCGTACGTTAAAACAAGACGACTCACTCGGAGTCGTCTTGTTTCGTTTCTTTCACAATTCTAAATTTCGGTTTGATCGATTCGTTATTGAACGCCTCGAGCACGGTGTTCTCGTTGGCCATACGAATCTGTTGCGGCTCGCCTTTGGAAGTCGTGCCGATACAGAACATATGCGCCTCATGGTCGGCAAAGAGCGCCTTATACGGGGTGGCATGATGCATCAAGCGTCCCGGAGAGCCCCAGCCGACGATAATCATACCTCCGCTCGCCTCGACCTCGTCGAGCGTTTCCTCAACGTAATGAAAGTTGACTTCGTCGAGTTGCGATTCGACGTACGGCAGATTGTCATTGATGGCGAGTGTCGGGACGAGGCTGATGACGCGCATCTCACGGATCGGTTGATCGAGATGGTTCCGCATGAGCATATACGCCCGCTGCGTTGTCGTACCGGACAAGAAAGCATCGCTCATCCGGGGCGAGTAGATGATGACGGCACAGATGACGCCGTCGACGACATCTGTGAATTCGTACGAACGCAAGTAGCGCTTCGTCTTGTCCTCATTGAAGACCGACTTGACACGAATCGTCACTTCCTCGATATGGGTGTTCATAAGGTTTCCTCACTTTTAATCAAATAGTGCCGGGTCAGACCCAGCCTGCGAACCATTCCAAGTAGCGGATTGTGTAGCGCGCGACACTTTGGGTTGCCGACGACTTGTCATCCGGTAAATAAGACACATCGGTTTGATATGACTCATAAAACGACATCACATCATTGACATACTGTTCACTGCGGTTGTACTCGAAGATGGCGTTTCGAATCGAGTCCGTCGTGTCTGCCTTCGTCCCGCCGTGCTCGCTCAAATAGTAAGCGGCCGTATGGGCCGAGTCGACGAGACTGTGCGGGTCGGCTTTGCCATCATTGTTGCCATCGCGTCCGAGACCGCCGTACTGTTCAATGAGCGCGAGATCCGTCAAATCGACTTCGTCCTCAGGGACATCGCCTTTTTGATCGTCCGTGTCATATTGCCAGCCGAGCCACGTCCGCGGCATGAATTGGAACGGTCCAATCGCCCCGACCGATGAACGCATCGATGAACTGTGGGAGAAAATCGTCTCGACGCGATGGACGGCGGCAAGTAAGCGCCAATCGACGTCATACGTGGCCGCGGCATCCTCATACACATCGCGATGGACGGACGGGACGCCATGGTCCCCGTAATAGGCCCGGTACAGGGCGTTGTTCACTTTATCATGTTGACCAAACCAGCCGATTGCGCCGAGGCACAGCACGATCACAAGCATGAGACCGGTCAGTCGCAAAATCAATCGTTTCAAGATTCCGCCTCCTAGCTTTCTAGACAATACCCGAATAGTGTAGCATATAGCTAACAGGAAGGACAGGAGTGGATATAGATGCTCGAACAGGCCGTCTTTACCATCATTCTCATGTATTTGTTGATCGTTCAATTGTTCAACGCCCGGTTGATGAAGCCGATGATCGAAACGCTCGGTCGTGGACGTGTCTATGAACAGACAGTCAAGTCGTCGTGGGGGCTCAGCCTGCTTTTGCTCGCCCTCGTCTTCTTGTTCGGCGTCCCGCCAGACATGGTCGGTCTCGGATTCGCCCCGCTCGAAGGGGACATGTCCGCTTGGAAGTTTTTCTTTTTCACGACCATTCTCATCAGCGTGCTGCTGGCGTTTTACTTGCTCGTCAAAACCTCGTCTCGGTTACGGCGGCGGTTACGTCCGTACTATGAGCTCGAAATCGAGCGGTTGCTCTTGCCGCGGACGGATATTGAGGCGAAGGCCTGGAGCGCCGTCTCGTGGACGGCAGGTGTGACCGAGGAGTTCATCTTCCGGGGTGTGCTCCTCTACACCGTCAGTCTCTATCTTGACGTCTCATCCCTGACACTCGCCTTCATCGGCGGCGCCTTGTTCGGGTTGGCCCACGCTTATCAAGGTGTCAGGGGCGTCCTGGTCACCGGGATCGTCGGCTGGGGACTCGGCTATTTGTACTTGGCGATGGGTGTATTATGGCCAGTGATGGTCGTCCATACCTTGCTCGACCTTATCGCCGGGCCGATTCATGTCGTCGATTCAGAAACTGACTGACGGCCGCCTCATAGGCGGGTTGATCTTTCAAGATACAGTTTGTGTGCTCGGCCCCATGGATGAGGGCTAACTCGTTTTGCCGGTTGAGCGCGTTCATCTCGACCGACATCCACGTCGGCACGAAATCATCTTTCGTCCCGTGGATGAACAAGACGGGCGCGTCAATCGCGGCGAGATCGTGTTTGGGCCGGACTTGATGCATCCGGAAACCGGCCCGCGTCCACAAGAAATAGTTGATCCCTGGCAAGAGCAGGTCCCCGGGCAACCGGTGCAACACGTTCAGCTGATGGCGCATGAGCTGTCTCATATCGTCAAACGGACATTCGGCGATCAAGAAGTCGACGTCGGTTAACGGTCCGGCCTGTAAGATCGAGGCAGCTCCCATCGAGACACCGTGCAACCCGACTTCCGTGACCACTTCATTGGCCCGCAACCAGTCGACCCAATCGGTGATGTCATGCTTTTCGTGATAACCATAAGAGGCGTATACGCCCTCTGACTCACCGTGCGATCTCAAGTCGACAGCGAGCAGGTTGTACCCGAGGCGATGGAACATCGCCAAATGCGGGGCCATGAAACTGTGGGAGGCGGTATAGCCGTGAACGAACACGATCCATTTCGTCGACCCTTCATTGCGGTAGACGCGTCCATACAGCCGGTAGCCATCCTGAGAACGGAGCGAGACGTGCTCGAACGGCACGTCATGATAAAACGATTGATCTTCTTTCGTATACGGGGCCAAGAGCATTTCTGGCGTCTTGCGTTTGCCTCGCGTCATGCGCTTGAACGCATAATAACTGATGGCATAGTAGCCGGTGAATAGTGTTGCAAGTCCAACTTTCCATCTCTTCTGCATCTGAACCGCTCCTTTCTTTATTATTGTACCCGAAAACGTGACGATAGTTCACGCGCAGTGTCGGTTTGACGGCGGGTTCATGCCGTTAAGCAAGGGACTTACCGATGATTGTCCCGTTCGTTTGAGCAGTATCGTCTTGCTATGATGGAACCAGACAATCATCAAGGTGAAGCGGGAGGAGACGAAGCGATGGGGCGAGAGGTGATGGATCAGTTGCTGCACGCGTGCTTGACGGGGCAGGTGGATTACAAGACCGCCGAAGGGGTGACCTTCTATCGTGCCCCGGTCAACGGCCATCGTCAGCATGCGATGGTACTCGATGTGCTGATTGACCGCTATGTGCTTGAGCCGGCACGACCGATCGAACTGTCCGTGTCGGACGTGGCGCAAGCGATTGGGTCATCGGCGGACGAGGTCTTCCAATCAGTCCTAGCGCTCGCCCGCATCACTCTCGTCTCGCAACATATCGAGGAAAGACTAATCCGGGTCGATTCGGCCGGAATCGACGAGCATGGGAACATGACACTCATCATCGGTTTCAACGCCTGGTTGACGCATCATTTAGGAAAACTCGTAAGTGCATCGATTGAGGAGCCACTTCATGCGCACGTCATCTGACAAACAACAGGGAAGGCCGCCTCAATCGCGGTCTTCCCTGTTTTGATGTCGGGGCGACGGTTGGAGCAGGCCGTCCTGAAGCATGAGGACCCGGTCACAGACGTCGAGCATCCGTTCGTCATGGGTGATAACGATGACCCGTCGCGCACTCATCCGTGCCTCAGTAACGAGCAACTCCATCACCCGTCGGCCATTCTCATAATCGAGGCTCGCCGTCGGCTCATCGGCCAAAATCAGTCGGGGGCGATTGACCAAGGCCCGAGCGACCGCGACACGTTGACGTTCCCCTCCGGACAGTTGCCCTGGTAACTGGTCGAGACGATGCCCCAAACCGAGCGCGTCGAGCAGCCGAATCGGATCTTGTTTCGACTCGCTCTCGGCCTGGACGAGCTCGAGTTGTTCCCGGACCGTCAAGTAAGGGACGAGATGTGCTTGCTGGAACACAAATCCGATTTCGTTCAGCCTCAAGAGGCGTCGCTCTTCTTCAGTGGCACCGAGCAAGTCTCGTCCTTCGAGCTCGACCTGTCCCGAGACCGGTCGTTTCAATAGTCCGAGAATTTGGAGCAAGGTACTTTTCCCGCTGCCGCTCGGTCCGATGATGCCGATACATTCCCCGGCATCGACCTGCATATCGATTCCACGCAACACAGATTGTCCGTCATAGGCGTGGCTGATGTTCATCAATTTCATTGTAATGTCCCTCCTAAAGCGTCGGCGGCGTCAAGGTGACGCAGTTTCCAAAGCGGTAACAACGTACCGATGAGTGAGAGCCCGAACATGATCACACTGTAGAGCAGCACATGTCCCGCATCGAAACGGAATGGGATATCGGTTGGGACGAACGAGGCGACGAGGGCCGTCAAGGCGGCTGCCGACAGGCTCGCGACGAGCACCGTTGCCATGACTTGCGTGACGAGCGCCGTGCCGATCACACGAGGGCGAATCCCGATCGCTTTCAAAATTCCGAGTTCTGGCAGTTTCTGGAGCGTCAACATATAAAAGAATGCGGTCAAGATGAACGCACCGATGAACAACAAGAAGCCGCGCATCATCGTGAACGTGCCTTGTTCGGCTGTATAGCCCGGTACGGCCTCGACGACGTCTTGTTTGGAGAGCGTTGCGAGCGACGTCTCAGTTTCCCCGAGCCAGGCCGAGACGTATTCGGGTTGTCCGCTGTCTGCCTGGAACGCCTCCCACGTCTCCATCGATGCCCACATGACGGGTGCATGACTGTAACGTCCGTCCGTCGTCCCCGCGATGGTGAATGAGTAGCCGGTCGTGAAATCTTGAATCGTGTCCCCGAGTTTAAAGTCCCCGAGAAAGCTTGGATCGACGAGGACTTCGCCGACGGCGAGGTCGAGGGCGGGCCCGATGTCAGAATCCCGTGGTAACGTGAATAGCGTGGCGTCCTGTTTCACGGTCCCATCGACGAGTGTCAACGGTTTGACCCCGAGCGGTGTAAGCGTTTCTGGCGTCGGCAGTTCGATGAACGAGCGGGTCAGTTGCCCGTCCGCATCCTCAGCCAACTGAAACGTCTCGGTGTCGAGTTCACGCAAACTGGCCCCGTTGTCATAGGCGAGCCCATCGGCAAGCCCGGTGATCAGCGTCGACAATAAGACGATGAGTAGGGTGATGACAAAAATTAATGAAAATTTTCGTTTTTGCCGCCACATTTCTTTAAATGCTAAATTCATACAAAAAAGCCTCCTTCATAGCGATGAAGGAAGCATAACTGACGGATATGAACAGAATATGGACGGGACTAAAACCGGACTAAAACCGGACGTAAAAGGTGCTTCCTGTCCCGAGACGGGATTCGACCGTCATCTCACCGCCATGCAGGCGGACGATGTCTTGGGCAATAGCAAGTCCGAGACCGGTGCCCCGGCCGGTCCGAGAGACATCTCCTTTATAGAAACGTTCGAATAGGCGTGCCTGCGTCGCCTCATCCATTCCGACGCCGGCATCTTGAATCGAGACGGTCGGACGATCGGCTGCATACGCTTTGATGGTGATCAGCCCCCCGTCATGAGAGGCGTGAATCGCGTTCGTCAACAAGTTGGTCCAGACTTGGGCCAATAAGAGCGGGTCGCCGGTCACGACGAGCGATGTGTCAAGCTCTGTCGCGACGGCGATCCCTTTCTCATCCAGCTGGAACGCATGGCGACGAATGACGTCCTCGATCGATGCGCTCACATCGACTTGTTCGGAGAGCGACACGTTCGACTCGTCGAGCCGGGCGAGCAGGAGCAACTGTTTTGTCAAATCCGAGAGGCGATCCGTCTCGTCACGAATGATCCCGGCATACATCAAGGCGTCCCCTTCGGTTCGGGCGGCCAGTTCCGAGGCGTAGCCTTTGATTGAGGTGAGCGGTGTTTGGAATTCGTGCGAGACGCTTGAGACAAAGCGACGCCGTTCACCCTCGGATTTCTCCAGTGAGTCGACCATGTCAGAGAAACGACGGGCGAGGGTTCCAATCTCATCGTTGCGCTCGGTCGGGAGATCGAGCGGACGGGCCCCGGATGCGACGGAGCGAGTCGCATCCGTCAATGTGCGCACCGGTCGGACGATCAGGCTTGTCGATAGGGCGATCAAGATGAAGGCGAGCCCGGTCAGGAGTGCAAAGAACAAGCCGACGAACAAGTGCAATTCTCGGATTTGGGCGCCAAGGTCGGGGCGGATGAAGACGGCATCTTCCCCGTCCAGGTTGAAGCCATACGTGTTGATGACTTCATTGTCGAACAAGCCGAGCCAAAACAAGTGGAACGGATAAGCGCGCATCCCGTCGTAGCGTTCGCCGGACCGGACCGAGGCGATGACGGCTTCGTCGAGTTGCTCGTCCCGGAACGAACCTCCATAGCGGTCGATCTCACCGTCAGGACGCACGACGAGGAGTTGATAGCCCGTCTGAGCGAGCAAACGATAAAAGGCCGATGGCTCACCGTCGGTATGTGTCTCGAAGTAGTCAAGGGCGGCTTGTGCCGTCTGTTCGGTCTTTTCGCTGTAGGACGGCTGCCACCAGACGTAATAGGCGACATTGCTGACGAGAAGGGCGATGGCGCCGGACAAGAGCAAAATCATGAACACGGTCAGGACGATCCGGGTATAGAGCGTCTTCATGGCGAGACCTCGAGCGTATAGCCGACGCCCCGAACCGTTCGAATCGTGATCGTGTCGTCATGCAAGCGGCCTCGGAGCCGTTTGATGTGCACATCGATGGTCCGGTCATCGCCCTCAAAGTCAAGGCCCCATACTTGTTCGATTAATTCATCCCGGGTGAACACCCGGCCCGGGAACGCCGCCAGCTGATAGAGCAGCTCGAACTCCTTTTTCGGCAGGTGGATCGTCTCACTGTTCAGTTCAAGGCGATAATCGCGCAAGTCGAGCTTGAGCGGTCCGACTGTGACGAGTGTGGCCGCATTTTTGGCGTAACGTTTTGCGACGGCTTGAAGGCGGAACAGCAGCTCTTCCGGGATGAACGGTTTCGTCATATAATCATCGGCTCCGTGTTCGAAGCCGCTTCGTTTTTCTTCCCATTCCCCGAGGGCGGTCAATAAAATGACGGGAATGTCCGTCAGTTGCTTCAGACGTGAGCAGAGCGTCCGTCCGTCGAGGCCGGGCAGCAAGATGTCGATGATCGCGGCATCGGCAGGGTTCGCCATAAACAGTCGCTCGGCGTCGGCCCCATCCATGACCGCTGTCACCGTATGTCCGGCTCGCTGTAGCGTGGTCTCAACGAGGTGAAGGATAGCCAAATCGTCCTCTACAATCAGTACGTGCATCGCTCTCTTCCTTTCTATCACGACACCGAAAACAGGTGACCCGTGGCAGGTCACCTGCATGTTATGTCGTTTTGGTCAGTTCTTTATGCAAGGCCCGAAGCGCCCGCAAAAAGGCATCTTTGAAATACTTGTCTTCTTGCGCCTCGAGTGTCTCAAGAGCAGAAGCGTCGCCGGCGCTCGCCTTGACGAGCAGGTTGACGACTGTGCCCCAACGCTTGACGTGCTCGGGCTTCGGATGGTTCATCGCGACAGTCAACGTGAACCAGTACGGTTGGTCACGGCGCTGGAGCGTGGCAATCATCTGTTTGGCCGTCATCGCTTCATCCTCGGTTGGTAACGTGGCGGTGGCGAACCAGCCGAGCAGCGCGGCGCTCATCGCCTCAAGCCGGACTTTGGCGGCCGGGTCGATCGGTTCGCGCCCGAACTCGGAAATGTTGACAAAAACGAGTCGGTCTTTCCGGTCGAGGTGGGTGATCCATCCTTTGACCGATTTGAGTTTTTCCTTATCTTTCGACTGGGCTTTCACCGTGTAGCCGTTCAGTTTACCGATGTAAATCCGGAACTGGCCGCGGTCGAGCTGTTTATCGACCTTGAACTCGATATCTTGGCCCACAGTGAACGGTTGATCCTTTTTGCTGAGCGTCTCGCCTTTCTTCAGCTCAGGCCGGCGCACGATATAGCGGAGTGCCTCCTGCTCGGTCCGATCGTCAAGCGTCCAAAGGTTGTTCGGCGTGACGTTTTTGAAACGGTGTCGTCGGACATAGATGTATTGGTCGAGCGCCTCGACGGCGTCGGCGACGGAATTTTTCCCACTCAAATAGTCGTCTGCGATATCCCGAAGCGTGATCGACTCGAGCCGGTCGATGTGCCCGACGTAAGGGACGTTCCCGACGACGAACAAGGCCGTGGCGATCAATTCACTCTCGCGAGGGGTCAAAGGGCGTTTGGCCATACTGCACTTCCTCTCTTCATGTCATCTCATTCAGTATACCAAAAACAGATTTCGTCATGTTGTATGAATCGACCAGATGGAAAATTTTACAGGCATACAGGATTTCGCGGTTTCGTTCCGAATATTTGTTAAGATAGAGCTATGTGGAAGTTGAGATGAGGTGATGAGATGAAGCTATCGATTGATCCGGGGGACTATGTCGTCTTGATTGAAATCAATAAAGAGGTCTTGAAATGTACGTCCCTCGACCAAGCCGAGTATGCCGATCGGGACCGCTATGAATTGGTCGGCCGCATGAGTGAGCGGCTTCCGGCCGAGGTGATCGTGCCTTCCATCATCGATTATATCCGGTTCGGGAGCGGCTATATCGGCGACAATATCGTCTGGGACAAGGAGACGGAATCGTTCTTCTGTCAACAGTTCGAGACGATCGACGGCTCACCGCTCGGCGAGGACTTGGACGGATTCACACCTGACCCGTATCGGACGGAGCTGGCGCGCTATTACACGTATTTGACGATCGGAAAAATCGTTGAATACGAGATGAACGACCCTGACCAGCCGGACTATTGGTAAGCGTCGCAAAAATGTCACAATCTATTTTTTGAAAAAAAGGGAAATCGACCGCGTGATTTGAGATAATGGGGTCATCTTATGAAGTGTGGATTGGAGCGGAAGGCGATGAAAAAAATTATGATTGCAGCAGCGCTCGCGCTGCTTGTCCCGACGTCTGTGGACGCGGCTAAACCGGTGCTGTTGGAAAAGCACGGCTATGTCGTGGCCGAGCCTAGGGTCGGTCATCAATACTATATCAAGCAAACGGGTACCGACTTGACGTGGAATACGACCCGAGGGGCGTCGGACATCGTCATCGCATTGATCGATTCATCGGCCGACCGGAGTCATAAAGAGCTGTATAACGTCCCGCGTGTCGTCAACTCGATGAAAGGCCCGTATAGTGTCGACTATCACGGCACGCACACGGCCGGCATCATGTCCGGACGCCATAACAAGTTCGGAATGGCAGGGCTCGCTCCAAACGTGCGTTATCATTTTTATAACGTCTTTTACGGCAAAAATTCGGAGTACACGGATTCTTGGACGGTCGCCAAGGCGGTGGACACGGCGGTCGCGAAAGGGGCGAACGTCATCAACATGTCGCTCGGAGGTCAAGATTATGACCGCGTCCTCGCCGACTCGATTCGTCGCGCCCGTGCCAAAGGTGTCGTCATCGTCGCCTCATCCGGGAATGACGGGAAGAAGAAAACGTCGTTCCCGGCCAATATGAAAGAAGTCATCGCGGTCGGGGCGATCGACGCAAACCGCCGTGTCGCTCCTTTTAGCAATATGGACAGCCAAGTCAAAATCGTGGCGCCCGGGGTGAATGTCTTGTCGCTCGGCGTGAAAAATAGCTTCGTCTACATGGACGGGACATCGATGGCGGCGCCGATGGTGTCGTCTGGGATCGCGCTCGTCAAATCGGTCAACCCGTTCCTGACGCCGGCCGACATCGATGCTTTGCTTCAAAAAATGCCACGTGCGAGCGGGAAGACGTATACCGAGCTCAACACGAAGCGGCTGATCGATGCGACACCACGACCGGTCGCGCTCTCCGCGCCATCGACGCTCAAGAGCCGCTATGTGAAAGAAGCGAAACTGACGGTCATGAAAAAGTCGAACTTGAAGACGACGTATACGTTGTATCAAGGAACGCGTAAAGTGAAGACACTCTCAGCCGGGAAATCGATGTTCACGATGTACGCCGGAGGAGATTGGTTACCGAGCGGGAAATATCGCCTGAATGCCACCGTCACCGACGGGAAACACAAACGCTCGGTCAATCGTTCGTTCACCTATGTGAACGCCGTCAAGCCGCTAGTCACGGTCAGAGCGGCCGATGCCGGGACGTTCGAGTTGACCACGTCCCGAAAAGGCGTCGTCACCGTGCTCGACGCGAACAAGAAAGTCGTCTATGAGGCGCTTCATGTACCGGGCAAGTTCCCCGTTCGTGGTGACACGGGATCGGCCTATACGGTGCTGTTGAAGCCGACCGACGTCACTGAAAAAGTGGTGACGGTCAAATATGCGCCGCAACCGGTTCAAGTCGAGACGGATACTTCGGTGGAATCGACATAAAAAAACACCCGGAGCCAGTGCTGGCTTCGGGTGTTGATTTATGTTTTCGTGATGGCTTCACCACTCCAACGGATATTCGCTTCTAAGACGTTGCCGTTATCGTCGATATGTTCAAAACTCAGTTTCCCGTCGACGATGATCTCGCAGAGGCCGACGCGGACGTCGTCGCTCCAGGCACGACGTGTCTGTGTCGACGCGTCGAACGTCGGGATTGATTCAGGAAAACGTTCCTGTAAGTGGGCCAAGTTATGATGGTCGAAGTGATACGGACGTTTGGACAATTCATTTGGTGCTTTGATGTCAAACGGCTCGAATCCTCGAACGAGTCGATTATTCCGGTAGAAGGCGAACACGCCGTTGTTCGGGTGGAGCGCTTTAATGTCATCGATTTCAATCACATAGGTCAGTCGTTGAATCCAACCGTTTTTTGCATCTTGACGCATCAAAATCCCTCCTTGTTCAATGGAACACGCCTTATTTTAGCGCTGACGCCCATGAAAATCAAGTTCAGGTTCTCGGTTGTCATTTCTCGTGTTATCCGCTACAATGGATAAAGTGACTATGAGGTCTGGGCAATCGCGGGACGCAAGTCTTGAGGAAAGTCCATGCTCGCACAGCCTGTGATGGCTGTAGTGATCGTGCTACACGAAAAGATAAGTGTAGGCAACGCAAGTTGACGGCAGAAGAAGCACCTAAGTCCTCGGATATGGTGCAAGCTTCTTGAAAGTGCCACAGTGACGGAGTCTGATCGGAAACGTTCAGAGTGGAACGAGGTAAACCCCACGAGCGAGAAACCCAAACTATGGTAGGGGAACTTCCTGACTGGAACCGAACGGGACGGAAGGCGCCAATCGGCGCAGATAGATGATTGTCACTCCATCGTGCCAGGGAGACCGTTATGAGCACCGGAGTACAGAACATGGCTTACAGGGCAGCATAGTCTCTCATTTAACATTGACCAGGAGTTCAAGCAATCCTACTTGAGCTCCTTTTTACATGACCATTTTAGGAGTTACACTATAGAAAGTAGGGATAGTATGGCAAAACGTAAACTGATCGCCACCGCGGCGATGGGCATCGAGGCTCTCGTCGCCAAAGAAGTACGTGACCTCGGCTACACGTGTGAGGTCGAGAACGGACGTGTCTATATCGACGCGGAGATGGAGGACATTCCACGTCTCAACCTTTGGCTCCGGACGGCCGACCGCGTCAAGCTCGTCGTCGCCGAGTTCAAAGCTACGACGTTCACGGAACTGTTCGACGGTGTCGTCGAACTGCCTTGGACGGATCTCATGCCGTGGGACGCCCGGTTCATCGTCGACGGCCGCTCGGTCAAGTCGAAGTTGTTCTCGATCCGCGACTGTCAGAAGATCACGGAGAAGGCGATCGTCGACGCGATGCAACGCGGATACGACAAGCCGGGCGAGTGGCTTCCGAAGACAGGCGCGTACTATCCAATCGAAGTCGCCTTGTTGAAAGATGTGGCGACGATCACGATCGACACGTCAGGTGACGCGCTTCACCGTCGCGGGTACCGTGAGCTCCACTCACAGGCACCGCTCAAAGAGACGATGGCCGCGGCGATGATCCAGCTGACGAACTGGAAGCCGGACATGCCGTTCTATGACGTCTTCACCGGTTCTGGGACGCTCGCCATCGAGGCGGCGCTCATCGGTCGCAACATCGCGCCTGGTCTCAACCGTGAGTTCTGTTCGCAAGACTGGCCGTGCGTGCCGAAGAAGGCTTGGTATGAGGCGATCAATGAAGCGAACGAGAAAGCGGAGTGGGACAAACCGCTCAAAATTTACGGCATCGACCTCGACCCACGCATGGTCAAGCTCGCCAAGGACAACGCCGAGCTCGCTGATGTTCGTGACGCCATCACGTTCGTCCACAGTGACGCGGCTGCCTTGAAGCCGAAAGAAGAGTACGGTGTCATCATCGGCAACCCGCCATACGGCGAACGGTTGCAGACCGAGGAAGAGATCATCGACCTGTACGAGCGGATCGGACAACAATTCGCCAAGTATCCGGGCTATAGCGTCTACATGTTGACGAGCTATGAGGACTTCGAGAAAGCGTACGGCCGTCCGGCGACGAAACGCCGTAAGCTGTACAACGGAAATATTGAGACGCAGTACTACCAGTTCTTCGGTAAACGTCCACCGAGACGCCCTGTTGAGTCGACTGACTCAAAATAACAATTGGTCGAAGGACCGTAGACACTCGTCTATGGTCCTTTTTTGCTTGATTTTATGTCTTACAATCTCATATCGACGCGCCATAAAAAAACGCTCTCCCTTTGGTCAGGAAGAGCGTGAAGTCTATGATTCTTTCATATCGTTGTGGGTGATCCCGATAGCTTATTCCCCGACCATCCCGTCGCCATCGTTGTCATGCATGTAAGGATAGAGCCAATGATCACTGGTGATCGGCATGCTGAACCCGGCATCTTTCGCTTCTTGGATCGTCACCTGGCCGTTTCCGTTCATATCGATGCTCGCGACGTCACCGTCTTCAGACACGGTCTCGGCTTCAGTCGCACTCTCGGTCAGCCCGAGCGACTCGTTCACGTCGTCCGGATTCACGTTGTCGAACGAATCGGTAATGACATTTCCTTTGACAGTGTATGTGTACTCATAGTGTGTAGGGATTTGTGTCTCAGTATCCGGATAGGTGATGATGGCCTCGAAGTCGGTGGCCCCGCCTGCGCTCCGGATCACGCTCTCCATGTACGCCTGGTCCCCGTGGCGGTTGAGCGTGCTGTCTTGCGGAGTGATGTTGAAAGCGTTCGAGACGCCGCCGAGCGAATCGGCGATGACGTGCCCTTCGTCGAGGTCGCGATGTTCGACCCCGGGCACTTTCGCCTCGTCAGCGTAGTATCGACCATCCGAGGTCACGTCTTCTTGGTCGTCATCCTGCAGCACGATCTCGTCCGCAATCACTTTCACGAGTTGTCCGTGCTCGTTCGTGAACGCCCAATACTCGCGTTCCCCGTACCCGATATCGACGACGACATTATGCTCGCGGTCGCCTGACAAATCTCCACCCTCGACTTCAATCAAGTCGTAGCCCGTGAAGTGATCGTTCGTTTCGGTCTGGTCAGGGGGCTCCGTCTCAACGGTGACCTGTCCTTTAGGTTCCGTCTTCGACTCGGGATTCGGTTCTGTCTCGTTCGTGCAACCGGCCAACAACAGCATGGCCAGCGGGAAGGCAAGATAAGTAAGATTGTTTTTCATGTTAAAACTCCTATGTCTTTGATGCATACTTGTCCATTCTAGGAATCTTCGCCCACATTTACAAGCAAACGGATTGAAAGCGGTTTTAATCGTGCTTCCGACAAACGAGACAGATTTTGTCACAGATGGAGGAGGCGTCGCCCTAGGTACGAATGGTACAATGGGGGAGCGCGGGTCGAACAGGGGGCTCTCGAGCGATTTGTGTCGCACACCCGAGGCGTTTCAATCGTTTCGTTTCAGGCTATACATACGTATACATCGCTTGAGAGGAGACGTGTCATGCAGACATATACGATTGAATATGCGTTTCAAGATAAGGAACAAACGACACGAACGTGTGAAGTCGAGCTCGACCGGACGCCAGATTTAAAGGATAATGAGCAACTCGCCGACCTATATCAAATCGTGTCGGATGCGATTCGCAAGCCGATCACGAGTTTTGAGATTCTTGCCGTCCATTAAGTGAACCATCGACCCCGGGCGTACGCCATGGGGTTTTGTTCAGTCCATCGAAGAGGAGAGATGTTGAAATGAAGATCGTAGTTGTTGGGTTAGGGGATGTCGCGAAAAAAGCGTATTTACCGGTTTATGCCGGATTAGAAGGGGTGGACGTCTATCTCGTTTCAAGAGATGAGGCGAAAGCGGGGCAGCTCGTCGACAAATACCGATTCAGCGGCCATTACCGGTCGTTACAAGACGTGCCGCTCGACGAGGTGGATGGCGTGTTGATCCATTCGACGACGTCGGCCCACGCGGACCAGGTCGGCTACGTGCTCGAGCGGGGCGTCCATGTGTTCATCGATAAGCCGGTCACGTTCTCGCTCGACGAGACGGAGCGGCTCGTGCGGCTCGCGGCAGACAACGGGGTCGAACTCGTCACCGGCTTCAATCGTCGTTTCGCGACGGCGACGGCGGCCTTGAAGGAAGTCACGGACCAAAACCTCGTCCTCATTCAAAAGAATCGCACGTATCAACCGGCGACGCTCCGAGAGTTCATCATCGAGGATTTCGTCCACGTCGTCGACACGCTCCGTTACTTGACGGGGCTCGCACCGGTTGAGAATTTGTCGGTGCGGACGCGCTATGAAGGAGAGACGCTGAAACAGTTGCAGATTCAATTCACGGCGGGTGGGATCGAAGCGCTCGGGATCATGAACCGCGACAACGGTTGTACGGAAGAAGTGATGGAAGTGATGTCTCCGCGTCTGAAGCGGGTGACCCGCGACGTCGAGCGCGTGTATGACTTCACGCGCGACGGCATGCTCGAGCGGGCTCTGAGTCCGTGGGAGTCGAACCTTATGCGTCGCGGCTTCACGACGATGATCGATGCGTTCATCAAGCTACTGAACGGCGAACCGAACGAGTCGGTGCTCGCTGCCGATAGTCTGACGACGCATGCGCTCTGTGAACGCATACTAGAAGAGGCTTCGCGCTGACCGTCTCGTTTCTGCGGTCCGTCGAGCGGGTAATAACTCCGTAAAAGGAGGGGATGCGCATGGACATTCGCGAGCTCGTCATGCAGGCGAATGATTTGTTATGGACGTACGTACTCATTTTCGTATTGATTGCCGGTGGGCTTTATTTCACGATTCGGATGGGGTTCGTCCAGTTCCGGATGTTGCCCGAGATGTTCAAGCTGTTATTCGTCAAAGGGATCAAGCACGAAAAAGGACAAGTATCGTCGTTCCAGGCGTTCGCCATCGGGACGGCAGCACGGGTCGGGACCGGGAATATCGCCGGCGTCTCGACCGCGATCGCACTCGGGGGACCGGGTGCCGTGTTTTGGATGTGGCTCATCGCGTTGATCGGTTCGGCGTCAGCGTTCGTCGAGAGCACGCTCGCCCAAGTGTACAAAGTGCATGACGGCAAGGCGTGGCGCGGCGGACCGGCCTACTATATCGAACGGGCGCTCGGTCAGCGATGGCTCGGTATCGTGTTCGCCATTCTGATCACGTTCGCGTTTGGATTTGCATTCAACTCGGTCCAGGCCAACACGATCGCCTTGTCGGTCAACAACGTCTTCGAGATCGACACGCTTTGGATCGGGATTATTTTGGCCGTCGTGACGGGGATCGTCATCTTCGGGGGGATCCGTTCCATCTCGACACTGTCAGGGATTATCGTCCCAATCATGGCTGGCGGTTATATCTTGCTCGCCCTGTGGGTCGTCTTGACGAATTTGGAGGTCGTCCCGGCCGTATTCTCAGCCATTTTCTCAGAAGGCGTGCTCGGGTTCCGACAACTGCTTGGCGGAGCGGTCGGTGCGGCCGTCTTGCAAGGGATTCGCCGAGGCTTGTTCTCGAACGAGGCGGGGATGGGGTCGGCCCCGAACGCGGCTGCCACCGCCGAGGTCAGTCACCCGGTCAAGCAAGGTCTCATTCAGTCACTCAGCGTGTTCGTCGATACGCTCTTTATCTGTACGGCGACGGCGATGATTGTCCTCATTTCTGGCGTGCCGGGTTCTGAAGATTTCCAAGGCATCGAACTTGCCCAAGAGGCGCTCCTCACCGAGATCGGGCCGGTCGCGACATCGCTCATGACGATCGCGATTTTATTATTCGCCTTCAGCTCGATCTTGGCGAACTACTATTACGGGGAGACGAACATCGAGTTCATCTCGGAACGGAAAGTGTATCTCGTCATTTACCGGATCGCCGTCATCGGGATGGTATTGTTCGGTTCGGTCCGTTCGGCCGGGCTTGTCTGGTCGATCGCCGACATCTTCATGGGTCTGATGGCACTCGTGAACATGTACGCCATCTTCCGACTCAGTAAAGTCGCGAAACTGTTGCTTGATGATTACGTGGCCCAGAAACGAGCAGGGCGCGATCCGGTGTTCAATCGGGACGACGTCGAGCTGCCAGGGAAAGAGCACGTCGAAGCATGGGAAGCGAAACGAGAGAATATTAGTTGAGTGTAAGGCAAGGATTGACGTACAGCGCCAGTCCTGCCTTTCCTTTTTGAAACTTTTTTATTTCACATACCGCATTTATATAATAAAAATAGAAAAGAGCGCACGATATGATACAACCATTTCTTCACACATTCAAACGATTTTTTGCCGAACGATTCTTCGATCAAGCCGCGATGTTGGCTTACTATTTCATCCTGTCCACATTCCCATTTCTATTGTTCGTCCTCGGCATCGTCGGATGGCTGCCGTTCTCGAGCGGAGACGTCATCTCGGCGTTGTCCTTGGTGATGCCCGAAGCGAGTTATCGATTGTTACAAGGGAACATCGAAGCCATTTTTGATGATTCGAGACTGCGCTTGGCCTCGCTCAGCATCTTACCGGCACTTTGGATCTCGTCGATGGCCGTCCAATCGCTCGTTCGCTCCTTGAACGACGCCTATCGACTGATCCGAAACAAAGCGTTCTGGCGCGGGGTGTTGCAAGACATCGCCGTGACGCTCGCGCTCATGTTCGTCCTGCCGTTCTCGTTGCTCGTCCCGGTCATCGAGACGGCGCTACGAGAGTTGGCAACCCATATCATCTTTATCGATGACATCGTCGCCCGATATGCCCAGATTTGGTTCTACTTCCGTTGGATCATCGGGACACTCATCCTGTTCAGTGTCTTCCTGCTCGTCTATAAGTGGTTGCCGAGCCATCGCGGCACGTTCCGAGACAGCTGGGCAGGGGCGGCTTTTGCGACAATCGGCATCTTGACAGTTTCGAACGTATTCAGCTACTATTCACAGTATGCAAACTATGAACAGTTTTACGGTCAGCTCGGTGCCTTTATCATCTTGTTGATCTGGTTCTACTTGGCGGCCTCGGTCATCCTTCTCGGGGGACTTCTGAACGCCACGCTCATCGAACAAAAAGAAATATCCGGTTGACGTGTAAATCGTTGTTATCAATCTTTGATTCAGGGAATGATATCGATAAGATCACATCTTTTAATCGGAGGTGGGAAACATGGATATGCAACGGCTCGTACACAATCGTCGTTTCATCGATCAAACATTGTTTTACCTCGCCTTACAATTATGGAAGTGGGTCATGTTACTGCCGATCTTGTTCTATTTGGACGTTGAGATGAGTAGCGCTCCGTTCACCCAGTATGTGATGGTCAGTCTGTTACTGTACGTGGCCTTCCGCGTCATGCAGTACGTGATTGCCAGTCGAGCCTCTTTGATGGAGCTCCTCGAGTTCGGTTATGCGGTCTTATCACTTCTGCTCGTCCTCTCGTTACTGCTTGAAGTGGCCGCCTCACCGGGAGCCATCGCTTTGATCATTGGTGTGTTCTTGGTTCATCCGTCGCTCGCCTTGCATCATTACCGTGATTTCTCGGAGCGGAAATGGTTGAACAAACAGTTTCAACTGTTTAGCCCGATGTTACGAAAAGGTGAGATTCCGGTCCATGTGCTCGTATTGACTGAGGATGAAATCATCATCACGGCAGAGAGTGGAAAAGAATACACGTATCGACATATTTACTGGGGCGGGTTCTATATTGAAAATGTCTCATGAAGGTGGTCTAGTCATTGAATAGTATCATTGTGATGGTGTTTTGGATCGTGACGTTTATCGTATTCTTCAAAGGGGCGTTCGACATGTGGCGCGAATGGCGCACCACAAAACAACGCTCTGTGTTATATTTCTTTATCGTATTGATGCTCACCTGGTTCTGGTTCAACCCATATCAGCTGACGGCGCTACATCCGTTCGTCTTGATGGCGTACTACTGGAACCGTAACCGATGGATGCGCAATGCGATGCTCGTCCTCGTATTGGTGCCATTTTTCATTCAATTATGGTTCATGGCGAGAGCGATGTAATCGAGTCTCAAGCCCGCAGATATCATATCTGCGGGCTTTTCTTTAATGCATTGATCACGGTGTTCTATAATACAAGCCGAGTTAGAGTAAAGATAAGTGACCGTGCGCAACAAAAAAACGCGAGCCGTTCGGCCCGCGTTTTTGATTGATGTTATTCTTTTTTCGCAACGGCGAGTTCAGCTTCCATATCACTGAATTCACGGTTGATTCGTTTTTGTTCACGTTGGCTCGTGAACGTGCTGACGAGAACGATAGCAAGCATACTGAGGAAGAAGCCTGGCACCATCTCATAAATCACGCTCGAGAGTCCAGTCACGATCCAAAGGATGACCGTGATGGCACCGACGAGGATACCGGCGAGGGCACCTTGGCGCGTCATCTTCGTCCAATAGAGCGACAAGAGAATCGCTGGACCAAAGGCTGAGCCGAAGCCTGCCCACGCATAGCCGACGAGCGTCAAAATCGTGTTCGACGGGCTGAGCGACATGAGAGTCGCGACAACTCCGACCGTTAAGACACCGATTCGACCGGCGAGAACCATCGTCTTCTCACTTGCTTCTTTATTGAAGAACTTGCGATAGAAGTCTTCTGTCAACGCTGACGATGTCACGAGAAGCTGTGACGATACGGTCGACATGACCGCCGCTAGAATCGCAGCGAGCAAGAATCCAGTGATGAACGGGTGGAACAATACTTCTGAGAAGCGGATGAACACCGTTTCCGGGTCAGCCAGGGCATTCCCTTGACCACGGAAGTAGGCGATTCCGACGAGACCTGTCATAACGGCACCGATGATCGAGACTGTCATCCAGCCCATACCGATACGGCGTGCCGTCTTCAATGATTTCACATCACGGATCGCCATAAAGCGGACGATGATGTGCGGTTGACCGAAGTAACCAAGTCCCCAAGCGAGGAGACCGATAATCCCGAGCGTCGACGTCCCTTTAAAGAGGTCGAACAAATCTGTGTTGAGCGTCGTGGCCGTGTTGACGGCGTTTGAAACACCACCGACGTCTGTCAAAGCGACGATTGGGACGAGTACGAGCGCAAGGAACATGATGACACCTTGTGCAAAGTCTGTCCAACTGACGGCTGTGAAGCCACCGAAGAGCGTATAAAGAATGACGACGCTAATCGTCACGATGACGCCCATCTGATAGTCAAGCCCGAACGAGCTTGCGAACAACTTCCCGCCAGACACAAGTCCGGCTGACGTGTAGAACGTGAAGAAGATGATGATAACGGATGCAGACAGGATCCGTAGCCAGTTCGAGTGATCTCGGAACCGATTCTCTAAAAAGTCAGGAATCGTGATCGAGTCATTTGCCATCTCCGTGAAGACGCGTAGACGGGGAGCGACTAACAAGTAGTTCAAGTAAGCTCCGATGACCAATCCAACGGCTAACCAAATCGCTGATAATCCCGTGGCGTACATTGCGCCCGGAAGTCCCATTAACATCCAACCACTCATATCCGAAGCTCCGGCTGACATGGCGGTAACACCTGGCCCCATTTTACGGCCACCTAACATATAATCTGATGAATCGGTCGTTCGCTTATAGGCGACGTATCCGATGAGGAGCATCATCACGAGATAAAGCGCGATGGATACCCATTCTTGCCATAACATTTGATTACCTCCTGTACGTGTTCAATTGTTGTCGTTTTATCAATCGTAGTTCAATCATGTGTGAATCTCACACAAATGCGTCAAACTTGAGTGATTCGGCGAACTTGTGACTAACCATAACGGACCTACTCAATCATTGCAAACTGTCATCTTTTCATAAAAATGGCTCTAAAGCGCATTGTATCAATGGATAAGAGCTATATTTTTCATGATTAAAGTTTAAATATTCTGACAATTAGTCATATGGGTGTTATCCCTGTGTCATCTTTTTGTCATATAACTCGTCTAATTTCTGATGCTTTAACGCAACCACCCGCTCTTCCCGGTACAGGGAAGAGCGGGTGGTTGATGTCCATTTATTCATGAGTAATGCCAAAAGCAATCTGTTCAACCGTACGCATCGTCGGGAACGTCTGTCCCGATTTAGCTTGCATGGTTACCAAAGCGTATTGTTTGCCGTCGCGTTCCATCAAGAACACCATCGTGTAGCCTGATTCGTCCGTGTATCCGGTTTTCGTTGCTGTGACGAGCTTCGAATAGTGGATGCTCCGCTCGTTGATGGCCGACCCCAGGTGATACCACCAACGTCGTTTCAAATCTCCGGCCTGATCGACAAACTTCGCCTCGTATTCGTACGTCCCGGCGATGTCGACTAGCTCTGGATATGTGCCGAACGCGTAGGTGATTTTAGCCATGTCGAGTGCAGTCGTAAAGTGTTCCGGGTCGGAGTAGCCGTGCGCATTCCGAAATTGGGTCCCGGTCAACCCGAGTACTTTCGAACGGGCGTTCATCAAGTCGACGAATTCGGATGTCGAACCGCTTACGTATTCGGCGAGGCTATTGGCGGCGTCATTCCCCGACTCGAGCAACGTCGCATAGAGCGCCTGGCGGACGGTGAGCCGGTCACCGACTGCGAGATGGACGATGTGACTGTCCCACGGGATATCGAGCGTCGACTGTTTTACGGTGACCACGTCTTTGTCGAGCTCATCTTTGTCGACTGCCGTCTCATAAGCGAGGAGGGCAGTCATCAGTTTTGTCGTACTGGCGGGAAAGACGCGTTCCGATGCGTTCTTATCTACTAAAATCTGACCGTCCGTCAAATTGACGAACGCCATCGATCCGACGAGCAGATCCGGTTTCTCGGCTGCTGCAATCGGTTGATGTGTCCATTCCTTGATTGGAATCTCCGGGAAAGTCGGTCCGGATTTGACGGGGACGGCTACCGGAGCGGATGGTTCTGCTTTTGGTTCTGAGTCTTGCTTGAAGCCGATTAGGGCAGGGATGATGGCGAGTAGTCCGATCAGGGCGAGGCCGACGGTCAATCGCCTCATGATGTACGTCTTTCTACGGTGTCTGCGGTTTCGTTTCACTATGTAATCGCTCCTTCATTGTTTACTTTTCTACCATAATGGATGGAGCCTATTGAAATCGTCATCAAAATAAAGAATCAGGTCAATAATTGACGCGTATGAAATGAAGTGGAATGGGTATACACAATAACAGACACTCAACCCACTAAAGGAGGCACCTTCATGCATCGTTATCCATTCACCAATTCCCTGTGGCGTCAACACGACGAGACCGTCCCGTATCCAAAGTTAGAAAGCTCGGTCTCATGTGACGTCGTCGTCATTGGAGCGGGCATCGCCGGGCTCGTGACAGCCTACGAACTACAGCGACGCGGTAAACAAGTCGTCCTGCTCGAGGCGGCCGAGGTCGGACGGGGGACGACCGGTCATACGACGGCGAAATGTTCCGTGCAGCACGGGACCGTTTACTCCAAATTGATTCGAACATTCAATCATGAGACGGCCCGACTTTATTATGAGTTCAATCAAGAGGCCCTTCGCTATTTGCAGGACCAGGTCGCGGACGGTTTCGACATCGATTACGAGACGAAAGATTCTTACTTATATTCTATCGACGGATCGAGTCAACTCGTCGCCGAACGGGAGGCATATGAGCAGCTCGACCTCGCAGGCGGGGACGCGACGGAGGAAGTGAATGCCGCGCTCCCTCTCCAAGTGAAACAGGCCCTTGTCATCCGGGACCAAGGCCAATTCCACCCGGTCAAGTACTTGAACGAGCTAGCCGTTCGTTTCGTTGAGGCGGGCGGTCGACTCCATGAGAAGACGCGGGCGACTGAGATCAGCTCCGGACCCCGACCGATCGTCACGACATCGACGGGGCGGCGGGTCCAGGCGAACCAAGTCGTCGTCGCCACCCATTACCCGTTCAATGATATCCGGGGACTATATTTCTCGAAGTTCGAGGTCGAACGCTCTTATATCGTCGCTTGCGAGACCGAGCAAAGCGTACCTGAGGGGATGTATTTGAGCGTCGATTCACCGAGTCGGTCGTTCCGTACGTTCCAGGAAGGGGAGAAGACGTACATGCTCGTCGGAGGGGAGGGTCACTTGAGTGGTCACGTGACGGAGACGCGCTCGCGTTATGACCGGCTCGACCGGTTCGCCCATGACGCGTTCGAAACGAAGAAGGCCAGCTTCCGTTGGTCCTCACAAGACTTGATCACACTGGACCATCTCCCCTATGTCGGACAGATGTTTAGCCGGGAGCCGGATGTGTTCGTCGCGACGGGATTCGCCAAGTGGGGGATGACGAACGGGATCGCCTCGGGGCTCCTCTTGGCTGATCTGTTGACCGGTCAGGACAATCGCTTCCGAGAACTATTAAATCCACTTCGTTCCAAGTTCAAGCCGGCGGATGTCGGTCAGTTCTTGAAAACGAACCTCGACACGGCGACCCAGTTCGTCAAAGGTTCACTCGAGAAACCGGGTACGCTCGACGACCTGCAGCTGGACGAGGGAGGCATCGTCCAAGTCGACGGCAAGAAGGTCGGCGCCTATCGCGACCTCGACAACGAATGCCATCTCGTCTCGACACGGTGCACGCATATGGGCTGCACGGTCAATTGGAACGACGCCGAACGCTCGTGGGATTGCCCTTGCCACGGGTCACGATTCGATACGAAAGGGAACGTGTTGGAGGGACCGGCGACGAAGCCGCTCTCATATGAGCGGAAAACCGATGTGTCGAAAGAATAGGCAACTTCCTTCGTCTATATTAAAGTAAAGAAGTAACGATATAACTGTCATAGGGGTGGAATCAGAATGGAACTAACAAAGCAGTGGCGTGACCATTTCAAACAATTGCGTGCCTTCGATGAGGCGATTTCTTTACTATACTGGGACATGCGCACCCAGATGCCGGAACAATCGGCACCGCTTCGGGCCGAGACGATCGGCTATCTGTCGACTGAGGCGTTCAAGCGCCAGACGAGCGAGTCGTTCAAAGACTTGCTCGCGCAAATGACCGAGACCGAGGAATTGACGCCGATTGAAGTCCGATCGGTCGCCGTCGCCAAGACGCAGTATGAGCGGAACGCTAAAATCCCTTCATCGGAATATCAGGCGTACGTGACGCTCGTCTCTGAAGCCGAGACGGCATGGGAGAAAGCGAAGGACCAGGATGACTGGCACATGTTCGCCCCATATCTCGAGAAGATCATCGGGTTCCAACGCAAGTTCGCCGAGTATTTCGGCTACGAGTCTCACCCGTATGATGCTTTGCTGTACGACTATGAACCTGGCATGACGGTCGTACAGCTCGATGCGTTGTTCCAGACGCTCCGGGACGAACTCGTCCCGCTCATCCGCGAATTGCCGGAACCTGTACAAGGACTCGACTGGGCGATGGACAAGTCGGTCCAACAGCGGTTGTGCGAGGATTGGATGCGTGTCGTCGACTACGATTTGACACGGGGCCGACTCGACGCGACGGTCCATCCGTTCGAGATCACGATCAACCGGCGCGACGTGCGCATTACGACAAAATATGACGAGGCCGACTTCCGCAACGCCTTGTTCGGGACGATGCACGAAGCGGGCCATGCCACGTATGAGCAACAAATCGACTCGGAACTCGACGAGCTCGGGCTCGGAGGCGGGGCCTCGATGGGAATCCATGAATCACAGTCGCTATTCTTCGAGAATTTTGTCGGGCGAAGCGAAGCGTTCCTGAAGAGCGTCTATCCGCGTCTTCAAACAGAACACCCTGCGCTTCAGGACGTTTCTTTCGAGACGTTTTATGCCGGGGTGAACGAGGCAAAACCCTCTCTCATTCGAATCGAAGCGGACGAGTTGACGTATAGTCTGCACATCATCATCCGCTATGAGCTCGAAAAGAAACTGATCCAAGGCGATCTTTCGGTCGAGGAATTACCAGAGGCATGGAACGCGCTGTATAAGGAATATCTCGGTGTCGATGTCCCGAGTGATGCGAAAGGCGTCCTGCAAGACGTGCACTGGGCCGGCGGTTCATTCGGTTACTTCCCAAGCTATGCACTCGGCTTGGTCTATGCCGCCCAATTGACAGAGGCGCTCCGTGATGCCCATCCAGAGTTTGAATCGCTCGTCAGCAGTGGCGAGTTCGGCCCGATCAAACAGTGGCTCGAAGACAATGTCCATCGTCATGGGAAGGCGCTCACCCCGAACGAGTTGATCAAACAAGTGACCGGGGAAGACATCTCGGTACGTCCGCTCGTCCGCTACTTGACGAGCAAATATAAAACGAACTGAGGCGAATACAGATGAGATTCTTCGCGCATCGAGGAGTGATGGCCCGCCATCCCGAAAATACGATGACAGCGTTCCGGGCTGCACTCGAGGCCGGGGCAGATGGGATTGAAGCGGACGTTCATATGACGACAGATGGACGTCTCGTTCTTATCCATGACGAGACGATCGATCGGACGACAGATGGTCAAGGGCGGATCGCCGATATGACGCTATCAGAACTGAGAGCGGTCAACGCGGGCGTCACGTTCGCGGTCCACGAGCAGATTCCGACGTTAGATGAACTGTTCGATTTGTGTCAAGGGACGTCGGTGGTACTGAACCTCGAGGTCAAGACCGATATCGAACGGTATGCCGGGATTGAGCAGCGACTGGTCGATACAATCCGGAATCGACGTGTCCCCGTTGAACAAATCGTGTTCTCTTCATTCAATCATGCGACGCTCAAACGTTTGAAGCGGTTGGCGCCAGACATCGAGTGTGCGGTGCTCTTGGCCCAACCTCTCTATGACCTTGTGGCGTACTGTGCGAAGGTCGGGGCGACCGCCGTGCATCCGAACGTCCGGACGATGACCGATGAGGAAATCCTACAGCTTCAAACAGAAGGGCTCGCCGTGCGTCCCTATACCGTCAAGACGGTGCATGACCTCGAACGGTTTCGCCGGCTCGGGGTCGATGCGGTGTTCGTAAACGACATCGACTGGGCCAAAGCACATTCAACCCCGTAACGTTACGCGTTGCGGGGTTTTTAAATTAAGGTGAAGGGGAAGTGTGGGTAATGTAAAGAAAGCGGTTTCTTCTCGATGTGCCCAGCGGCATATTCAGAGCACACCGTCACCTTTACGCCGTTGCTCCGTTGTCTTAAATTTAAGATGTCACCAGCTACATAGCAATCAGATGTAGCATACTTTGCAGCACGCATCAAACTTGTCGTACGCAGTCAATCGGTCAACCCAAGCAGAAAAAGGAGGAAATTTCACATGAAGAAATTGATGTCTTTACTTGGTACACTCGCCTTGGCGTTTGCACTCATCGTACCGGTCAGTGCGGATGGACACGAGAACGCGATGGTACGTGTACTCCATGCTTCACCTGATGCACCGGCGGTAGATGTCTACGTCAACGGTGAAGTCGCAGTCGAAGGCGCAGAGTTCAAAGCGCTCACCGACTATTTGACACTCCCGGCTGGAGATTACAATGTTGAGATCAAGCCGGCAGGTGATGCCGAGACGGTCGTCGTTGCGGCAGACCTCTCGATCGAAGCAGGCAAGTTCTACACAGCGGCAGCAATCGGCCAACTTGAAAACATCGAGATCGCAGCAATGGAAGACGATGCGAACTTTGAAGACGGAAAATCGAAAGTCCGTGTCGCTCACTTCTCACCTGACGCACCGGCAGTCGATGTAGCCCCTAAAGGTGGCGACCCGCTCTTCTCGAACCTTGAGTTCAAAGCAGTCAGCGACTATGGCACACTCGACGCTGGCACGTATGACCTCGAAGTTCGTCCGGCCGGCGCGACTGACGTCGTGAAGGCGCTCGACGGTGTTGCCCTCGAAGGCGGCAAAAACTATACGGCGTTCGCCATCGGACTCCTTGAAGGCGAACCAGCGTTTGAAGTCCTCCTTGCAGCAGACGGCGGTGAAATGGCCGGAGCTCCAGAAACAGGACAAGGCGGTCTCGCTCAGACAGCATCAATGAACTGGTTGCTCGCAGCAGCGGTCCTTGGTGCAGCAGCAGCTGGCTTCTACGTCTTTCGTCGTCAGAAGCAAGACGCTTAAGCTTCTCTTGATCGGAACGCTATCGTTCCTTATGATCGCACCGGGCGCGGACGCACCGGACGCGGACTCGAAACTGACGACCGTCGGTTTCGCCGACCCGCTCGTCCTGTCAGCGACCGAGATCGATCGTCAATCTTTTCACACAGATACGTTCGTCCCAAAACGACTGAAGATTCCGTCAATTGATGTCGATGCCGTCATCCAACCGGTCGGGAAAGACCGACTCGACCGGATGGATACGCCGACAGACGCTGATGAGGTCGGATGGTATCGTTACGGGGCCAAAGCGGGTGCGACGGGTAACGTCGTACTATCCGGTCATCTCGATGACCTTCGCGGACCGGCCATCTTCGCAAACCTTGGCGAACTGCGCCTCGGAGAATCGGTGACGCTCCAGCGTAGCAAAAAGGTGATCGAGTATGAAGTCGTCTCCGTCGAACGGTACCGACTCGAAGACGTTCCGCTCGCCTCGATCTTTGCGGCGACCCAAGCGACACGGCTTCAGCTCATCACATGTGCGGGCCCATATGACCCGGAACACGGATATCGTGACCGGATCGTCGTCACGGCAATCGCCAAAGCATGAACGAAAAAACCCTCGCACAAGGCAACTGCCTTGACCGAGGGTTTTTTCGTTTGTAGGACGACACAAGAAAAACGACTGCGGCCGAAATGAATCGGGCCCAGTCGTTTTTATGCGTCCATTCGATCAAGCAATTTGGACAGAAGAATCAATTCGTCATCTGAAAAGTCTTCGAACACGTCCATCAAGTACTCGATTTTCATATCTTCTAACGTCTCGAACAAGGCACGACCTTCCTCGGTCGCCTGTAACTCGACGACGCGGCGGTCGCGTTCGCTACGTTCGCGTGAGATCAATCCTTTTTTCGTGAGCTCATCTGCGAGTGCCGTGATCATCGAAGCCGAGAACTGAAACTCGTTCGATAAGGCCGAGGCGATTTGAGGACTGTTTTGACAAAGCGAACGAAGGATGAAGAATTCGTTGCGCGTCAAGTATTGAGAGAACATCGACCGGAGGTTTTTCTTCACTCCGCGATAGTTCATGCGAATCCCTCGCTCAGCATCAGCGACGAGCTGACGGCGGGATGCTGTTTGTACAGGTGTTGTCATCCTCAAGCGTACCTCCTAGGTAAATATCATTATTTGCATATATTTCAGAACATAAAAACATTCTACAACAAAAACATGAAGTCTGTAAAGTTATGATGGCTCTTCACGGATGCGAAGTTCTTGGATGACTTCATCGTAATGTTTCAAGTCCGGATAGAAGCGGCGGAAGAAGAACTCGATCTGCTGGTCATCCCCTTCGGCGAGCAGCTTGGCGAGGACAGCGTAGACAACGCCCATCCCTTGCCGCGGCAACAATGACGACGGTAAGAGCGTCGCGCATTGGATGGCCCGGTTGAAGTAACGGTCGAGCGTGTCACTCAAGTCCTGGAACGTGCGAATCTCGGCGTAATGGAACATGCGCGTCAATTCGATAATCGTCGACAGGTCGGTGTCGAGCAACCAGTCGCTCTGGAAGATGGCGTTATCGAGCTTCTCGACAGTGACGTCATTGGCGATATAATAGTTCAAGTTGTCCCGGGTGATGCTCACTTTGTCCGGTGACTCGACGATCCGTTCGACCGTCTCCTGCTCGAACGTCCGCAGTTGCTTGCGGATGTTGACGAACTCGGAATCAGCGATTTCGAGCAGTCCCGCGACACGGCTGAAACTGCGTTTGATCTCCGGCGGGACGGCGTTCGGGTTTTTATAGCCTAAGTCGTGCTCAATCTCGGCCCAGGCGTGTTGCAAGATGGACCGGACTTGAATCTCGGCCTCTTTCTCTTCGAAGCGGCGATACTCTCCGAGGGCGAGCCGCTTGTTACTCAAACCGACGACGTAATGGACCGAGAGGTAGCCGAACTCGTTCGGGTCGAGCAGGGTGGATTTATCAATCGACTGTTCACGGTCGATTCGGAACTCGTCCTCAAGGATTTGGGCCACGGCCCGGACGTCGTCATGGAAATAGGTCACGATCCGAATCCCCGCCAAGTCTTGGACGTCGCGCAATGACCGGTATTGGTACGGTTTGCGGGACAGTTTGGCATATAGACTCTCCGCTTCCTTGGCCCGGGCGACGATCGAGTGGAACTGAATCCCGGCGTCATTCAATAGTTCACTGAGAAGCGACTTCAGTTTGGCGGCGAACGCCTCGTAATCCTCTTTCTCATTCATATAGTCGAGCATGATCGTATTCATATCCTGTCTCGGCATCTACATCACTCCTTGTCTCATTATAAGTAGTATAGCATCATTGAAATCGCTGTCGCACCTGTCTGCCGTCCCTATGATACAATACGGCTTGGAACGGGAAGGAGTGTCGCATGTGAGAGTGAGCCATACATTGAAATCGATGGAGCGCGAGAAGCTCGAGATCGTCGCCGGCCTGTTGCAACAGGCCGGTTATCGGGCGGGGAAGATCGATTGGCAGACCGGGGTCAATATCGTCCGTCTCAGCCGTGAAGGGGTCTCGTCTGAACCGGAGGAACGGGCACGAATCCAAGGCATCGTCGATCATTTTGGAATCGATGACTGGACCGCCACGTTTTCTTGAGTCCCTCTTTTTCAAATCGCTGACGGAAAATGGGTTTTACGACTCATTTTTCGGGAATAGTATATTATTCGATTTTAGAACAGCGGACGTTTAGGAGGATGAATATGTTAGAAACAAGAATCGTGCGGGATATGACCTCGGTCGACCATGAAGTGAATGGAATGGTGTCAGGCGGATGTGTCAACGAGAACATTTACTTATTTGCCAAAGATGAAGAATTGACGGTGCGTCTTGCCGCAGAAGCAGGTGTACAACCATACCGCATCACTGAAAAAGGATTGTGGGAATCACTCATGTCGAAGTTCACGAAAAACTCGGATGACCGCATCGATCAGCTCGAGAGCCTCGGTCTGACGAAAGAGATGGTCGAATCACTCGAAAGTGAAATCCAAGCCGGGAAGATCGTCCTCGTTTGCGACAAATCATAAAAACAGCCGGAACTGATACGGATCAGTCCCGGCTGTTGTCATTTCGTCTCGTAATAGGCGTTCACGATCCGGCGCAGCGAGCGCTCATTCAAATCGAGCGGTTTGAACCCGGCGTCCTGCAACAGGCGTTTCGTGTTCGCATCCTGGAATGAGATGTTGCGGTTCAAGTACGGGTTGAACACTTTTACCATCTCGTTGAACGTCTGCTCGACGTTGCTCAACGAGGACGTCGCCGTCTCGGTGATTTTCAAATGCGGGAACTCGAGCGCCTGCTTCATATATTCGAGCATCGTCTCGTTGCGCGGCGGGGCATCGTTCGTCACGTTATAGATGGTATCCGGCTTGGCGTGTTCGATGGCCGCGAGCAGCACGTCGGCGACGTAGTCGACCGGGACGAGGTTCGACGTGCCCGTCTCGGAGCCGAGGAGTCGGATCGGACCGACAGGCGCGCCTTTGCGTTCGAGTCGACGCTTGAACACTTCCAGGGCCCGCATATAGCCGTACATCGTGAACTTCGAATCGGCCTCGCCGGTCTTCGAGTCGCCGACGATGATGGCGGGCCGGAAAATGGAGACGGCCAGGTCATGCCGGGCTTCCCAGACGGCTTGTTCGGCATGGGCCTTGCTCTCCTCGTACGGGTTATGGAACGTCTGATCGGTCGCATACAGCGACTCATCTCCGATCTCGCGTGCGCCGAGCGTATAGGCCGTACTGACGTGGAAGAAGCGGGGGCAGTGCAAAGCTTTCGCGAGGGCGAGCGCTTGCTGCGTCCCCGTCAAGTTCGTCTCGAACAGCTCATCGCGGAGCTCCTCGTCGAATTTGACGAGCGCGGCCATGTGGAGCACCAAGTCGAAGCTCCGCTCATGTTTTTTGATAAACTCATCGTCCGCTCCAAGGAACGGGGCGGTCAAATCCCCGGCCAGCACTGTCATCGAGCGGCGTTCGTCCTGCGAGAACATCGCCTCCACTTTTTCAGGCGTGCGGGCGAGGACACATAACGTGTGGCCTCGATGAATCAACTCGCGGGCGAGCCGTCCTCCTAAAAATCCGGTCGCACCGGTCATAAAAATGTTCACAGCGTTCTTCCTCTCTTTTCAGTCTCTCCCCATCATAACAAGCGACGGCGGAATGAGCCACTTTCAGCCCGATGTTTCAAATTAGGGGTTTAACATTTTTTAAAGTGGGTTATGACTTAAGGAGAAGCGTACGCAAGGTGCGTCATGACAGTGTTGATCTGTCAAATAACTTAAGTGAGGTTTTTTAGAATCATGGCTAATCTATTCGGAACTGACAAGGATGGCAACAGGAAGAAGCAAGAAGAGATTGAAAAAACGGTTCAGGAGAAAGGGATCACTCAGATCCACATGTACTTCTCCGACGTGCTTGGAGACTTGAAGCTATTGACTCTCTCTGCAAAATTGTTGCCGGAAGTTTTTGAAGGGAAGACGATGTTTGACGGTTCATCCATCGCTGGTTTTTCTTCCATCAAAAACTCAGACCTATTCTTGAGACCGGATTTAGATCGTCCACGCTACGAACAGGACGGGGACGAGAGCATCCTCGCGTTCTTCTGTGACGTCTGCACACCAGACGGGGAACGGTATGAGTTCGACCCGCGTAACGTCTTGAAGGATGCCCTCGAGCGCGCTGCTCGTGACGGATACTCGATCTTCGTCGGTGCCGAGCCGGAATTCTTCATCTTCGACGAAAACGGAGAGTTCTATGACGAGGCCGGATACTTCTCGACACGTTCGGAAGACAAAGGCTATGAGGTACGTCAACATATCGCCAACCGGTTGAGCGATGTCGGCTTCAACATCGAAGCGGTCCACCATGAAGTGGCACCGGCCCAGCACGAGATCGGCATCAAGTACGATGACGCGTTGCATACGGCCGACAACATCCAGTTCTTCAAAGAAATCGTCACGTTGGCAGCCCAAGAGAAAAACGCGAAAGTGTCGTTCTTGCCGAAACCGCTCCGCGACGTGAACGGTTCGGGGATGCACCTCAACATCTCGGTCTGGAAGAACGACAAGGACGGCAATCCGACGGTCAACGCGTTCGAAGAGCCGGAGTCGGATTACGGCCTGTCGGTCACAGCTCGTCATTTCATCGAAGGCATCTTGAAGCATGCCCGTGCGACGGCCATCTTCACGAACCCGCTCCCAGAATCATATGAACGTCTCGTTCCAGGCTTCGAGGCACCGGTCAACATCTGTTGGAGCCCGTCGAACCGCAGTTCGATGATTCGAATCCCGGCGTCACGCGGCAGTGCGACACGCGTCGAAGTCCGTAACCCAGACCCGAGCGCCAACCCATATCTCGCCCTCGCGGCCCTGATTTACGCTGGACTCGAAGGGATCGAGCAACAGCTTGAGCCGTCATCACCGAACGAGGACGACTTGTTTGAGTACTCGGCCAAACAAATCGAGAGTCAAGGCATCTCGTCACTCCCGGCGACCTTCCATGAGTCGATTCAATCGCTCAAGTCGGACCGGTTCCACGATTACTTCAACCATGACTTGATCGACCGCTACTTGTCGCTCATCCAAGTCCGTAAATAAGCAAAGCATACAAAAGCCCATTCCTCGGCCGAGGAATGGGCTTTTACGCTTAATGAATGCCGCGCATATACTTTTTGATGACCGGGGCGAGTGCGAACAGGATCAGACTGAGGACGATGGCCGCGCCACCGATAATCCCGAAGTAGAGCATCTCGTTCTCCGGTGAATAGAAACGGACGAGCTGAGCGTTGATCCCTTGCGCCGCAGCGTTCGACAAGAACCAGAGCGACATCGTCTGGGCCGAGAAAGCGGCCGGGGCGAGTTTCGTCGTCGCCGACAGACCGACCGGCGACAGGCTGAGCTCACCGAGCACGACGATGAAGTAGCTAAGGACGAGCCAGAGCGGGTTGACGAGCGTGTCCGGGCCTCCGAAATAGGCCGGGAGCAAGATCACCAAGAAACTTAACCCTGCGAACAAGATCCCGAACGCGAATTTCGTCGGGATGCTCGGCTCACGGTCACCGAGTCGGACCCAAAGCCATGCGAACACCGGTGCGAGCATGATAATGAACAGCGGGTTGAGCGACTGGAACCAGGCCGGTGAGAGCGTGATTCCTAAAAATTCAAGATCGGTCCGCTTATCGGCATAGCTGGCCAAAATCGTCGCCCCTTGCTCTTGAATCGCCCAGAACATGACCGAGGCGATGAAGAGCGGGATGTAGGCGATGATCCGTGACCGTTCGACTTCCGTCGTTTTCGGACTGCGATACATGATAATGAAGTAAATCGTCGGAATGGCGATCCCGAACACACCGACGAGGCCGATGAACGTGTTGATCGTGAACAAACCTTGCGGGATGAGCACGGCCAACAGGCCACCGATGAGGACGACCGCGATCGTCGTATACTTGATCGCGTTTCTCTTCTCAGACGGCGTCAACGGGTTCGGCACATATGAACCGGCAAGACCGAGGTTGCCTTTCTTCGTGACGAGGAAGACGACAAGACCGATGAACATCCCGACCGCGGCGAGTGCGAAGCCCCAATGGAAGCCGTAGCTCTTTTGGACCCCACCGACAATCAAAGGTGAAATGAAGGCACCGAGGTTGATCCCCATATAGAAGATGCTGAACCCGGCGTCACGACGACGGTCCGTCTCGTGATACAGGTCACCGACGATGCTTGAAACGTTCGGTTTCAACAAGCCCGTACCGATGACAATCAGTGCCATCGAGATGAACAAGAACGTCAGGCTGCCTGGAATCGACAAGACGATATGACCGAGCATGATGAACACGCCGCCGAAGAAGACGGCCCGAGACGTCCCGAAGACACGGTCGGCGAGCCATCCCCCAATGACCCCCGACATGTAGACGAGTGCGCCGTATACCGACATGATCGACAAGGCGACATTCTGGTCGAGACCGAGACCGCCCTCAGATACCTCGTAGTACATGTAGAACACGAGGATGGCGCGCATCCCGTAATACGAGAACCGTTCCCAAAACTCAGTGAAGAATAGCGTGAACAAGCCTTTAGGCTGTCCGAAAAAACCTTTTTGTGGCACGCTGTCCACAATTTTCTGTTTATCGATCCTTTCCATGAAAGATCCCTCCTTAACCGTATCATCATAAAAAAGAATCATTATGTTTGTAAAGAATAAACGAATGAAAAATTCAAAATTTAATGATGTTCGAACGAAATCAAAAACCACACTAAACGACTAGGTTCAGTGTGGTTTTATAAGTCAAGCTGTCTTTTGTTTCGCTTCGGCTGCGCTGACGCGGCGTCCAAGTTGCCAATAGATGAATCCCGACACGCAGCTGGCCGCCCCGACGAGGATCAACGCGATATGTCCGGCGCGTTGGTCGAAGAACAAGCTTGCCATGATCGGTGCGGTCACCCCGCCGATCAACCATTGGATGCTGGCGGCCCCGTTGTAGGCACCGCGCATATTCTCCGGAGCGATCAAGGCGATGAACGTCTGTTGGACCGGGGACATGATCATCTCGCCGAGCGTATAGAAGGCGTACACCGCGAGCAAGACGCTGACGAGAACGAGGTACGGTGTCCCGAGTGAATAGAGGAGACGCGGCATGACGGCGATCAGAATCATGCCGACCCCGAAGATGGTCGCCCCGGCGAGCATGACGTTGCCGAACGACTTGCGGCCGAGTTTCGAAGCGATCGGAAACTGGAACAACACGACCATGATGCCGTTCAAGGCGAGCATATAGGCGAAAGGGTTCTCACGATCGGTGTACGATGGCATCGACTCTCTCAAGAAGAGGGGCAGCATGCTCTCGATGAGCGAGAAGCCCATCGAGATGAAGACACCGGCAAAGATGAACACGAGGAACACCTTGTCATTGTAGAACACGCGCAGGACATCCCGGTTCGATGGCGTGTCGACATCGGTCGTCTCTGGGAGTGACTCCCGGATGAAGCGACCGAGGACGAGTGCGTACAAGACGAAGACGAGAGCGGCCGAGTAGAAGATATACTGCCGGTCGATAAAGAGGACGGCACTCCCGAGGAGCGGGCCGAATGCAGCCCCGATATTGTGCCCCATCCGCAACAGACCGAACGCCTCATTCATCTGTTCGGGCTCGGTCACATCGGCTACCATCGCGCTTGCGGCCGGGTGGAACAATGAGTTCGTCAAACCGAGCATGGCGTTCAAGAAAAGGAGCGGCCAAAACGTTTCGGCGAAGGCGAAACCGACTAGGGCGAGGGCGTCGCCAAGAATGGCAGCCATCATGATTGGTTTGCGGCCATACAGGTCTGCGAGCCGTCCACCGACGACCGATCCGATGAGCGCCATGATTGGTCCGGTCGCCATGATGACCCCGACCTGGATATAACTGTCGAGCTTGTCGCTATAGTAGAGGACGAGGAACGGTGCGATCATGAACATCATGACACCGGTGATCGTCTCTCCGAGGAAGCGGATCCAAATGTTACGGTCGAGCTGTTTGAGTGATTGAATCATTAAGGTCACCTGCTTTAGTTGATAGAATAAGAAAAGGGACGCAGCATGCACAAAGGCATACGCGTCCCTACGATCTTAGGCATGCCTCGGAAGGCAGGCGACATCACGGATTCAAATCACGGAGAGGCGCCTGCCGGTCAATATGAACTTGGACGTGCGAGCGTTGAATGACTGACATCGGTACCTCTCCTTTCTGCATTGGACTGTCTTCTCTTCAAGATTATGATATTTCCGTGAAATGTGTCAACATAAATCGTCAATGTGTCATAATAATTCGTTCAAATTCTTTCGGCTGAGCCGGTAGTCGATCAACCGAGAGAACACGACTTGAATCATCGCCGTGACCGGGACACTGATGAACATCCCGACGAGACCGAACAGGCTACCCCCGATGATGATCGACGTGATGACCCAAAACGGGGTGATGCCGACGCTGTCGCCGAGAATCTTCGGGCCGAGCCAGAGTCCGTCGAATTGTTGCAACAAGAAGATGAACAAGAGGACGATGAGCGCCGTGAACGGGTCATAGAAATAGGTGATGATGAACGCCGGAATCATCCCGAGCAGCGGACCGACGTACGGGATAAAATTCAAGACGCCGACGATGACGCCGAGTAGAAGCGCGTAAGGTGCCCCGATGATCAACAGACCGGCGACGGCCAACACCCCGATGATGAGGCAGTCGATCGACTTCCCGATGATATAGCGTTTGAAGATGTAATCCATCTCTTGAAAGATGTCGATCGTCGTCTTAGCCGACGCGACCGGGAACATCGCATACAACAGCCGCTTGAACATGCGGGCAAAAACCTCTTTGTCTTTCAACAGATAGATTGAGATGACGATCCCAATCAAGAAATTGATGAGCGTCATCGTGAAGCTCGACACGTAGCTGACCGACGACAAGACGGCGGTCTCGACCCAGCCCGAGTAACGTTCCTCGAAGCGGCTGAAATCGATGGCTTGGGCAATCGTCGCGTTGTACTCTTTCAAGTACGTGTTCAACTGGGCGAGGAACCCGTCAATCTGTCGGATGTAGAACGGGAGCTCTTCGATGAGTGAGGCCACACTCGAGTAGATGCGCGGGAACAATGTCACAGCGGAGATGACAAGAATCCCGATGAAGACGATGTAAAGGATCAGCAAACCTTGATAGCGTTTTAATTGAAACCGTTCTTCTATATAGGACAGGACGGTATTCAGGAGCAGCGCGATGGCAATTCCCATGATAATCGGCGTCAGCAACTGGAACGTGTAGTGCAACACACTAGAAATCGTGTCCGGTTCACTGATGACTTTCCATAGGACGAGCAGAATCAATCCGATCACGCTCAACTTCCAAATCAATTGACGATTTAATTCCAAAGGTCCATCCCCTCATCTTTTAAATTTTGTAGAATAGTGTTCACTTTGTACTATGACCTTTTTTTTATCGGGATTCAATAGGCCACACCCATTTTCGAAAAAGGATTGACAAGATTGGTAACGTTTGGTTAACTAAGTGACATATTACAAAAAGACAAATCGCATATAAAAACACTTTCTATCAAGAGAAGCGGAGGGACTGGCCCGATGATGCTTCAGCAACAGATTGTTCCAATACTGTGCTAATTCCAGCAAGGTGACCTTGAGAGATGGAAAGGTGGTTGTTTGAATACGTCCGTATCTCGACACCCCTTTCCGCGGAAAGGGGTGTTTTTTGCATAGGAGGACTATTCATGACAGACAGACGCTCACACTTACTTAAAACTTTACCACCCCAACACTTTGTCGGACTCGCCGATGAAGTCGCAGCACTTGAACAGGCCGGTCGCGATATCATCCGACTCGGTCAAGGGACGCCGGATTTGCCGACGCCTGAGCCGATCTGTGACGCGCTTCAGACGGCGCTCCTTGATGCCTCGACCCATCAATACGGTCCGTTCCGCGGTCAGGCCCGCCTGAAGCAAGCAGTGGCGACGTTCTATTTGAATGAGTATGGAGTCGAACTTGATCCCGAGACAGAAGTAGCGATTCTCATCGGCTCAAAATCTGGTCTCATCACGTTGCCGCAATGTGTGCTCGAACCTGGCGACGGGATTTTGCTACCGAATCCCGGCTATCCTGATTACATCTCGGGGGCACGACTCGCCGGTGCCGTCGTCCGTGACCTCGTCCTCCGGGAAGAGAACGGCTTCTTGCCGGACTATGAGACGCTCGATACGCAAGATGCAAGACTCATGTATTTGAACTACCCGAGCAATCCGACGGGAGCCGTCGCCTCACCCGCTTTCTTTGACGATACCGTCCGTTTCGCCCGGGAGCGGGACTTGATGGTCGTCCACGATTTCGCATACGGCAGCATCGGATTCGATGGCCATGTCCCGCCTAGCTTTCTGCAGGCGGAAGGGGCGAAAGAAGTCGGCATCGAGGTATATACGATGTCGAAAGCGTTCAACATGTCCGGTTGGCGCGTCGCCTTCGCCGTCGGGAACGCGGACATCATCGAGGCGATCAACACGTATCAGGACCACGTCCACGTCAGCGTGTTCTCGGCCATCCAGGCGGCGGCTGTCGCTGCGCTCGAGGCGCCCCGTACCATTCGCGATGACTTGGCACGACTGTACGAGGCACGGCGTGATCGCCTGATCGACGGGTTGAACCGGGCCGGCTGGGCCGTCGAACCGCCGGAAGGCTCGTTCTTCGTCTGGGCGAAAGTGCCTGAGGGTGATGCCAAGTCGTTCTCGCGGAAACTGCTGCATGAAGCCGGTGTCGCCGTCACCCCGGGCTATTTCTTCGGTTCGGAAGGGAACGGATACGTCCGCTTCGGTCTCGTCTCACCGGAACCGAAGATTGACGAGGCCGTCGAACGAATCGAGCGGTTGTTTGCCGCCTATGAGGAGGTGCGCGCATGATTCGTCAGGCCGTCCTTGAATATGACCACGCCGATGACGCGCTCGACCGTCTTGATGACTTAGTCGACGGCCGACGTGCCCACGTCCTGCACGGTCAGAACGGGTATGACGTCGTCCGAGCCATCTTTCCGGCCATCGCGGACTATCCGGCAACAAGGTTCAGCGGGGAGTGCACGGACTCGGAAGTCAAACGGCTCAAACCGTTGGACGCCGACGTGTTAATCGCCGTCGGAGGCGGCAAGCTCGTCGATACGGCCAAACTCGTCGCCTATCAACGGAACGTCCCGCTCATCGTCGTCCCAACGCTCGCCTCGAACTGTGCGGCGTTCACACCGCTCAGCGTCGTCTATCAGGAGGACGGGAGCTACGACCGCTACGACATGTTCCGCGTCGTCATCGAACGGGTCATCGTTGACTCACGGGTCATCTCGCGCTCACCATATGAATACTTTCGGGCCGGTGTCATCGACACGGTCGCGAAGTTTTACGAGGCCCGTTATTTGAGTGGTGACAGCTCAGCTGACGCCGGCGTCAACACCGGACTCGTCTTGGCCGAGCAGTGCGGGCGTCTCGTCGAACTTGAATTGAGCGAGCACGCTTTTGAGTCGTATAGTGACGACGTCCGCTTCGCGGTCGATCACGTGCTCGCCATTGGAGGTGCCGTCGGAGGATTTGGTGACGCCGGGACACGCGTCGCCGTGGGCCATGCGGTCCATAATGCACTCAGCCGCTTCGAGTCGACCCACTCTTTCTTGCATGGAGACAAGGTCGGCTTCGGCCTAATCGTCCAGGAGCGGTTGCGTCGCTCGGCCGATGCTCCGTATTTGGAGGCCTGGTTGAAACGGTTCGGTGCACCGACGACGCTCGAGGCGCTCGGGGTCGGGTCGGGCGACATCCCGGTACTGGTCGACTCCGTCATGACGGAAACCGAACTGCAACAGTTGCCGGAACCACTCGATAAAGACTTTTTGAAAATAATTTTTGAAAATTTACAATTTTCTATTTACAATTAAAAGAATTAAAAGTAAGATGATAACAACTTAATAGACCGATTGCTTATCAAGAGTGGTGGAGGGACTGGCCCTGTGAAACCCGGCAACCAGATCGTAATGATCATGGTGCTAATTCCAACAGACGATATCGTCTGGGAGATGAGCGTGTCCGACTTTGACTTGTCGTGCCCGCCACTCTGAATGAGTAGCGGGCTTTCATTTTGGAGGAGGAAAACAAATGAACATCAAACAGAAAACAGTACTTGCAGGAACATCATTACTCGCCGCCATCGCGCTCTCGGCATGCGGACAATCGGACGCGAGCGAGGCGCTCAGCACGGAGTCGCTCACGATCGGCGTCACGGGCGGGCCGCACCAACAGATCGCCGAGAAAGTGAAAGAACTCGCGGCCGAAGACGGCCTCGAACTCGATATCAAAGTGTTCAATGACTATAATACGCCGAACACGGCGCTCGCCGAGGGTAGCCTCGACGTGAACAGTTATCAGACGCTCTCATTCCTAGAACTGCAAAAGTCCGACAAAGGCTATAAGATCGACGATGTGTTCAAGACCGTCGCGTTCCCGATGGGTCTTTACTCGGAAAAGTTGACCGACATTGAGGACTTGAAAGAAGGCGACAAGGTCGCCGTCCCGAACGACCCGGCGAACGAACTGCGCGCACTCCGTCTGTATGAGACAGCGGGCCTCATTACGCTGAAGGAAGGCTTGACGGACAAGGCGACGAAACGCGACATCGCTGAAAACCCGCTCAACCTCGAATTCATCGAGCTCGAGGCGTCTCAGCTCCCGACCCAGCTCCCGGAAGTCGCACTCGCGGCCATCAACACGAACTTCGCGATGGGTGCCGGCCTGTCGATCAACGAGGACGCCTTGTTCAACGAAGAAACGGTCGACAACCCGTATCCGAACTACGTCGTCGTCCGCACCGATAACAAGGATGACGAAGTCGTCGCGACACTCAAATCATACTATCACTCGGACGAGGTCCGGACGTTCATCGAAGAGACGTTCAACGGCTCAATCGTCCCGGCGTTTTAAGGAGGTCCTATGATCGCACTTAAAGGAATCACGAAGACGTTCACGGTGAACAAAGGTGCCGTCACCGCACTCGACGACGTCTCGCTCACGATCGAGAAAGGCGAAATCTTCGGTATCATCGGCCGAAGCGGGGCCGGCAAGAGCACGCTCATCCGCATGATCAATCTGCTCGAACGCCCGACGTCGGGCCAGGTCGAGATCGAAGGACAGGACATCACGAAGCTCGACAAACGTGGGCTCTCAAAACTCCGCCATCGAATCGGAATGATCTTACAACACTACAACCTGCTCAAGACGGCGACTGTCGAAGAGAACGTCGCCATCCCGCTCCGGCTTGAAGGTCTCGACAAGGCAACGATCCGTGCTCGCGTCGACAAATACCTCGACATCGTCGGCTTGACGGACCATCGGAAACACTATCCCGAGCAACTCTCGGGCGGACAGAAGCAACGTGTCGCCATCGCCCGGGCCCTCGCGCACGAGCCGGATATCCTGCTCAGCGACGAAGCGACGAGCGCGCTCGACCCGGAGACGACCGAGTCGATCCTCGACCTCTTGCTCGACATCAACCGCGAGCTCGGACTGACGATCTTTTTGATCACGCACGAGATGGAAGTCATCGAGCGCATCTGTGACCGGGTCGCGGTCATCGAGGCCGGCCGGATCATCGAGGAAGGGGACGTGCTCGACGTGTTCTCGGACCCGCAGCATGCGACGACACGCAAGTTCTTGAAGACGAACCTCGATGTCCCGAAAGAGGTCGTTGATGAGTTGAGCACGCACGGGATGCTCGTCAACTTGTCGTTCATCGGTCATCAGAGTGAACAGGCTGTGCTCGCCCAGTTGACGAAACGGTTCGGCTTGCTCCCGAATATCATCGGGGGCGGCATAAAAAAGCTAAAAGGCGGTCTCGTCGGCAATCTGCTCGTCCATTTGGACGGCGATAAGGCCCAGACCGATCAAGCCGTCCGCTTCTTAGAGGCGAGCGGTGTGAAAGTGAAGGAGGTGACGAACCATGCTTCAGTTTTGGGAAAATTGGGGTGACTTGATTTGGACGGGGACGATCCAGACGCTCACGATGACCGGCATCGCGCTCGTCATCTCGACGTTGATCGGACTGCCGCTCGGGACGCTTCTCGTCTTGACGCGACCGAACGGCCGGCTCGCCAACCGTTATTTCTACGGCATCTTATCGAGCGTCATCAACGTCGTCCGTTCCATCCCGTTCATCATTCTCTTATTCTTTATCCTCCCGTTCACCCGTTTTATCATGGGTACGACGATTGGCGTCCAAGGCGTCCTGTTGCCGCTCATCGTGTTCACGGCCCCGTATATCGCCCGGCTCATGGAGTCGGCGCTACTCGAGGTCGACCGCGGGGTCGTCGAGGCGTATGAGGCGATGGGCATCTCGACCCGTAAAATCATCTGGTACGTGTTGATCCGGGAGGCCCGCTCATCGATCGTGCTCGGTTTGACGATCGCGACGATCGGTTTGATCGGGGCGACCGCGATGGCAGGACTCGTCGGGGCAGGCGGACTCGGTGATATCGCTTACCAATACGGGCATCTCCGGTTCGAGCCGGAGGTCATGTACGTGACCATCTTCGTCTTGATCCTGCTCGTCCAATCGATTCAATCGTTCGGTAACCGCTTGGCGGCCCGACTCAAGAAAGCATAAGAAAAGAGCTCTGCTTCGGCAGGGCTCTTATTTGTTGTCGAGCAATCGTTTCAATTCGGCGATTCGGTCATGGCGCGGGATGAACGTACGAATCTCTTTCTCGCTGAACCCGATTTGAATCCGATTGTCGTCGACGACGATCGGACTCTTTAAGATTTGGGGGTGCGACGCCACAAAGCTGTACAGCTCACGGAGCGACATCTCGTCAAGTTGGTCCGCCGCTTGTTTGTACACGCTCTTTTGGACGGACAACAGGTCGGTCGTCCCGTTCTCGGTAAGGCGGAGCATGTCTTTGAACTCGGTGAACGACATCCCTTGATCGGTCAATTTCTTCTCGATGAATGGGATGTTCTGTTCGCGTAACCAATCAATCGTCTTACGGGAAGAACTGCAGCTTGTATGTGTGAATACGGTGACCGTCACGGCAACCACTTCTCCTTTACGTAAGTATGGACTTCTCTATTTTCTCTCATTCATACGTTTCGAACGCGAAATATGTTTCAAATCACATATACTTTTTATCGCCATCGGACGATTTGTCGTCAGTCAGTTCGGGTACATGACGAAAGAGACCATAACCGAGGAGGGATTTACATGTTTGATTACACGGTCAAGACAGACCAGACGGTCGAAGCGGTCGTCGAGAAGCTGAAAGCGACGCTCAAGGAAGAAGAGTTCGGAGTGCTCTGGGACTTTGATTTGAGCGAGACGCTCGAAGAGAAAGGCCAAGCGATCGACGGGGACTATCGCATCCTTGAAGTATGTAATCCGAAAGAAGCGAAGAAAGTCATCACGGCACATCGGGAAGGCGGCTATTTCCTGCCTTGTAAGCTCGCTGTCTTCACGAAAGACGGGGCGACCCATGTCGGGATGCCGAAGCCGACGAAACTGATCGAGCTGATTGAGGATGAGTCGCTTCAATCGATCGCCCACGACGTCGAGACGCGACTGACGCGTGCGATTGATCAAGCCGTATAATTGAATGAGCGAACCCGTCCATGAGAGTGGACGGGTTTTTCCTGTTCCTCCTTAAAGTCATATAATGGTAAAATTGGTACAAATAGATTTTAAGGGGCGGATGATTTGAAAAAGTTAGCCAGTGCACTCGTATTATCCATGGGCTTATTGGCCAGTTGCGGTGGGGAAAAGCCAGACGTCGTGAACTTGTCGTATGTCGATGCGCATTGGACCGTTAACAAGTATTCCTTAGAGCAACCGGAAGCCCTCGAATCGGTCGGTGAGACGTTACAGGCCTGTACCGGGGAATTGACGACTGAATTGAAGGGAGACTTGACGGTTTACGATACGGTCATCGCGAATCGCCATCAGATGACCGATACGGGAGATGAATATGCATATAAATCGGTGACGTACATCAAAGGCGATGAGCATTATGCACTTTGTCGCGATATGCTCTCGGAACGCTTTCAAGCCGAGGTCATTGAGTCATTCCCCCCATTCGTTGATACACAGAACGGGAAGCGAATTCAACGAAACCCTTTCATCAAACCTGCCGACGAAACTACTCAAGCAGAATTCCTCGATACGGATGGATTATTGGAGCCGAATAATGCTGTCGAACCTTTTCCTGATACCATCGTCACGTTCATACCGGCCTTCCACGGCGAGGTGGAATTGACCATTGGAGATCGACAACTCGCTTTCCCAGTGCTTATGTTCGACCCGATGATGGCACACATAGATGAGGTAAAAATCGCAATCGGATATCATCCCGATGAAAAGAAACCCTATGTTTTATTGATGCTCGCGGACCTCTATTTCACAATGAGTCCGCTAGATGAACTTATCGACCCGGTAAAAGGAGAACAGTCGTATGAAGAGTTGACAGTCAAACGACTGCCACTTCGTTCGGAACTATTACCCGACAAATCCTATCCATTGTATGAGTTCAATTATACCCGTGACGGGAAAGCGGTGACCGAAATCGCGACCATTACATATCGTGCCTCTGAACTGTTAACGATTTCTGAACAAAAGGCGCTCAAAGACAATCCGGAAGAGCAGTATATGCCGTCTGTGAGCGGTCCTCTGATTTATCTCCACCAACAACCATTCAATCACGAGTCAACCTTGACGTATCCGACCATTTTGCGTGCGGTAGGTAACGAGATGGACGACCTGATTCAAGCAATCGATTCGGCTGAGCCGACAAAGCGCACAGGCAATCAAGGAGACTATCGTTACCTCACAATCGTCGACGGGCTCAAAGGCCAAGAGTTCGTGGTGACGTATAAACAGCGATCGAAGAAGCTGGATATCTACGTGACCGACCGATCAACCGAAGAGACATATAAACTGACGAGCGAAGGGGCCGAGACGTTCTTGTCTTACTTCCCTGATTTGAAGAAGAAATGAGTGGAATCAACATGAAGAAACGAGCGTTGATGGCGTTGTCACTGTTATGGTTGACGGCAGGCTGCTCGGAAGACGTGGACGTCGTCCGCTATGGCCATATCGAGGAGCACTGGCAAGCCGAACGGGTTACGATAAACAGTCAAGAGCCGGAAGTAAATGCCGAAACAATTTTGAACCAATGTGAAGACAAAGAACGATTGGCCGAACTAGACGAAGAGACGTTCTCGGTGCTCGGGATGGCGTATGCGACCCGGGCCCCGTTTATAACTGAAGATTATGATGGATATGCCTTCGACGAAGTGACATATGTTGAAGGGGATGCGGTCTATGCGCTCTGTAGGTCGCATCAAATGGATGGGATACCAGGGTACCAAGCCGTCGAGCTCGAGGCACGGCCGTCTTTCTTAAAAGACGAAGTTGGTACTGAAGTCTCGTTCCTTCCGACCGTCCATGTCGCGACGGAGAACGAGCGGGCCTCGCTACATGAGCCGGACGCCTTCTACGAGAATGGACAAGACATCGAGCCGTATCCGGTCACGCTCATGAGGATGTCCCCCGGATTTAACGGCACGGTCGAGATTGGGATTGGAGAATGGGGCTTCTTTAACCCATCCTTCGACTTTTCGCCGAACCTCAGACAGTTTGATGTGTTCATCGCACTAGGGCGGGATACGGAGACGAACCTGCCTCATCTGCTCATGTCCTATGGCGGGGACGGGGCTCGCTACTCTTCATCCATTCTTCAAGATACCGACCTGCTCAATGGGGCAGACAGTCTGACCTTCCGTCGGGTATTCGAAGGTGGAACGATGGAACCGTCGAAACAAATTCCGCTTTACGATATTACGGTCGAGGTGGACGGACAGATGGTGACGAAGACCTTGTGGATGCGGTTCAAACCGATCCCGTTGCTCAGTGATTCTACCGAGTTAGAGAAGGTTTCGATTGCTTACCTCCATAAGTATCCGTACCACCGTGAAGTCCCGCTCCCTTATCCGGACGCCGTCAGCGTGAGTGGCGAGGCGTATGATCGATTGGTCGAAGCCATCGAGACCGCGCGCCCGTCGACGAAGAGCGGTGAAACGGAAGATTATAAGTATTTGACGCTATTGCGTGGAAATCTTGGGCAACAGTTCGAGGTCAGCTACCAGCAACGTTCGAAAAAAGTCGATGTCTATGTGAAAGACGTGAAGACCGGGGAAGTGTTCAAACTGTCGAGCGTCGGGGCGGAGACGTTCCAAGAACTGTACCCGCAAGCTTTCGAATGAACAGATTGGACGTGAATCAGGGAGGGATGCGCTGTTGAAACGCATGTTAGCTGGATATGTCATCTGCGCGGGACTGTTGCTTGGAGGTTGTGCCAGTAGCGAGGAAGACGTGGATCCGTCTCGTATCGAGTACCAAACGATACATACTGATGGGGACTACGGGTCGACACGCACCATTACCGACGCTGAGACGAATGCCGAGCTTGACCGAACGACCGAAGAAATCAAATGGGAAGACCAGCCCGTCCCAATCGATCGTGACCCGGATGTAAAAGCGACGTTCGTGTTCACGCCGGACGATGCGCCCGAACGTTCGCTCGACTTCGGAATCTGGTTCGATGAGCGGATGATCGGCGGTATCGAGCCGCAGGACAGCCGGGGTGAACTCACGGCCGACCAAGTCACGCTGTTCAAATCAATATTCGATGACCAGGAATGATAGGGGACCCGTGCATGGCACGGGTCCTTTGTTCATGGACTTAGCAGTGAACCAACTGGAAAACACTTCAAATTCAAGATATTGACTCGATTTCAAAAACCGACGCTATTCAGGACTTTTCACACAGGGTACACTAGAATTCCGCTACATTCCAGGAATAAAGCACTAAAGGAAATCGAGAAAAGAAGGTAGGAATAATCGGAATGGAACTGACAAAGACCGCTAGCCTCTCATCCCCTGACGTGCTCCGTGCCCTCGAGGCCAACGTGGCGATGATCCGATTCGACCGTCAACGACGCGTCGTCGATGTGAACGACCTCTTCGCCAAGGCAATGAAATATAAACGTGACGAAATGATCGGGATGCACCATCACTTGTTCTGCACGCCAAGTTTCGTCAGCAGCCCGGATTATCAAGCGTTTTGGAACAAGCTGTTCGACGGTTTCAGTTCGGCCGACAAGATTGAGCGCATCGACGCCCGTGGCGATTCGATTTGGCTCGAGGCCACCTATATGCCGATCTATGAACAGGACGAAGTCGTCGGCGTCGTCAAAATCGCCTCCGACATCACGAGTCGCCAACAGACGATCGAAGAATACGCGCGCTCATTTCGTGACATGGCAGAAAACCTCGACACCCGGGCCCAACGCGGCATGGAAGAGAGTCAACAGTTGAAACAGACGATCGAACGCCTTGATGCGGACTCGAATCAGAACTTGAAGACGCTCGCAAACTTGCAAGAGCAGGCGGGCGAGATCACGAAAATCGCCAGTACGATCAAAGAGATTGCCGCCCAGACGAACCTGTTGTCGCTCAACGCCGCCATCGAGGCCGCACGGGCAGGTGAGCACGGTCTCGGCTTCAACGTCGTTGCGACCGAGGTGCGGAACCTGTCACGTCTCGTCGAACGCGCCGTCATCGAAGTTCGCTCGAACACGGATGGGATGAACAAAGAGCTCGTCTCGATCGTCGACGGTGTATCCCGCTCCAGTGCAGACATTCAAGAGAGTGTGCGCATCATGGAACAGACACTCGAGCGGTTCGAGCATATCGAACAGTCGGCCGAATCGCTGAACGGGACAGCCGAGCGGTTCACCTCCGCCATCTAAAAAAACCAATCGGACATGCCTCCTGAAAAGGGACACGTTCAATTGGTTTTTTTGATTTGCAGCGTATGGCCATGCTGTTTCAACCAGGCCATCGCGCCGGCGACGTCTGGATACACTGACGCTAGCTTCGACCAGAACGCTTTCGAGTGGTCGAAATGAACGAGATGGGTCCATTCGTGGGCGATGACATAGTCCATGACGTCCCGCGGGGCGAGCATGAGCCGGACGTTGATCGAGATCGTCCCGGTCGAACTGCATGACCCCCAGCGCGTCTTTTGGTGGCCGATGCGGATTCGGCTCGCCTTCACACCGAGCTGACGTTCATAGTGGGGCGCCCGATTCGTGACGTAGGCGAGAGCCCGCTCGCGGAGCCAAGCTTCGTGCGCTTTCCGAAGCGATGACTCGTCCCATGCAGCGGGACAGTGAAAGTTTTCGCCGTCGAAACGGAACCTTGTCTCGGTATCACGTTTGACGAGCGGGAACGTCTCTCCGTGCAAAAGCAGTCTGTCGGCTGGTAAGATGTCACGCTTCGGCAATGCGGCGAGGCGATCTTCGATCCAGCCGGCATGCTCCGTTAAAATCGTCTCAACGACCCGGTTCGGGAGCCTAGCTGGAATCCGCAGCTCGATTCCGTCCGGCGTCACGAAGAAAGCCGCCCGTTTCCGGCGTTTATGACGGATGACGGTCACGTCCATCAGATTCACCTCCTTGTAGTATCTCGGTCGATTATAGCCGACGTGCCCCGAATCCGCCATCGTTTTGCGGACTCGGACGTCCGTTTTTTGTTACAGTAGGAGTAGGAGGGATGAACATGAAATCAATCTTACATCAATCGCTTGACCGGACCGGAACAGATTCGGTGAAATGGGACGGGCTCGACCGCTGGTTCCATTTGAAAGATGACGTCTTGCCGCTTTGGGTGGCGGACATCGATATCCGCACGGCCCCGTCCATCTCAGAGGCGCTCACGGCGCGGGCCGCGACAGGCGAGTTCGGATACACATTATTCTCTAGAGAGGCGCAAGCGGCCGTGAGTTCATGGTACGACCGCCGTCACGGGCTCAACGTCGATGCCAATCACGTCTTGTTCTCGAGTGGAGTCGTACCGGGATTGACGCATATCGTCGAGGCGTTGACGGAGGAAGGGGATGGGGTCGTCATCCAGTCGCCCGTCTATCCGCCATTTCATGAACTGGTCACCGGGTTGAAACGGGAGTTGCTCGACGCCCCGCTTCGTCTAGTCGATGGTCGCTACGAGATGGACTTCGATGCGCTCGAGACACAGATGCGCAAGGCGAAGCTGTTCTTGCTCTGCTCGCCGCACAACCCGGTCGGACGGGTATGGACCGAGTCCGAGCTGAAGCAAGTCGTCGAGCTGGCACGTCGCCATGACGTCATCCTCGTCACTGATGAGATCCATGCTGATTTGACGTACCCGTCACAACGGCACACTGCCCTCAATCGACTCGATGACTCGGTCATCACGGTGAGTGCGCCGTCGAAGGCGTTTAATATCGCTGGACTGTTCGCTTCTTACATCATCTGTCCGGATGATGCGATGCGTAAACGAATCATCCAAGTCCAGAACAAACATCACGTCCTGCCGACACCGTTCGCGAACACGGCCATCATTGCCGCCTACACGGATTCGCGCGCCGAGCGTTGGCTTGACCAGTTGACGGCCGAACTCGAAGAGCAGGCGACGTACCTCGTCGAGCGGCTCCAGGAAGAACTACCACAATTGAAGACGTTCATGCCCGAGGCGAGTTATCTCCTCTGGATCGACTTCGCGGGGCTCGGTCTTGAACCGGAAGCGCGGAAGAAGTGGCTGCACGAGCAAGTCCGTCTGTTCTTGTCACCAGGCCTCCCATTCGGTGCGTCAGGGACGACGTTCGAACGGCTCAATTTCGGGACGGCACGACCGGTGCTTGACGAGGCACTCAAGCGCCTGACAGAACATGCCGGTGGAAAGGCGTTTGTATGAATCAAGAAACGGGAAAAATTTCACAATGAGCCACAAAGCTGACATGGCAACAGAAAGCGAGTGAATGCGATGGAGACGATCAATTGGAAAAAGAAGATGGAAGAACAACTGAGGCGTAGCGGATTCACGTTACAGGTCGAGAACATGGCCAACCTTGGTCTGACGGAGATTCATGCATCTTCGTCCCCGTTGATCTCGTATCCGCTCCGGATTCGGCTGTACGTGCGTATGGGATGGCTCATGTGCACCGTCGATGCGACCTCGGTCGACCGGAACGAGGACCATCCGCTGTTCGAGCGCATGATCGCCGCCGTGTTCGAGCGCATCGTCCGCCATCTGTATCACGCCTATGACTTCCATGTTTTGACGTACATCGGTAACACGGGCAACTATATCGCACCGAAGGACTCGGAGACCGGGGAAATCGTCCGCTTGCTCGCGCAACTGTGGACCGACCGCTCCTACCTGCACTTAGAGACGTATGAAGAGTATCCGGCATTATACGTGACGCCACCATGGGCGCACCAAGCCTACGCGTTTGAGAGCACCGAAGACGAATGGATTGTCTATGCGGGCCGGAGCGGCCGTCCGGCGACGGACTATCGCGCCGACGGGACCGAACTAAAACCGCATCGCCTGGCGGAGGGGGACTTGTTCTTCCCGGTGCACCGGATTCAGAAAGACCGAGGCACGCTCGCGCTCGCCGAATGGTTACGGCTCGAGCGTCGGGAGGTCGAGGATTTCATGCTCGCCTTCATGAAGACGATCCAAAAGTTCGATCCAGCCTTCGGATTTTCTTGGGGTGGGGTGGACACGTTCTTTCACGGGGTACCGGTCGAGCCATACGCGCAAGTACTCCGGCTGGAGAGCGGGAAGCGACGTTATCGGGTCATGAACAACTCGGCGAAGCGATTGTTCGCGGTGGCTGACGATCCGCTCGAATGTTTGAAAGAAGTCGAAAAGACGTTACGGGCGGTCCGATTACCGGAACAACGCGTCTCGGCACTCGGGCAGCTCGTCATGGGCATTTGGCAACAGTTCGAAGCCGACGAGACGACGTATATCCAAGAAGTCGCCTATCGCGGCATCTCGCAGTTCCAAATCGAAGAAAAAATTGGTCATGCCTTGGCGAACCGGCAACGAATTCGCTGGATCGAGAAGGCCGACCCTCGCCAGTCCGTCATCGAATTCGCCCATCTGCGGATTTCATTCCCGAAACGACCACCCGGTATCGTCACCGTCGAACCGGTCGAATCTTCTTATGAGAGAGGTGCGCTATGAGAATCGTTGATGCACGTGCCATGTCAATCAGCCATGAGGACTTGATCGCGGTCACCGAGACGTCCGTCTATTACCGCGAAAAGTCGGGTGAGACAAGTTTCTCGATCTTCCGCTATGACGAAGAAGACGGTTCCGTCACTCCGGTCGGCCGTCGTGTGTATGAAGACTACGGAATCTCGAAACTGTTCGTCAGTAAGGACCGCGTCTATTTCTTGAACGAGACACCGGACCGGACCGGTGTCGTCCGAACGGAACTGATCGCCTTCGAGTACCGCTCTGGACAGGAGACAGTGCTCGCGACATTCGAGAAGCGAGGCAACAGCACGCTCTATTGGGTACTCGCCGATCGTTACTTCCTGTTCTTGACGAGTTTCGGGGATGCGGACGAGGCATGGTTGTATGATGCCGAGACGTCGTTCCAAGAACGGATCCGTGACGAACGGCTCGTCGGCCATGCCGGTAAGTTCCGCGAGCTGTATCTGTTCACGACCGAGCTGGACGGGGTCCCTTATATCGTCTGTAACGCCCGATTGGACGAGTTCGCCTATTACGAGGCGCTCGAGGACGGACGGGTCTCGCCAGACGATGCGATCGACCACTCGGAAGCAATCCTCATCTGTTCGCTCGACGAGGCGGTCGAGGCTATCCGGGACCGACAAGGGGAGATCCCATTCGAGGACTTGATTCGGCTCCATGGGGAAGGGGACACGGTCCAATATCTCGGGGAACGGGACGCGAAACTGCGGTTCTCTGCGTTCGTCGATGCAGCGAATGAGGAGACGATTTATGAGTTGGCGGCACCGGACGTGCTCCGGGAGGTCACGGTCGTCGACTGGGGGGCCTATGAACCGATCGACTTCACGTATGATGATGTCAGTTCGACGGTCTTTATCAAAGTCGAGGAATCGGAAGATCACACCGAACTGATTGACGCGACGACCGGTGCCCGCTTCCTCGATACGGCTCCGTTCGAGCGCGTACTCGCTTCGACCTATTTCATCCATGAATCGGCTGAAGGAGGGGGCGGCGTGAGCATCTTCAACCTCGAGACGAACGAACGTCAAACGTTCGAGGACGCCTACTATACAGTGCTCGATGAGACGATTGTCATCCTCTCGACAAAACAGTTATGACAAAAACACCCGAACCTATCCTGTTGATAGATTCGGGTGTTTTATCTTGGTTTACATAATAAGTTATCGTAAACCGGTTAGCGCTTGTTTTTTCTTCTCGTCACCGATATGGGCATATACTTGCGTCGTCGCCACCGACTCGTGTCCGAGCAGTTGTTGGATCGTCAAGACGTCGACCCCGCTCATGGCGAGACGAGAGGCGAACGTGTGTCGCAATTTATGCGGCGTGACCTGCTTGTGCGTCAAAAATGGCAGATATGGCTTCAAGCGGTCGATGTGCCCTTTCAACGCGTGCTGCACCGTGCGGACCGAGATCCGTTTGCCTTTCTCGGAGCAGAACAAGGGACCTGCGCCTTGACCACGATATCCGTCAAGGAGCGGCTCGAGCGGGGAGGCGATCGGGATGACGCGTTCCTTGTTCCCTTTGCCGATGACACGGATCGTCCCGTTCTCTCGGTCGATGTCGTTCCAATCAAGACCGACAAGTTCAGAGACACGCATCCCGGTCAACCCGAGCAGTTGGATCATCAGGAAGTCCCGGTCCCGATTGCGTTCGTACCAGCTCGCTTCGCGGTCGGACATGCCGACGTTGCTGCGGACGAGCGTCGAGAAGTCGAGCCATTCCTGTTCGGTCAAATAGACCGGGTTGCGCTTGGCGCGCTTCGGTCGCTCGACGGCCTGGAACGGGTTGTGCGCAGTGATGCCCGTCTCAATCAGATGATTGAACAGCGACTGCATCGACGACAATTTGCGGTTGATCACGCTCGGTGCGTTGTCGAGCTCGAGGGCGAGGTACGTCGCGTACGCCTCAGCCCCGGCATGGTCGAACTCGACGAACGATTCGATTTCGACCGATGACGGGTCGACCTCGGATGCACTCGCGGTCTCGACCCAGCGGAAGAAATCCAAAAAATCATACAGATAGCGCTGCGCGGTCTGCTCCGAGTAGTGTTTGGCGGCCATGTGGTTCAAGAACCGTTGGATGAAGCCCGGCATGCGTTCATAGCCGCTCAAGTTGAAACGTCTCGCGTCGACTTTCGTCGGTGATTGGCCGAGCTGGCGGAATATACTCAAAAAATCGCTCCTCGCTTAATGATGGATTGACGTGACGATGCGGTCTTTCCCGGCCTGTTTCCCGGCCCGGAGCCGGTCGTCCGCCTCTTTGACGAGCGTGTCGACGGGCTTGAACCCGCGGTGTGTCGTGACACCGAATGTCATTGTCACGCTGAGCCGTCGTCCCTCATAAATCGTCTCGAGAGATTTGATTTGCTGTCTCAGGTGGTCGATCGCTTGCGCCGCCTCGTCCTCTGACTGGTCCGTCAAGAATAAGAGGAACTCCTCGCCGCCCCAACGGACGGCAATGCCGTCGGTCCGCGTGAGCGCAGAGGCGACTTGTTTGAGCACGAGGTCGCCGCAGTCGTGGCCATGCCGTTCATTGAACGACTTGAAATGGTCGATGTCGGCCAAGACGACCGCATACGGGTGTCCCGACAAGACCGCTTCACGGATCGCCTCTTCGATTAAACGGTATCCGGTCGTACGATTATAGAGACCGGTCAGACCGTCCCGCGAGGCGAGGGTATGTAGCCGTTCGTTCGTCTGTTCGAGTTCGGACGTCACCTCGACGACCGCCCCTTCGAAGATGAATGACAGCCCGGCGATCAAGGCGATCGTCGCGAGTAAACACGTCACCCCGATGACTTGCTCGAGGGTCGGGCCGAGCGGCGATGTCCCGTCCGTCACGTTCACATATAAATAGCCATAGATTACCATGGCGAGCATCCTCGAGGCGATCCGGATGGCCCGGCTCACGTTCGGCATGAAGAACACGCCATAGGCGACCGTGAGGATGAAGTAGTGGACGTTCGCGCCCCAGCCAAGGACGATTGTCGAGATGATGGCGTTATAGACGACCTCGACGAAGAGACCGATGAAGAACGTCCGATAATATCGTTTATGTACAAAATAAAAAGACAATGTGTAATAGAGAACGCTGAGTACGTTCGACCAGGCAAGGACGGTTACGTCAAGTCGCCAAAACGTGATCAAGAACACGACATGGATGAGCCAAGCGAACACGTTCCCATAAAAAGTGATGCGGTAATTATATAGTGTACCGCGACGTTCCTCATAGGCTGTTCCCACGCGAACACCTCCTTTTTTCAGTATACCGAACCCATCCTCATTTGCCCATGCCTATCCAACAATCGATTAAAATTGACACGCACAAACGCCTTTAAATCGTACGTATAGTTGCGTGAAATAGATATTTCACGCAATGTTCGTTCACACTGCATTTTCATCCGAGACACACATCGACCTGTGAACCGGAGAAATAACGTCATATAATCCGGTTTACATAATAAGTTATGGTGAACCAATTGATTTGTTTTAAAAATTTGAAAGAGTTACAGTTGTATGATAAAAGAAAATAAAGCTTGAAACGGTGATTCAGGTAAAGGTACACTGAGTACGTAAACAAAAGGGGGATTTCAGGATGGACGATCAACGTTTGAAACAATGGCTCACCGAGGCGAAGACGATTGCTGTCGTCGGCGTGTCAGCCAACCCGAACAAGACCGCAAACCAAATCGCAGACTATCTGCTGTTACAAGGTTACACGGTCATCCCTGTCAATCCGACGCTCGAGACGTGGAACGGACGTAAAGTCTATCCGACGGTCGAGAGCATCCCGGGACGCGTCGATATCGTCGACGTCTTCCGACGCAATGAGTATTTGGCCGGCGTGGCCGAAGATGCGGTCCGACATGGGGATGTCGGTCTCGTCTTCAACCAGCTCGGGCTCACCAGCCCGGACGCCGAGCGAATCGCTCGCGATGCCGGACTCGACTACATCGAAAATCGATGCATCTATGTCGAGCACGCCCGCCTTCTCGGTTAAGACCTACCTCCTTGGTAGGTCTCCTTTTTTTCACGAGCCTTGCTCGCGGGGAGGCTTGCCAGAATCCAAAAACAGCTATACAATAGGATAGAAAAACGAACGTGTGTTCGAAATTGAGGTGACGAAGATGTCAACAGATCTATTTAATTACAATGAAGACGCCATTCAGGTGCTCGAAGGACTGACTGCTGTCCGGAAACGTCCGGGGATGTATATCGGTTCGACCGACCATCGCGGGTTGCACCATCTCGTCTATGAGATCGTCGATAACGCGATCGATGAGGCGCTCGCCGGATTCGGTGGCCAAATCGATGTGACCATCCATAAAGATGATGCCATCACGGTACGTGACCACGGGCGCGGCATGCCGACGGGGATGCACGCTTCTGGCAAACCGACGCCGGAGGTCATTTTCACCGTCCTCCACGCCGGCGGGAAGTTCGGCCAAGGCGGCTATAAGACGTCGGGTGGACTCCACGGGGTCGGTGCCTCGGTCGTGAACGCACTATCGAGCAAGGTGCTCGTCACGATTTATCGCGACGGCAAGGTGTTCGAGCAGACGTTTGCCGATGGCGGGATTCCGCAGACGACACTCCTCGAGACTGGCAAGACGCGCCAGACGGGGACGAGCGTCTACTTCAAACCGGATGCCTCGATCTTCTCGACGACGACATACAACTACGACACGCTCGCCGAACGTCTCCGTGAATCAGCCTTCCTATTAAAAGGATTGACGATCACGCTGACGGACGAGCGCTCTGCCAAAGAAGAGACGTTCCATTACGAGGAAGGGATCGCCGAATTCGTCCAATATTTGAACGACGATAAGGCGACGCTTCATCCGATCGTCTATTTCGAAGGGACAGAGAACGATATCGAGCTAGAGCTCGCCTTCCAGTTCACGGACGCCTATTCTGAGAACGTCCTCTCGTTCGTCAACAACGTCCGGACTCGTGACGGCGGCACGCACGAGGTCGGCGCCAAGACGGCGATGACCCGCATCGTGAACGAGTATGCCCGTAAGAACGGATTGTTGAAAGAAAAAGATAAGAACCTTGACGGCGGTGACGTCCGCGAAGGCTTGACACTCATCGTCTCGGTACGCATCCCGGAAGAGTTCCTCCAGTTCGAGGGGCAGACGAAATCGAAACTCGGTTCGCCCGAGGCCCGTACGAGCGCTGATGGTGTCATGGCCAAACAACTGACGATTTTCCTCGAGGAGAACCCGCAGATGGCGACGATGCTCATCAAGAAGGCGATCCGCGCCGCCCAGGCCCGCGAAGCCGCCCGGAAAGCCCGGGAAGAGGCGCGCAACGGCAAGAAGAAGAAACGTTCGAGCATCTTGAACGGGAAACTGACGCCGGCGACGTCGAAGAACGCCGCCAAGAACGAACTGTTCCTCGTCGAGGGTGACTCGGCCGGCGGTTCGGCCAAACAGGGCCGCGACCGGACGTTCCAGGCCATCCTGCCGCTGCGCGGGAAGGTCATCAACTCGGAGAAGTCGAAACTCCAGGACATCATGAAAAATGAGGAGATCAACACGATCATCCACGCGATCGGGGCTGGGGTCGGCCACGACTTCGACCTTGAAGACTGCAATTTCGACAAGATCATCATCATGACCGATGCCGATACAGACGGGGCCCACATCCAAGTGCTCCTGTTGACGTTCTTCTTCCGCTATATGCGTCCGCTCGTCGAGGCCGGCAAAGTGTTCGTCGCCTTGCCGCCGCTCTATCGGATTTCGAAAGGGAAAGGCAAGTCGGAACAGTTCGAGTACGCCTGGGACGAAGAGGCGCTCGAGAAGCTCGTCAAAGTGTATAAGAAGGGTTATATCCTCCAGCGCTACAAAGGTCTCGGGGAGATGAACGCCGACCAGCTATGGGAGACGACGATGAACCCCGACACACGGACGCTCATCCGCGTCACGGTCGACGACGCTGCCGTCGCCGACAAGCGTGTCTCGGTGCTCATGGGAGACAATGTCGCCCATCGCCGTGAATGGATCGAGGAGAACGTCGCCTTCGGCCTCCAGGAAGATGATTCAATCATCGCCAATGAACACGTGACTAAAGCGATTGAGGAAGTGATGTAACGATGTCGACGATTCAACATATTTTAAACTTGTCGCTCGAACAGGTCGTCGGTGACCGCTTCGGGCGTTACTCGAAATATATCATCCAGGACCGGGCCCTCCCGGACGCGCGCGACGGGCTCAAACCCGTTCAACGCCGCATCCTGTATGCGATGCACCATGAAGGCAACACGAACGAGAAACCGTACCGCAAATCGGCCAAGACGGTCGGTAACGTCATCGGTAACTATCACCCGCACGGTGACAGTTCCGTCTATGAGGCGATGGTACGCCTATCGCAGGACTGGAAGTTGCGTTACCCGCTCATCGACATGCACGGGAACAACGGCTCGATGGACGGCGACTCGGCCGCCGCGATGCGGTATACCGAGGCCCGTCTGTCGAAGATTGCCGGCGTCATGCTGACATCGATCTCGAAGAATACGGTCGACTATACGCCGAACTTCGACGATTCGACCGAAGAGCCGCTCGTCTTGCCGTCACTCCTCCCGAACCTGCTCATGAACGGGACGACGGGGATCTCTGCCGGTTATGCGACCGAGATTCCGCCGCACAACTTGACCGAGGTGCTCAATCTCGCCATCGCCCGCTTGAAAGGTGAGGTCGAGACGACGAATGACGCATTCCGTTATATGCAAGGACCTGACTTCCCGTCTGGCGGGATCGTCATGGGCAAAGACGGCATCTTGAAGGCGTTCGAGACCGGAAAAGGCAAGGTCATCATCCGTGCCAAATCGGTCATCGAGCCACTTAAGGGCGGCCGTGAACAGATCACCATCACCGAACTCCCGTATGAGGTGAACAAGGCGAACCTCGTCAAGAAGATGGAAGAGCTCCGTCTCGACCGCAAAGTCGAAGGTGTCGCCGAAGTCCGTGACGAGACCGACCGGACCGGCGTCCGCGTCGTCATCGAATTGAAGAAGGAAGCCGATGCGGAAGGTGTGCTCCATTTCTTCTTGAAGCATACCGATTTGCAACTCGCCTACAACTACAACATGGTCTCCATCGTCAACCGGACACCGAAACAGATGGGTCTCTTGTCGATCATCGACGCGTACTTGAAGCACGTCGAAGAAGTCGTCACCCGTCGCACGACGTTCGAACTCGATCAGGCGAAGAAACGCGCCGAGATCGTCGACGCGCTCGAACAGGCCATCTCGGTCCTAGACGAGACGCTCGAACTCATCCGTTCGGCCAAAGACAAGTCCGAGGCGAAACAGAAGCTCATGGAGCGGTTCTCGTTCACGGACCGTCAAGCCGAAGCGGTCGTCATGCTCCAACTTTATCGGTTGACGAACACGGATATCGTCGAGCTCCAAAAAGAGGCGAAGGCGCTCCAAAAAGAGATTGCTCGCCTCGCCAACATCTTGAACGTCGACGCGACGAAACGGAAGCTCATCTCGAAAGAGTTGACCGCGCTCCGTGACGAGTTCGGCGACGCACGGCGCTCGGTCATCGAATCGGAAGTCGAAGAGTTGAAACTGAAGACAGAGGTCATGATCGCCGTCGAAGAGACGATGGTGTTCGTCAGCCGCGACGGGTACGTCAAACGTTCATCGATGCGCTCATATGGCGCCTCGAGCGACGAGATGCCGGAGATGAAGCAGAAAGACCGTCCCGTCCTCGTCACCCAGGCGATGACGACGGACCACTTGCTCGTCTGGACGAACAAAGGCAGCTACTTGCTCATCCCGGTCCATCAGATTCCAGAGTCGAAATGGAAAGACGCCGGACAACATGTCGCCAACCTCGTGCCGATCGAAGGCGAACAAGTCGTTTCGGCCGATGTCGTCTCGACGTTCGACACCGACGCGCATTGCCTGTTCGTCACGCGTGAAGGCATGGTCAAACGGACGCCGCTCCGTGACTATGACGCCCAACGCAAGTCGAAGGCGCTCATGGCGCTCAAGTTAAAAGGTGACGATGAGGTCGTCTTCGCTGGCATCAGTGACGGTCCAGGACAACTGTTCCTCGTCTCTGAGCGCGGCTATGGCCTCTGGTTCAAAGAAGACGATGTTCCGGTCGTCGGCCAACGTGCCGCCGGCGTCAAAGCGATGAACTTGAAAGATGGCGATGTGGTCGCCGATGCCTTTGCCTTCTTCACACCGCCGCTGTTCGTCCTCGTGACGCAACGTGGAGCGGTCAAGAAGATGAAGCTCGAGGATCAGTTCGACTGCACGAACCGTAACTTGCGCGGGACGATGCTCATCCGCGAAGTCAAATCGAAACCGCACCAGATTCGTCGTGTGCTCCCGGTGCATGACGATGAAACGCTCCACATCATCGGGAAAGAGAAAGCGAAGACGGTCAAGACGAAGCAATTGACGCTCTTGGACCGCTACGCCAACGGCTCATTCGTGTTTGATGAAGAGACGTTCGGTGAGATTGAGGACGTGTACCTCGATTGAGATCGAACAAAACCCTGTACCAGAGACGATTGTCTTTGCTACAGGGTTTTTCTTATGGATTCAAAGCTCCGCCTTTATCAGATAGCGCTCCAAATCGGCCTGTTGGCGCAAATGATGACGGCTATGCATCTCGATGAGGTCGTACCATTCCTGGGCGTTCAGCCAACCGAAACCGCCATGTCGGGCTTTGACGTCAGGGTTTGCCGCGCGGGCGAGCGGTTCAAGGCGGTTCAAGCGTGCAGATAACTCGTCGATTCGTCGCTCGAGCGTCTCGCGCTTGTCCGTGTTGTTCGGGGGGTGGTTCATCTCATCAGGTAAGCGGATTTTGACCGGTGGGAAACCACCCATCCGGAACAATCGTTCACCGAACTCGGTCTTCCCGAGCGGTTGTTCTTCAGTGGAAGCGAGACACCGGTCAATCTCGTCCGCATATTCCTCGGCCACCACGATGATATGGTCGTACATCTGTCCGATTGACCAGACGTCTGCTGCTGCCTGATAACGGAGCTGCCGCTCGGTATAGCCGTCCAAGTCTGCTTTGAACTGGGATAACAGTGAAATCGGCATGTCCAACCTCCTTCGATTTGATTCTCTATCCAGTATAACACGGGGGCATCAGCTGATTTTTTCAACTCCATGTCACATTAGTTTCTCTTAGGAGCGGGTATTTCTAAAAGGAACAACGATCCCTTTTGGCGAATGGGACAGGAGGACAAATCATGGGGGGATACGTATGTCACAGTGGCTCGATTGGGCCAAGCGGCTACAGGCGCTGTCACAGGCTGGCTTGACGTTTACGAAAGACGAGTTCGATCGAGAACGTTACCTCGAACTCCAACGAATCGCGACCGAGATGTTCGAGCAACAATCTAATCTTGCTTTGCATGAAATCACCGAATTGACCCACGTCGATGGTTATCCGACACCGAAGCTCGACGTCCGAGGCGTCGTCTTCAAGGATGACGCAGTGTTACTCGTCAAGGAAAGGTCAGACGGACTTTGGACGCTCCCGGGTGGCTTTTGTGAGATCGGACTGTCCCCGGCAGAGAACATCATCAAAGAAATCGAGGAAGAGGCCGGTTTCGATGTCGCACCGATTCGGCTGCTTGCTTTGTTCGACATGCATCATCACGACCATCCGCCGTTGTCGCAGCATTACTATAAACTGTTTATCGAATGCGAGTTGATTGGTGGAGAGGCGCAAATTAGTCATGAGACGAGCGAGGTTGCGTTCTTTACACGAGACGCCTTACCACCTTTGTCACTTGCGCGGAACACGCGAGAGCAGCTCTATATGTGTTTTGAGGCCCGTTGGCAAGAAGATTGGACCACGTTATTCGATTAAGGGGAGGGGATTCCATGAAAGTCACACGTTTTGATCACGTCCATCAACTGACGTTTTTCGCACCCATCTTACCCATCAACGTCCAACTGATTGAACGTGAGCTCGGGCTTGTCTTGATCGATACAGGGCTCGCGCAGAACGCGGAAGCGATTTTAGCGTATATCGAGACGTTCGAACGCCCGCTTCTCGCTATCTTGTTGACGCATGCCCATAGGGACCATGTCGGCGGTGTCGATACGATTTTGAAAGCCCATCCTCATGCCGAGCTGTACGTCTCGAGGCGCGACGCCCGTCTCCTTGAAGGGGACCGGACGACTGACCCGGACGAGCGGGCTCTCAAACTGAAGGGTTCTCTCCCGAACATCCACTCCTTGCCGGATAAATTGCTTGACCCAGGTGAGCGGCTGTTCGGCTTACGGGTCTATCCGGCAGCGGGTCATACCCCTGGTTCGATTGCTTTTTTCGATGAGAAAGAGCGGATTTTGTTTGCGGGAGATGCATTTCAGACGCGTGGGGGAGTCGCCGTGGCAGGGGACGTCCGTCCGTTGTTCCCGCTGCCGGGTATCGCAACATGGGATAAGCGTGCAGCGTTAGAGCATGCGGAGAAGTTAATCGATCTCGCACCGCAACGTACATTCGTCGGTCATGGGCAACCAGTCGCCGGGACACATCGGCTCTATTTGGCACTGAAGCGGGCCAAACGCAAGCAAGCACGTCTATTTTTACGATAATCCGGGGGTGCTCACAGGTGGAATTACGCGAGATTCAGACGACAGATTATCAACTGGCCGAGCAAATGCTCGAGATTCAACGAAACGCTTATGCGGTCGAGGCCGAGCTGATCGGTTTCGATGAGATCCCAGCGCGTTATGAGACGGTCGAGGTGATCCAGAATCTGCCCGGTACGAGCTTTGGTTTGTATAACGACGGGCGGTTGATTGGCTTTATCACGATTGAAGCGGCTGAGAACACGGTCGAGGTCACGAAACTGTGCATCGACCCTAGATATTTCAGGGCGAGACTTGCGACGACGTTGCTCGAACACGTGCTCAGCTTGCACGAGGACAAACTCGTCTATGTGCACACCGGCAAACATAACGGACCGGCCAAGAAACTGTACACGAAGCTCGGGTTCGAACCGAGTGCCGAGTTTGAACCCGAACCGGGCGTCACATTGATCCGTTTTACGCGAACTTGAATCCCTTTCGTCAAATTTCACATTCCGTCTCACTACTTTAAGTATACTAAAGAATTGAGACGGAGTTTTATTTTTACTGATAATATATGTTATGTTAACTAAGGGAAAAGTTAAGAAAATCGATGCCAGATATGAGGTCTCTCCTCTCGAAAAAAAATCAGAATATCTTGTACCAATACAACGTCATATCGATGTTCGGATTGCCGGTCTGTTTGAGCGTATCGATACCTCCGAGTGCGAACCCTTCTTTCGCATAAAATCGACACGCGATCACGTTATCGTTCTGCGCTTCGAGCGACAATCCAAGCAACGAGTGCTCGATTGCCCACGTCTCTGCAACTTGTATCAGCAAATGGCCAATCCCGCTGTGTCGATAGCTATTACGGACCGCGATGTTCTCGATATACGCAAAACGGTTCCAATCTTTCACCACACGGATCTGTCCGATACATGTCGTCTCGTCGAATGCCAAGAATACTTGTTTGTCCTCACTGTTGATGTATTCATGCCAGTCCAGTGAATCGTTCGGGAAGCTCGTCACACGGGCTTTCTCATATAACTGTTCCTCGTACGTCCAAACCCCGTCACAAAAGCTCGGAATGATTTTCCCGAGGATTGGAAACGGTTCGTTTGCTTCGTTCACGACGTTGATAGACTCCTCATTCAACGCTTGAATCGAGATGTCTAGTGCATCTTCCATTGCAGCATTCTCCTTTCGATATGTCATGACCGCTCTTACATCGTCTCACCAGACTAGCCATACAGTGATGGTTATGAAATCAGGATTGGCGGCTCTGTTGATATCACTTCGACCACATCATTTGATGTCAGGAACACGTAATGTTGAATATCATAAACCGTTTCGTAAATGTTCTCCGACTCTTCAGCTAACCATTTTAAATAGCTGGAATCGCTCACTTTAAAGAGTGTCCAGTCGCTAAAAAAATCAGGGTCATAATGTTTATATAAATGCTTTAGCGTTTTGAAAAGCGTTCCTTCGTCTGTATTTCGATACGATTGCACAAGTCCGTCAAACAAGAACGTATAGGTGTTCTCATCCGCATCCATAAACACGAGTCTTAATCCGTCTTTGTCATCAATTAGCGCCTGCAGTTCCAGCTTAGCCGGTATCTCTGGGTTAACGGCCCATCTTTCCCATTTCTCCACGTGTATCTCCTTCTTCTACTCTCATTATCTCTACATTACATACCCATCGAGAATAGGGCCATGAAATTCCAAAGTGACAATCCTAGTGGAATGAGCGACAGGATGGTCACCCATCTTTTCTTTGTAAATAGTCCAATCAATAGTGTAATTAAGCCTATTGCTAAAACGATGATCATGGTCATAAAGGTCATGGTTGGTCCATCTCCCGTAGCTAGATTATTGTAACTGGTTTTTAAGATGACTTCTAATCATTCACAACTCATCTTTTATATGATTTGCTAGATTGCTATGAAACTCCTCTTTCTGTTTGATACATCATGGCCAACATCGACGATTCCTTAACTCAACTTCATTCATTGTTGGACAAAGTCCCTTTCCCATCCGCACAACTATTTATATACATGTCCACAACTGTTTCGTTGGAAATTGTAAACTGTATCACTTAACTGAATCGTTAATTCAAGGACATGATAACGCTTTATGGATTTATGTTTCAAATATAAATTCAACTCTGTTTTTCAGTTCTTAGGAGTTGCCTGTAAGCGTATGTCATGCTATTTTTAGACAGATGATAACTTAAGGAGGAACTTGAATGAAACGTATGACAAAAGGTTTGACAGCATCCCTATTATTGGCTGTCCCGCTCGCGGCGTGTGGTGATTCTAGCACCGATCAGGCCGAAACTTCGCGCTGGGACGAAATCAAAGAAGACGGTACACTCACGGTCGGTACGGCCGGTACACTCTATCCTGCCTCATTCCGGGAAGAGGATAGCGATACGTTGACGGGGTTTGATGTCGAGCTCATGAAAGAGGTCGGGAAACGCCTCGACCTCGAGGTCCAATTCAAAGAGATGGCGTTCGACAACATGTTGACGAGCGTCCAAAACGGACAAGTTGACGTCGCAGCGAACGATATCTCGGTCACAGAGGACCGGAAAGAGAAGTTCGCCTTCTCAACACCGTACAAGTACACGTACGGGACGGCCATCGTTCGCAAGAGCGATTTGTCTGGCATCGAGTCAATTGAGGATTTGAAAGGCAAAAAGGCCGCTGGTGAAGCGACGACCGTCTTTATGGACGTGGCACGTCAATACGGAGCCGAGGAAGTCATCTATGACAACGCGACGAACGACCAGTACCTTCGTGACGTCTCGACAGGACGGACCGACGTCATCTTGAACGACTACTATCTTCAGACACTCGCCCTCGCCTTCTTCCCGGACTTCGATATCACGATCCACCCGGATATCGCCTATAACCCACAGGAAGTCGCGTTCTTGATGGACAAAGAGAATGCAGAGCTCCAAGAGAACATCGACCGCGTCCTTGGCGAGATGCTTGAAGACGGTACGGTGAAAGAATTGTCGGAAACGTTCTATAACGGAGCCGATGTCTCGGTAGAACCGGACGTCGACGCGACGATCGTCGAATTGGACTAAGCGGTCATGTTCGAAGGTGTGAAATGGGAAGCAATCTTCGACGTCGACCTGGCTGTGCGCTCGTTCCCTTATCTGCTAGGCGGTTTGCCGAACACGCTTTGGATCTCATTCGTCAGCATGCTCTTCGGCTTGTTGCTCGGTCTCGTGCTTGCCCTTGGGAAACTGTCACCGTCCCGGATGCTTCGGTTCCCGTCGACGTTCTATATCTCGTTCATGCGGGGCGTGCCGATTTTGATTATCCTGTTCATCTTATATTCAGGGTTTCCATTCATCGGCATCGAGTTCGCGGCGCTGACGGCGGCGGTCATCGGGTTCAGTCTGAACTCGGCGGCCTATATCGCTGAGATTATCCGGTCGGCGATCCGTGCCGTCGATCCGGGACAGGTCGAGGCGGCCCGCTCGCTCGGGATGAACAAGTGGCTGACGCTCAAAGGGGTCATCTTGCCGCAGGCGACGCGAATCGCGCTCCCCCCGCTTTCGAACGTGTTCCTCGATTTGATTAAAGCGAGTTCGCTCGCCGCCATGATCACCGTCCCGGAAATTTTCAACAAGGCGAAGATCGTCGGGGGCCGGGAGTTCGACTATATGACCGTCTATCTGGTCGTCGCCCTCATCTACTGGGGCATCTGTACGTTCATGTCGTTCTTCCAAGATTGGCTCGAACGTCATTTTGAACGCTATTTGGATACACCGAAGCGATGACTGACTTGCCTCCTACAGGCAGGTCAGTTTTTTTGTCGGGCGGTTATTGCAAAAGTGACATGGTATAGTCAACTTATTCTATATTTCGCTTCAAAGGAGAGACATCACCTATGTTCTCAAAGCTATTATTCGTCGCATCCGGCCTCATCGCACTCACGTATATTTTATTCGATGGACCGGCATGGGTCAGTGCCTTAAACCCATACACGAGTATGATTGTCCTTTATTACTTGGTTTTTAAGTTCCCGAGCCGGAAAAGAGCGAAGGCGGCCTCTTCAAATTGACCACACGTGACGTACATATTTTGAAGCGCTGGTCTTTAGCGTTCCATCTCGGACCGCGAGTGTGCTATGATTTTCTTAATTATCAGAAAATAGACGGGGGAATTTTATTATGGTGCAACAATGGACGACACATTTAAACGATCAAGTGATCGGGCAGTCAAAGGCGATCAAGCTGTCGACGATCGCCCTCCTCTCCGGGGGACACGTCCTGCTCGAGGACCGACCGGGGACAGGAAAGACGACGCTCGCGCGTAGCCTGGCCACCTCGGTATCGGCCGCATTCCAACGCGTACAGTGTACGCCGGACACGTTGCCGAGTGACATTTTAGGGATGGAACTGTTCAATCCGACGACAGGCACGTTCGAACGGAGAACGGGCCCAATCTTCACGTCGATTTTACTCGTCGATGAAATCAACCGGACGACACCACGGACGCAGTCGGCACTGTTAGAGGCGATGCAGGAGCGGCAAGTGACGCTCGGTGAGGTGTCACTTCGTTTACCGGACCCGTTCTTCGTCATCGCGACGCAAAATCCGTTCGACGGGCAAGGGACGTTCCCGTTGCCTCAGGCGCAGCTCGACCGCTTCTTATTCAAACTGTCACTCGCCCCGCTGTCACGAGAGTCGGAACGCCGGTTGCTACGGAATGAGCATTTGAGTGCGGCTCCGTTCACGTTGCAACAGACCGAGCTTGTCGAGATGCAGCAAGCCGTCCGTGACGTCTTGTTTCACGAGGCGATGGAAGACTACCTTCTCGATTTCGTCGAGGCACTCCGTCATCACCGTGACATCGAGGTCGGACCGAGCCCACGGGCGACGCTCGCCTATACGATGGCAGCCCGGGCTCACGCCTATATGGACGGACGGGATTACGTCACGCCGGAAGACATTCGCGCGCTCTCCCTGCCCATCCTCGGCCACCGGATCGTGTTGACGGTGGAGGCGTCGCTCAAGACGAAGCCGTCCAAATTGATCAAGTCCGTTTTGGAGACCATCCCGGTCCCGTCAGAGGTGTGACATGCAACTCGTCAGCCCTCGCTACCTCGAGTCCGGGTATATGTGGCTCTTGTTCGTCGTCGGGGTGTTCACCGCCCTATACGGGAACGTCTTCCTCGCGAGTGTGATTATCGGGTTCAGCCTGTATGCGCTCATCATGCCGGAGTTATTATTCCGACTCGCTGAGTACGTCCACGTCGAAGTGACTGACGAACTGAAGCTGTTCCCGAACGATGAAGAGACGTATACGCTCAAATTGATTTCGACGGCGCCCGTGCCCCTTGGCGTCGTCCGATTGTCGGGTTATCTCCATCCGACCGTCGAGTCGGAGGCGCACGCCTTCTGGCGCCAAGAGAACTTTGTCGGTCGTGAGGCGGCCGTCGCCTACACGCTTCCACTCAAGGCAATCAAGCGTGGTCCGATCCGCATGGAGGCGATCGGCATGGAGATTCGGGACCCACTCCGTATGTTCTCACTTTATAAAGAAGATCCGCTCGACCGCATCGGGTATGTCTTCCCCGAATTCCTGCCTTATCCGATCCCGAAACGTCCGCCGACGTTACCAGGCGAAGAGATGGTCCGTCATAGCGCCTACCGTGACCCGGAGACGTTCCAGTCGGTGGCCCCGTATCACGGACAGCCGATGCGGCAACTGTATTGGTCGGCCTACGCGAAGACAGGTGAACTGCTCGCCCGCACCGAGCAACCCGTCCAGGCGAACGAATATGTCGTCGTGCTCGACTTGTTGACGAAAGACGGGCGCGCCCTCACCCATCAGATGGAACGGTTGATCTCGCAGGCGGCGGCGCTATGCCGCGACTTCGAGAAAGAGAACGCGAGCTATGGGCTGATCGTCCCGACCCTGACGAAGGAAGGCATCACCTATGACCTCGCCCCGGGGAGCGGTGAGACGCATTTCCGCAAGGTCATGACGACACTCGCCTGTCTGTCGGAACGGGATTTCCCGCTCGCCCGGTCACTGTTCGAACGGAAGGTCGCCAAATACGGCGGCAGCCAATCCATTTTACGACTGGGAGGTGACGGACGATGAGACTACTCTGGTGGGTGTTCGCCGCGTTCTATGTCGGTCACGTGTTTCCGCTCGTCTTTCTGCTGACGCTCCGTTTGCCGCGCAACTGGCAGCTCGGGGTGCAGACGGCCCTGAGCATCGCCGCGCTCTTGTTCTCGTATGAGATGAGCATCACGCTACTGTTGTTCACGTACGTCCACGCCTTTATCCGAACTCTCGATTGGACGGACCGTTACGCGATCGCAAGTGTGCTCTTCCTCATTGTCGATTGGTTGTTCCCGCCGGCGTCTCAGCCGCTGGCGATGATCGTCTTCCCGTTCTTGTTCTTGTTTTGGCAACGGAGCCTGTATTATCGCCGTGACTATAAACGGATGTTGTCCACGCTCGTCGTCGCCCTAGGGGTCGGCCTCGGTTTGGCGATAATCATCCGGACCATCAAAGAGCTGTTGTTCGGCAATCTCGTCGCCTGGATTCAGCCCATCCTGATTTGGATCGGCGGTTGGTTCGACGGAGTCAATCTCGATCCGACCGATCGCGTCAACCGTATCCTCGTCCCGGACAATCCGAACATCGATGCCGAGACGATTTCAAACGAGACGTTACTCGAATCGGCGACGAATCAATCGCTATTCTTGGTCGTGACGTTTCTCGTCGTTCTCGTCAGCGTCATCGCTTTATTCATCTATGTGCAACGCCGAAAAGAAATCCATGAGGATGTGACGGTGCCGAAGCAACGCCATCAAGCGGCCGATTCGGTTCGCCGCTCGACACGGGCCCCACGGCACGTCCGTCTGCTTGATGCCGGGAGACGTCTCGAACAAGCGCATCCCCGCCAGCGCGAAGAGACTGTTTCGGAATGGTTCGAACGAATCGGATTTACCGAAGGGAATCGCTTTGCCACATGGCTGGAGGCGGCCGAGTACGGAGAGAAAGAAGCGCCGGCTCCAATCGTCGAGGCGTTCGAACGGCAAGTCAAACAGACGCTCAAACAATAAGACCAGCCAGATGACCGGACTTTCCGGGACACCTGACTGGTCTTTTTTAGAGGATTGGGCTCAACAGGCGCGACACGCTCTCTTTGAAGCGAATCCATTTCGTTCGTGTCTCATAACGCTCAATTGTTAACCTGTCAGCACATGCGAGGTCTCGATCGAATGCATCGATGACAGACTGGGCCACGACCTCGTCATAGACGAGCGCCGAGATCTCGAAATTGAGTCGGAAACTGCGGGCGTCGATGTTCGTCGTGCCGATCGAGGCGACCTCGCCATCGATGACGAGCGTCTTCGCGTGCAAAAAGCCGCCTTCATACGTATATACTTCGGCCCCGTAGCGGACAAGCTCGGCCGCATTCGTATACGTCGCCCAGTAGACAAACATATGGTCCGGCTTGTTCGGGATCATCAGGCGGATCTTCGTCCCGGACATGAGCGCATTGCGGCAGGCGTCGAGGAAGCTGGCGTCAGGGATGAAATAAGGGGTTTGGATGTAAATCGTCTCTTTCGCCTCGGTGATCATCTTGACGAGCATGTTTTTCAAGTGCTCGGTCGATGAGTTCGGGCCCGATGTGACGATTTGCACCGGTGATTGGGCCGTCTCAATGAGGACGGACGGCCATATGAAATCCTCTTTCTCGGCCCGATGCTTCGTCGGTACAGCACGGTTCCAATCGAGGAGGAAACGCTCGAGCAGTTCTCGGACCGCCTCCCCTCTCATCCGTAGATGCACATCGCGCCAATAGCCGAACTGACGGTTCGTCCCGAGGTATTCATTCCCGACGTTGAAACCGCCGATATAGCCGATCTCCCCATCGATGATACATAGTTTCCGGTGATTCCGGTTGTTGACGCGGAAGTTGATACCGAGGCGTGACGGGAAGAACGATTTGACCTCGCCACCGTGCGCGAGGAGCTGTTTGAAATGGGAACGTCGCAATCCCCGTGAGCCGACGGCGTCATAGAGCAGACGAACCTTGACCCCTTCCTTGGCCCGTCGCGTCAAGGCCGAGATGAGTGCCTGACCGAGCGAGTCGTTTTGGATGATATAGTATTGGATGTTGATTTCCTTTGTTGCCACCTCGATGTCATGGAACAACGCCTCGAACTTCTGCTCGCCGTCATGGATGACTTGAATTGCATTATGATACGTCACGAGCGCATTCGTGGAGGATAAGTTCAAGCGGGCGAGGCGACGATACTTGGATAAGAGCGGATCACTGGCGAACAAGCCGCCATGGTCGTCGAGCTCAGTTAACTGGTTATGGACGTGTTCCGCGTATTCATGCCGTCGTTCCTCGTCGACTTGGTAGAAGTTATTCGATTTGATCAAGCGTCCGAAGAAGATATAGATGAAGAATCCGAGCAGCGGCACGAAGAATAGAACAAGTAGCCAGGCCCACGTCGACCCGATATCGCGCCGTTCGAAGAAGATGATGGTGACCGCAAACGTCACGTTGAGGATGACCAATACGATACCGAGTATGCCTAGAATGAATTCTGTCGTGACCATCTCGATTTCCTCCTTTTGTCTCTTGTTTACCCATTCTTCGTAAGAATGAAATGCTCGTTTGCAGGTAAAGGGATAGACACACAAAAAAAACACCGCGCCTGCGGTGTTTTTGGGGTAAATCGATTAGTTTAAGACTTTGATTGTGATTGATTTACGACCGAAGTTGAGCGCTTGCTCTCGTGTCGGCATCAAGATATCGATTTTGTTACCTTTGATGGCGCCACCAGTATCTCCAGCGATTGCTTCGCCGTAGCCTTCAACCCATACTTTAGAGCCGAGTGGGATGACTGAAGGGTCAACCGCGATGACTTTTTGGTTCGGGTTCGAGCGGACGTCGATTCCTGTTGCCGTGATTCCTGAGCATCCTGCACAGTATGGCGTGTAAGCCGTTGCTTCCACAGTCATCGTCTTACCTGAAGCCGGAGCTTGGGTTTGCGTTGTAGACGTAGACTGTTTCGTCACTGGTGCAGATGTTGATGCTTTTGGTTTAGCGGCTGGTGCGCTGTTCGCAACCGATGCTGCTTTAGCACCTTTTACAGAGAATTGTTGACCAGGGAAAATGAGATCTGAATTAAGACCGTTCCATGTCATCAACTGTTTGACAGATACGCCGTTGTTTGTCGCGATGCGATACAACGTGTCACCTGATTTTACTGTATACGTTTTTGAAGCGCTTGAAGCTTTAGCTTCTGACTTCGCAAGCTTCAATACTTGGTTTGGATAAATCATATTAGAGTTTAAGCCGTTCGCTTGTTTGATGTCATTAACTGATACACCGTTGTTCACGGCGATACGGTAAAGTGTATCTCCAGACTGAACTGTGTGTGTTGATGCTGCCGAAGCTGGAGCAGCGACTCCTAAACTAAGGCCAGCGAGTGCCGTTAGTGTCAATAGTGGTTTTTTCATAAGAATATTCCTCCCTTTTCTAACGCCCCCTTACTGTAACACCTGTATATTTCACTGCCGTTACAGGCTGATATGAGAGTGATATCAGTTCAGTTACAGAAGCTTTCAGCGAGATGAGAGGAATCTGAATTTTTACAATCCAAATACAAATGGCTTAGTTGAGCCATTTTCAGCTATACTAAAGAGAAGAGAAAGGAGGTTTTAGTCTTTGGAACTATTACTGCTATATTACATTGTGACTAATTTCCTAGCGTTTATGTCATTTTACCTCGATAAACGTCGTGCTAAATCAGGGGAATGGCGCATTTCGGAACAAACGTTACTCATTCTCGTTTGGATCGGTGGCGCATTCGGGGCCTATCTCGCGATGCGGTTCTTCCGTCATAAGACGTTGAAGCCGAAATTCCGCATTGGTGTTCCAATCGCCATCTTAGTGCATGCGGGTGTCACCGGTTGGTTCATCTTTTGACGCCATTATATAGAAGAAACTTGTTCAATCACCACGTAGAAAATCCCGATGAAATGTCTTGATAGACGCTTCGTGGTGAAAAAGAAGTGTGTCCATCCGGTGTTAAAACGAAATAAATGTTCAATTATTGAGGTGTTCGGATGAAGCTTGAAGAAAATCTGATTGATATCCAAGAGTGGACTGAAACGACGATTGAGACGACGATCAAAGTGAATCCGCAGTTTCAAATCTGGTTAATCACGAACGGACAACTCGACCTGCTCGTCAATGGGACACGGTCTCGGCTCCGCTCCGGGATGGCGTTGATCTTAGACCGTGGACAAATCGTAAAAGTTGAACCGAAGGGAGAGCCATTTCGATTGGTCGTGATCTCCGTCGAGCCGTTTGACCTATTCTCTCCGTCGCTTGCGGAGTTGTACGTGACACCGCACGCCGAGACGTTGCGTAGTAAAGTGTTGCATCCCGGTGAACCAGGAGATAAGCCCGTCCTCGACATAATCGACAAAGTGATTCGCAGCCTGAAGAAGAAGTCCTCGTTCGCGTTGCTCGATGCGAGCTTACAGCTCGCAGTCATTTGGCGCTATTGGATTCAACAGCCGCAAAGCGGAACGAAACATCATGTTCAGGAACGGATGCGTCTCATGCTCGCCTACATACATGACCATGACACGATGAAACTGACGCTCGAAGACATCGCAGCAACGGGTGGTCTGAGCCGGGCGGAATGCTGCCGCTACTTTACAAAATGGGGCGACACATCGCCGCTCGCCTACGTCCAGAACGTCCGCATGCATCGTGCGGCGCGCCTCGTCAAGGAGTCGAAGGAACCGATCGCCGATCTAGCGCATCGTCTCGGCTACACGAGCGTGAGCCATTTCGTGCAATCGTTTAAAAAAGTCCATGCGGTGACACCATTGGCGTACCGAAAGCGACAGACATAACAAAAGCCGACGATCGTGTCGGCTTTTTCTCGTTAACGGGCGGTCCAACCGCCGTCTGCTTTCAAGACGTCGCCATTGACGAAACTCGAATCATCGGAGGCGAGGAACAACGCGACCTTGGCAATCTGCTCCGGTTCACCCATTGGAGCCTCCCCTGCCCCTTGGATGGCTCGCATCCCGAGTTCGCTCGGCGCGGTGATTGTGGCACCGATATTCGTATTGACCCCGCCCGGTGCGATGGCGTTGGCCCGAATCTTGTTGAACGTACCGTATGTGGCGGCGATATTTTTAGTCAGGCCGATGAGCGCATGTTTCGAGGCGACGTACGAGGCGCCACCGCGTGTCCCGAACAAACCACCGACCGAGGCGTTATTGATGATGACACCGCCCGTTTCTTGTTTGTCCATGACATGGATCGCGGCCCGTGCCAGTTTCATCGGTCCGGTCAAGTTGACGGCGATGACCCGGTCCCACATCTCGTCCGTCACTTCGCCGACGGTCAAAAAGTTGTCCATGATGCCCGCGTTGTTGACCAAGATGTCGAGCGAGCCGAACGTGCTCGTCGCCGTCTCGACCATCTTGTCGATATCTTCCTGCTTCGTGACGTTCCCCGAGACGCCGACGGCTTCCCCGCCGCTCGCTTTAATCTCTGAGGCGACCGCTTCGACCGAGTCCCCGTTCATGTCGACGGCGACGACGCGTGCCCCTTCCTCGGCAAACAGTTTGGCGATGGCCCGACCCATCCCTGACCCGGCCCCGGTGACGAGTGCCGTTTTACCCGATAATTTCACACCGCATTCCTCCTTGTTGAGACAACTCAAGAGCGACAGAGAAAACGACAAGTGCAACCTGCTCACGTGTCATTAGTCTATACCCGGATTTGGGTGAAAACGTATCTCCGTTTGAAAGAATCTGCTTCTGTTCCAATCACTAGTCACGTACAATGGAAAGATACAGATATTGGGAGTTGAAAGGTGGGATTCAATTGAATCGTTATCATGCAGAAGTGATGGGAAGCGGGACACCCGTTATATTTTTACCGGCTGGAGGATTCACCGGAGAAGAAGGCCGTTCACTCGCTGAGGTGCTATGCGACGACTTCGAGGTGCATTTGCTGGATTTGCCAGGGTTCGGGCGAAGTGAAGGGATTAAGCAGGCCGTGACGTCCGAACAGTTGGCGGATTGGGTCAACGACTACGTCGTCACACATCGACTCGGACCCGTCCATGTGATCGCGCATTCACTTGGAGGTGCGATCGCTCTCGCTTTCGCCACGCATTATCCCGAGCACGTGGAGCGGCTCGTCTTGCTCGATCAAGGCCATAAGGCGTTCCCTCGCATTCCGCTGAGAGAGTATGGCGTGTTCGGCCTTGCCGTCCCGCTCCTGAGCGGACTATACCGTCTACTTGGAAATCGGATCGTCCGGAAAATCGAGACGAAGGTCATTTCAGATGAAGGTACATCTCCAGTTACAGAGGAACAGGTTAAGGCTTTCTGCGCACAGACAGGCCTCTCTGATCGAGACGAGATTCGACGTGCGTTGGACGCCCCGGCCAAGCTCGGGCAAGGCGGATTGAATCTGTTGTTCGGCTTCTATCACCTTGACGTGCCGCAGCTCATACGTTCATTGCAAGTTTCAACCTTGCTTATTTACGGCGATTTTGTCGGATTAGACGACAAAGAAGCCCGATTGACGAAGTCAGCCATGATGGACCTGCAACGGCATGAGTTGCCAATCACTTATATACGAATGACAGGCGGCCACTTCGTCCATTGGAACCCGGCGTTCCCGATTGAACAGGTGCGACAGTTTTTACAAGTTGAGAAAGTGAGCAGTCTGTCATGAACCGTCAGCAAAAGATTGTCCTCATTCTTGTGTGCTTATTGTTGGTATCAGCCGGAGTGGCCTGGGCATTTGATTCGACGAAGCAGACACAATTGCCCGAGGGAGCGGAACCGATTCTCACCTACCCTGTTGATGACCGTAATATGAGTCTTCGCTTTTTCACGAACAGTTACACCGTCGAGGAATGGAGTGAAGAGCCGGTTGCGCAAGGCATAGGTCTTGAACTTACTGTCGACAATCAGGTTCAGTCGGTTACATCTGAATCGCTGTCCGAGGCAGGTCTCACCTGGTCGACTTTCGGCCAATCGTGCGGAGATCCGTCAGCATGTTCCCCGTACGATATCCTTTACGGGATGAACCACGGCGAGACGACAAGAGTCGTCGTCGAGTTGAACGGGGAACGGTTCGAACCGGAACTGTTGAAGACGAAGGCTGGGAATGATGTCTGGTTCGTGCTCGTCGACCAAATCGAGTCGATTGAGTCAATCACTGGCTACGATGCTGAAGGGGATATATCGTACCGCTTTAATAACTAAAAAAGAGACGGAGGACCGCTGTCCTCTCATCTCTTAGCGTTCGCAGGCGATAAAGTCTTTGTCGCGGTCTTTCGATTTGTTTGCTTCATACAGCGTGGCGCTGACATACGGCTTGTACTTCGTCTTGCCGCCTTTGTTTTTCGTCGTCTTCGTCTTGGCGACACCGCCCTTGTACGTCTTATTCAGTTCGGTGCAGTTCTTAAATTTTTTCGGTGCAGCGTCCGCGGTTTCTGACGGCGCGATGCTCAGCGTGAACAACGCGATGCCCGCGATGGTCGCACGAAGTAGCTTTTTCATAGTTTTCCTCCTAGGTAACAAACGATATGCGTGCTAATTCTTGATTATTATAAGGGGAGTTATGACGAATACCCTGATTTTTAAAATAGTTAAAGGAAGGTAACCATCTATGGACTTACTTATGTTGATACAGGACCGGGCTCTCCCGTTACTACTGCTCGCACTATTTCTCATTTTGAACGTCGTGTTCGTCATCGGGATTTGGAAACGACGACGCCACTTCTCCAAAACATTTCTCGTGTTCGCGAGCTCGCTTGCGTTTCTACTCATGACGTCATCGATCATTCTCATCATGTTCACGATGTTCATCGGCTACAACCAGTGATGCCTTCTATCCGATGATATCCGTATCAAAATCATCGAGTGCCCCTACGACGTTCGAAGTATGATGAATGCAGAAAGGAGGGAATGCTGATGCTTGAATCATTGAACCGATTGATGGACCACATCGATCAACATTTAACAGAAGACATCACGAGTCAGGATATCACCCGCATCGTCGGGGTCTCCGACTATCATTTTCGACGCATGTTTTCCTACATGGCCGGGATGACGCTCAATGAATACATTCGAAACCGTCGGCTGTCAGAAGCGAACAAGGACTTGATTCAAGGGAAATCAGTCACGGACATAGCATATACGTATGGCTATCAATCCGTCGACGGATTCTCGCGAGCGTTTCGAGACTGGTGTGGCTTTTTACCGTCAGAAGTCATCAAGAACAAGATTCAAAAGTCATTCCCGAAATTCACTTTCTTCATTGACATCAAAGGGGGAATCTCGATGGAATTCAAATTAGAACACAAATCTTCATTTAACGTCGTCGGCGTGTCTAAACGCGTCCCGATTCAGTTCGAAGGCGTGAATCAAGACATCGTCGAGTTGGCGCAGTCAATTACGGAACAACAACGAAGCGAGATGCATCAATTGGCGGACCTTTATCCAAATCAAGTGCTCAACGTGTCGTACGACTTCGACGAAGGGTATTTGGACGAAAAAGGGTCGCTGACGCATATGATCGGTTTCGCGACGACACAAGCTAATCCGTACGAGGACCTTGAACAGATCACGATCGAGTCGAACCTATGGGCCGTCTTCCCGAATGCCGGCCCTTTCCCGGAGACGCTTCAGGAGACGATGGCCAAGACGTATGCCGAATGGCTGCCGACGTCAGGCTACGAACTGGCAGACTTACCGAGTATCTCGTTCACGAAGCATAATGGCCCATCAGACAACGTCTATAGCGAAGTCTGGGTGGCGGTCAAACCGAAAACGACGTAAGCACAGCAAAGCACCTCCAGAAGACAACTATCTTCCGGAGGTGCTTTCGTTTACTTCGTAGGTTCGTACGCGAGCGCTTCCCCGTTCGTTTCAATCACATGCTTATACCAATCGAACGAGTCTTTCTTCATCCGCTCCATCGAGCCGTTGCCTTCATTGTCACGGTCGACATAAATCATGCCGTACCGTTTCTTCATCTCGCCCGTCGTGAACGAGACGATGTCGATGATGCCCCATGGCGTGTACCCGATCAAGTCGACGCCGTCATAGACGACCGCTTGTTTCAGCTGCTCGATATGCGCCTTCAAGTAGTCGATGCGGGCCGCATCATGGATCTTCCCGTCGACGATCTCATCGACGGCACCGAATCCATTCTCAACGATGAAGAGCGGGATTTGATAGCGGTCATACAACCGATTGAGCACGTAGCGGAGACCGACCGGGTCGATCGACCAGCCCCAGTCGCTCGACTTGATGTACGGGTTCTCGACACCGTTCGGCAGACCACCGTTGACGATGTCCCCGCTGTTGTCGGCGACGACGTCACTCTTCACGGTCGTCGACATATAGTAGCTGAAGCCGAGATAGTCGACGGTCCCGTTCTTCAAAATCTCCTCATCCCCATCAAGGAACGGGATTGAATACCCTTCACGCTCGAACTCGTTCAAGGCGTAGCTCGGATAGACCCCGCGCACTTGCACGTCCGGGAAGAAGTAACGTTGGCGCATCATCTCTTCGGCCAGCATGACGTCGTCCGGGTTCGACGAGAACGGATAGATTGGCACGTGGGATACCATCGCCCCGATTTCAAAGTCTGGGTTTATCGCTTTTCCTTTCGAGACGGCGAGCGCACTCGCGATCAACTCGTGGTGCCCCGTCTGATACATCACTTCACGAGCGTTCTCCCCATCTTCGACGATGACGCCTGAGTTCGTCCATAAGAAGAGCGGGTTATTGACGTCCATCTTGTTGTTGATTTCGTTGAACGTCATCCAATATTTGACCTTGTCTTTGTAGCGGTCGAAACAGACCTCAGCGAAACGGACGAAATGGTCGACGACGGCCCGGTTGCGGAACCCGCCGTACTCACGTGCGAGATGGAGCGGCATCTCGAAGTGGGACAACGTGATGATCGGCTCGATGTCGTGCTTCAACAGCTCGTCGAACAAGTCGTCATAAAATTGGAGACCGGCCTCGTTCGGCTCCGCATCGTCCCCGTTCGGGAAGATCCGGCTCCAACCGATTGATGTGCGGAGACATTTCAGTCCCATCTCGGCGAAGAGCGCGACGTCTTCTTTATAGCGGTGATAGAAGTCGATCGCCTCGTGGTTCGGATAAAACTCGTCCGGCTCGACCTTGTCCGTGATGCGACGCGCGACGCCGTGGGCGCCCGCCGTCAACACATCGACGACGCTCGGTCCTTTGCCGTCGGCGTCCCAGCCGCCTTCAAATTGGTGAGCGGCGAGTGCGCCGCCCCATAGAAAGTCTTTCGGTAATGTCTTCATCGTAGTTCCTCCTTATTGATTAACAATCGTGAGCATTGGTGTCGTCGTGTCTGTCTGATTACTTGCTTGGACGAGTACGTCAGCGTATGTCGCGCTGTTCGTCACGATGACAGGCGTGATACTTGAAATATTATGTGCAGCGATCATGTCACGGTCGAACGTCGTCAACACATCGCCCGTTTTGAAGCTGTCTCCATCCTTGACGTGTACGGTGAACGGTTTCCCGTCGAGCGTCACCGTATCGAGACCGACGTGGATCAACAACTCGATTCCCGTGTTCGAACGGAGACCGATCGCATGTTTCGTCGGTGCGACCATGACGACCGTCCCGTCAAACGGTGCAATGACCTTATTCCCGTCTGGATCGACGGCATAACCTTTCCCCATCGCCCCGGAGGCGAATACATCGTCCGGAACATCGCTCAAGGCGATGACTTTTCCTGAGAGCGGTGAAGCAATCGTCTCTTCCTGGACGAGCGTCGCACTCGCTTCTGCCGTCGCAGGTGTTTCCGTCACTTCTGTCACTTGTTTGGCCGTGTCTTCTCCGAATCCGAAGATTTGAATCAAGACGACCGGAAGGATAATGGCGATTGCTGTCCCGATTAACAGTCCCCAAATCGAGGTCGGCACGTCTTCACTGATTCCGTTCACAAGGGTGAGCGGACCCGGGAGACCAGCGTAAGCGAAATAATACGGGTTGAAGAAACTGGCCACGATGGCTCCGATCGCCCCTGAGATACATCCAAAGATGAACGGTTTCTTGAAGCGGAGTGTCACCCCATAAATGGCAGGCTCCGTGATTCCGAATAGTCCAGTAATCCCGGCCGACACACCGACTTTTTTGATTTCTTGGCTCTTCGCTTTCAAGATGACACCGAGGACGGCGCCGACTTGGGCGATGACGGCAATCGTCTGATATGCCTGGAACGAGTCACGGCCATACAAATCGAAGTTTGCGAGCACCATCGGCGTCACACCCCAATGGACCCCGAAGATGACGATGACTTGCCAGAGACCACCGATAATTGCACCGGCGAGCATCGGGGCGTTCTCCGCTAAGAAGTTGTAGCCGTTGGCAATCCCGACCGCACCCATCGTCGTGATTGGTCCGATGACGAGAATCGTGAGTGGCACCATGAGCACCAAACTGAAGAATGGCACGAACAACGGACGAATGACCTCGTTCATGTGTCGGTTCAAGAACCGCTCGACATAAGACAAGATCCAGACGAGGAAGAGCGGTGGCAATACCGATGACGTATACGTCGTACCTGACAAGGCGATACCGAGGAAACTGATCGTCTCCCCTGACGTGATGCGAGCCGCCATCTCGGCCCATGTCGGACTGACCAAGGCCGCACTGGCTGCGACAGAGATGAACGTGTTCGTCTTAAAGTGTTTCGATGCCGTGATGGCGATGAAAATCGGCAAGAACGTGAACGGTGCCCATGAGATGAAGCTGAACACTTCGTACGTCCCTGTCTCAGCGAACCCGTCGAACAACAGTGTCGTGATAATGAGTACCCCTTGCAAAATCCCGGCTGCGGCCAAGATATAGATGAACGGTGCGAACACGGCGGACATCGTCGCGATGATGCGGTTCAGGACGGTCCCTTTGTTTCCGTCTTCCACCTCCGACCCTTCGATTTGCACCAGTTTCGTGAACTCATCGAACACTTCCCCGACATGCTGCCCGATGACGACCTGGAACTGGCCGCCCGTTTCGACGACCGTGATGACCCCCGGCATCGCCATGACTTGTTCTTTCGCCTGCGGATTCGACCGCTTCAAGACGAGACGGAGTCGCGTCGCACAGCGCGCCGCATTGATGACGTTGTCTTCCCCTCCGACGGCCTCTAAAATATCCCGAGCCAACTTTGAATAATCCCGAACTTTACTCAACTGAAAACCCTCCTTTGATGTAACGCTTACATTTTGTACACTCTTACTATAATTGTACCGGTACAATTAATCAATAGCGATACAATAAATAGTTTGTGAACGTTTCGTAGACATGTGTGTGGTATAATGAAGGCAACATTTTCAAGTAGATGAGGGATGAGCGTGCTTAAATATCAACAAGTGGCAGCAGAGATTGAACAGTACATCAATCAACATGATTTGAAGCAAGGAGATAAACTTCCCGTCCTCGAGCAGTTGATGAGCCAATATGCCGTCAGCAAGAGTACGATCACGAAAGCGCTCGAGTTGCTGGAGCGGAAAGGCGTCATCTTCCAATTGCGGGGTAGCGGCATCTTCGTCCGGCGCCACAACCGTCCGGGCTATATGAGCCTGTTCTCGACGCAAGGGTTCAAGAGCAACCTCGGCGACCGGGTATTGACATCGGACGTGCTCGACGTCTCGGTCACGAAACCGGACGCGACGGTCGCACAGAACCTTGGCATTGACGTGACGGATGACGTCTATCGTGTCGAGCGGGTCCGCTTTGTCGACGGTGAGGTGTTCTGTCATGAGGAGTCGTACTTCGTGAAGGCGATCGTCCCGTATTTAAACCGGGAAATCGTCGCCGACTCGATTTTCGATTACGTCCAAGGCGCACTTGGTGTCACAATCGGCTTCTCGGACATGTACATGCAGGTCGGACGATTGGCTGAGACGGAAGCCGGCTATCTGGGTTTGCAGAAGGATGACCCGACGCTCCGCATCGAGACGATTTTCCATCTTTCGAATGGGAAGCCGTTCGACTACTCTCGCATCACCTATCATTACGAGCACTCGCAGTTCGTCGTCCAGGCGAACGGGCCATATATGTAAAACAAGCCCTCATGCATGCGCATGGGGGCTTGTCGGTTAACGCATATTGAACTTAAACGAGTGGCCTGCGTTTCAAATCGAGCAACGCGCGTCTCTATCCATTTCAGGTAGGAATCTTCTTCGAACGGAAGCGTCTCTCCATAGCTGCAACGATGGGCGTCGTTTCGGAATGCCGTAATGGTGGCTTGATCGACAGTCGAATCGATTGGCGTAAATGTCAAGATTGCAGCGGTTTTATCCATGGATTCGCCGACGGAACACGAGATAGATGAGCGGGATTGACGCTAAAACGACGATCCCATAACGTCGAAGCACTTGTGGTGTCGCTGATTCATCTGTACCATTTTCCTCACCGACCAGGTCGCTATCGCTCGGTTCGCTGGGTGGAGCGTACATTTCTCCGGCCAGTTCTTTGAACGAGCTCAGTGAAATTGTATCTCCCCCGACAAACGTCTTCGTTACCGGCGTCAACGCTGTCATCATCTCACCGTTCACTTCGAACCAGGCACTTTTCTGCGCTTCATGCACAATGTCGCCTTTTTGGTCGTCCAACGCATCAAGTGCGACCGCCAGCTCTTTCCCATATCCGAACGTCGAGAAGCCATACTTGTCCGTTGCCACTTCATACGTGCCAATCACATTGACCGGGACGTCATCTTGATAGACGACCGCGATGTACTCGTCTGAGAACTCGAACGCCTCTCCGAGCGGTAACGTCTCTTCAGACGTCATGTACATCTGAGACGGGATCATAACGGAATGGAGCGGTCCGAACGATACATTCTCACTCGTCGTCATGTCATATTGGGCTGGATTCTCTTGGATGTGATCGAGCACGATGTCTTCAAAATGCTGGTCGGCATAGGCTTCAGGTGTCTTCTCGGTCTCCGCTGCGTGAGCTGGTGTAGTCATGAGGGCGATACTGAGTCCGAGGATGCCACCGAGACGGAATAGTCGTTGTTTCATGATGGTTTCTCCTGTCCGCTCCGATGTAGGAACGTGTCGATTTGGTGTTCGTGATGCCGGTCATGCTCGATAAACTCTTCGAGGATGTGAAACAGTGTCGCTTCCGCGTCTGCCGATAGGGTGCCCCGTCGCTCAATCGACTCGATCAACGTTTGCCGTGTCGACCTTGCCTCCGCAAGCACGTCGTGTGATGAGATGCCACGCTCCACTTGATCGATGGCACGTTGGTTGAATGCATCGAACTCCGGGAACACCACTTCCCTCCCAGTTTGAAGCGCAGGGACTGTCTCTCGCATGAGATAGTCGTCCCAGTTTGTCATATGAAGGATGATGGCTTTCATGGACCATTTCCCAGTTGCGAGCGGTGTGTCCCACGTGGCTTCATCGATGTCGATCAGTGAGTCGAGCCATTCTAAATATGTAGAAAACAAATGAAGGGTGTTCGTTTTATCAGGCATAGGAGTGACTCCTTTCGTTCAGCTAGTGATTAAGAACTGAGCAATACCTCGTGATTGATGGTGATGAGCTCACTTTGGGCGTGCTTCCGGTTTTCGACGATTCGTGAGAACCGTTTCGAAGCGATGAAATGATCCTGCTCATTGACGAGCGCCAATCGAATGAGTGAGAGGCGGAGTTGCTTCCTCCCCTCGTTCATGACCAAATGATCGATTTGGTTGATGTGATCTAGGCGATTGATGAATAATTCGACTTTGCACTCTTCCTTCAGCAAGTAAGAAACGAGATAGGAGGCTTGTTGAATCAATTCTTCGAATCTGGCGTGCAGTCCGCTCCCTTGAGGTGTATTCAAATCGAGCACCAAGGTGAACGTATCCAAATTCTGTCGTTGAAATACTTTTGCTTGTAAACGACCTGTCTTGGCCGACGCATACCAATCAATTTGTTTCGTAGGTTCGGCTTCATACGATTTCGAGCTTAGAATCATCAACTGATCTTTGAGTGGAGAATGTTTGACGAGCCGATCTCCCACGCGATAATGTTTCGATTCGGACACGTTCATCTTCTTGATTGACGGGAGTACCGTCCACTCTGGAAGTGACTCGACCGCGTCGACGAGCAGTACGGTACCAAGAAAGAATGGTAGCCTCGCGCTGACAATGCATTCGTTCATTTTGACTGGCCCTCGTTTCTCAGCCTGAATCGTCAACGGAACATCCGCTTCGTCTGGCTCGATGCTAATTGTCTTTGTGCTTGATCCATTATCAAAGGTGATGCCTCGTCCGAGCGTGACTCGGACAGAAAGTGGAATTCCGAGCGTCGTCATTTGTTTTAAGCCGTGGACAGTCATTCGTAACGTGGCGACATCATCGATGAACAGCAATTGTTCTTTTTGATGGAACGACACGCATATGGAAGTGGAGATTATATGCGTCAACCATTTCCGAGCCAGCATCAGACCGAGGATGATCCCGCAGACGTAGGCAACTGGCCAGATATATGGGAACCACATCGTAAAGATCATTAAACCAGTGTACGCGGGCCATAATTTTTCTTCCAACCACGTTGGCGTGCTCAGTTCGACGCGGTTCATGGTCATACCTTCTCGACAGGCACGTCGACTCGTTCAAGTATATCTGCTAGCACGTTCCGTTTCGTCGATTTCACGTCCCCTTCGAGCGTCAACGTCAATCGATGTGACTTCGCGTCTCTTGAACGAGTGCAAGCAGATACGTGACGACATCTTCATGGACACGGACGTCTTCGACTTCTGCTTGGGCCGCTAAGAATGACTCATTCGACATGAGTGCGTGCACGGCATGTCGTGTCTTGGAAATCGTTTGGAGAATCAAATTACGCTCTTCTGAAGCCTCGGGATAGCCGACTTGGAGCGCCATCAAGAAGCGGTCGAGCTGCGCATCAGGTAGTGCGTATGTTCCTGCTGACTCGATCGGGTTCTGTGTCGCGATGACGAAGAAAGGTTCAGGCAGTTTATATGTGACACCGCCGATTGAGACTTGCCGCTCCTCCATCGCTTCAAGCAAAGCGGATTGCGTCCGGGGTACGGCCCGGTTGACCTCATCAATCAGCAAGATATTCGTGAAGATGGGCCCGGTCTTGTTCTCGAACGTCTGTGTCTGAACGTTGAAGAAGTCTGTTCCGATGATATCGGTCGGCAGAAGATCGGCCGTGAACTGAATTCGTGTGAAGTCGGCCTCGAAACTTTTGGCGATGCTTTTAGCGAGGAGCGTCTTGCCTGTACCTGGTACGTCCTCGAGTAGAATATGTCCGTTTGCCAAGAGTGCTGTACAACAGAGACGCGTGATTTCAGGCTTTCCAAGATAAATTCGGTCTAACTGATCCAATACGTGTTTGATGGTCATGAGGTAGACTCCTTTTCTAAGCGAAGTAAGTAGGCATCAAGTTGTTGTTTGAACGCTTCTTCACGTTGTGGGGTGATCTCGACTTGGTCATACCGGGTCTCTAAATAGCTACGAAGTGAGGCGTCGAGTTGAATGCGGCTCGCCCATGCGGATAACGTCTCGAACGTCCGTCGACGCTTTTGTGGCGGCAGCGCTTGTTCGAATTGAATCAAATGTTGCCGTAACGGTGAATCCGGCAACGGATGTTCGAGACGTTTTTCCTCTTCGGACCTTCCGTCTGTCTCTGGCATCCTCTCGTCTGTCGAAATGGATTCCCTCACTTTCTTGTTAAAGCGGCGTCTGTGCCACATCCATAAGCCAATCACGAGAAGGATTGCGCTGGAAATGTAAGGTAACAGGGAAAGGCGATTGGATTCACTTGTGGATGGTTGGCCGTATGACGGAGACGAGTCATTCTCATCTTCCCTTGGTGTGCCTCCTTCATCATCTGATGGCCCAACAATCGCCCCTTCTTCAGAAACACCGGGCCCGGAATCTACGTCACTACCATCGCCACACCAAAAATCCGTGTCGACAACCTCAATGATTCCAAACAACTTTCGCTTGTCATGACAGTCCGTGACCCAATTAGTGATGGGGCTCCCTGAGATGTCCAATCCTTTGAAGTATGTATAAGCGAGTTGACCTGAGAATGAAATGAGTGCGACAACCAGTAAGGAAAGCAAGGATACGGATAGAAAAATAACTTTGCCCTTTTTCATGTAATGATCCGTACAGATATTTGTAGACTGGACTTCATACCTTCCAACGGCTCCTTTCGATTTAAAGTGAACGACAAATTCGATTCTGCGTGTAAAAAGAAAAATGTCGAAATATTCAGTATTCTTTAGGCGTGCGATGGCCACTAGACATGTAGTAGCCAAACCTCACTTTCAAACTGCCCATCCTCGTCACATATTGAAGACACGTACCGATTCAGTTCCATGTGGCCACGTAATTGCCGCATCAAGATCTCATGCTCCTCGCGGTGCATCGACCCCAGAGTCCAATCCTGGTGAAGAAGAAATGCTCGATAAGCTGCGTCCGATTGAAAGACAATGATTTCAGACGACCAAAGCGTAGGGATGTCCAATAACACGACGATTCGATAAGCCTCATCAGGTCGAAGATGTTTCAAGCGGATTGCTCCATCCAGCAATGTGTCTATAACGAGACGTTTCCCGCGCAGCTTGAACCGTCTAGAGAACAGGACGGGTTGGCCGATCGGGACTTTGCTGTTCCAGTACCCCTTGACGAACGTCGTTGGGAACGATGACGTCGTCCCCTCGACATGGTCGACCATTTGATACAATTTACGACGCATCCCGCGTATTTTTCGTTCATGATTCATATCGCATGCTCATCCATTTGAAATTCAACTTCCTTTATTTCTAAATTAAGGAAATTATACCATGTCGATGCAATCCTTTATACACTAATTAAATACGTTCGGCTGAGTTGTGACGTCATCCCATCGAGTGCGATTGACCCATGAACCAGCTTAAGTCCGTCCTTAATCGGTATGACAGAGAGAGACAGACTTTCGATGAGGTTACGCTCTTGAAGAAAAGTTTTAGGTGCCCAGTCCAGCTCAATCTCGTGCCCTGCTACCGCATAGGCGAAGGATGCGCTTCGGTATACGTCTATAAGCAGTCGTTCTACACTGGCTGTGGCTCTGACAAACGATTCCGTCATATTCGTGTCTACGAACAAGTCCTCCCAGTCCAAATCAATGAGCAGACCTTCAAAGCCGATTTCGTCTCTCACTGACACGGTCACGATTTGGTAACGTCGACCGAAACGGGCAGTCGATAGGGTGACGGAACCGTAATACTGGATTTGAGACAAGTCGAGGTCTGACCCGGTCGGTTCAATCGTCACCCATTCTGTTCCGTCTTCGTCTTGACTGTAGGAGATGTGATCAACCTCCCCACCATCTTGCATCAAGGCGTCACAAACAATTTGAAGGTTGCGAACCAGCCCACTCCCAATTGTGAACGCGATTCCGATTGAAACGAATCCTCCTGATTTCCTCATAAACCCTCCCCCTTTGTTTCATCATACAAAAAAGCGGCACCGTATACACGGTACCGCACTATCTTACAGCCAGACTGGTAAAGAAAAGAAAACCAAGAACAATACGGTCAAGACACCGACGACCGGACTGAGCGACCGATAGCCCTTCTTGAACAAGACGATCATCGTGTAGGCGATGAATCCGAGCCCGATGCCATCGACGATGGAATACGTGAACGGAATCATGATGATGACGAGAATCGCCGGGAAGGCATGCTCCCAATTGTCGAGCGGGAGATGCTTCACGTTCTGGAACATCATCATGCCGATGATGACCAACACCGGCGCAATCGCCGTCACCGGAATGATCGCGAACAGCGGCAGCAACAAGAGCGAGACGACGTACAGGCCTGACGTCACGAACGAGGCGATGCCGCCCCGTGCGCCGACCGAGATGCCGGCCGCGACCTCGACCGTCGAGACGGTCGGGCTCGAGCCGAACATGGCACCGGCCATCGTCGACAACCCTTGGGCGACGAGCCCTTTCGGTGCGTCCGCATCCTTGCCGATGGCGCGCGTCTGATTCTGAATCAGACTGATGTTCTCGATCAGCAAGACGAGCGTCAACACGCCGACGGCGACAAGGAAGATCGGTGACGCCGACTCGGCGAACGAGACGTTGCCGAACACGGTACCGAACGACTCGAAGAACGGCGTGAGCGCGAACTCGCCGGTCCAGTCGAGCGTTCCCATGACGGCGCTCAGGCCGACCCCGAACGCGATTGTCCATAAGAAACTGCTCGGTCCCATCTTCAAGAAGAGCAGGATGGCGACGAAGAGCGACAGGAACGCGACCTGTACCGGTCGTTCCCCAAGGTCTCCGATGTGAAGCAGTGCCCCGCCACCGCCCGAGACGATCCCCGCCGCCTCGAGCCCGATCAAGATGAGGAACAGGCCGAGCCCGACCGTCAATCCGTCATGAATGATTGGCGGGAACGCGTTCGCGAGTTTCCTCGCCACCTTCGTCACCGTCAGCAGGACGACGAGCGCCCCCGATACGAACGAGACGGCGAGCGCGCCTTGCCAACTCAGCCCCATCTGCAGGACGAGCGTGTACGTGAACAGCGCGTTGATGCCCATCCCTGGTAACAGGAGCAGCGGCAAGTTGAACAGCCCTGCGATGAACGTTCCGATGATGCTTGTCAAAATCGCTCCGACGAGCGCTCCCTCGAACGGGAGTCCGGCTTGTGTCAAGATTGCCGCGTGAACGGCCGGGATGTATGCTGTCGCCAGAAAGTTCAGCACACCCCCGTATGTTTCTGTTTTCCATTCTGTTTGTTTTGCCATAGGAATCAATCCTTTATTGGCACCCTCACCCACCCATGTGGTTATACACACGAGATTGATTATATCCTGTCTGACCTCTGACATACAAGCTATTATTGGTTCAAATCCATCTTTGGACCCAGTCATGAGACCTATTCGGACGAAAGGTTCAATTTCTAAAATAAGAACAAACGTTCCTGTTTTTAGCATCTTTTTTGAAGGGAATCTGCTATAATGAAGGAGCAGGTTAACGCAGCAATAGTGGGGTCAGCCGCCAAGTCCACAATGGAGGAAGGCGGTGGTGCGGATGGAACAACTATGGACCTGGGTCGGCGATTATGTGATCGTCCCGATCCTCGCTCCGATCATCGTTCATTTGGTGTTACACCAAACATCCGGTCGTGCAACGTCTGAACGCACAAAAAAATGACCCCCTCGGCGCAATGAGATGGGTCACTTTCTGATTCACTAACCATTGTGGCGGCTGAGACCACTCTTAAAGTGGTAGCCTGTAAGCCAGAGGCCGGTGTGTCCAGCACCGGTCTCTTTCTACTTGCATCATACCATACTTGTTCCCATTTTTCAGTAACAGAAACGCGAAAACGGTGAAGTTGACGTGACGAATGATAGCTGGCCGTCCGACATCATTCAGAGACCAAGTTTCTAAGCCCGTTGTTCAACAGTTCGAGGCAGAGCGAAGCGCTTTGCCTTATTTAGATTTCATTTATGACACCTTTAAGAATTCTTTAAGTCTGCCATCTACACTGAAGACAGTTCAAATTCTTAGGAGGTTCATAACCATGTATAATAAAGATTATTCAGTCATGTTCACAATCGAATCAGGGGTCGTTCTTATACCGCTCGCGATTCTCGGTCTCATCACGTTACTCGTCTGGTCGTTTCGTAAGAAACATGTAAAGGTCGCGCAAACTCTTTTGCTTTTGTCGTTCGGGATATACGTATTAGGTGTCCTTCACTTTGTCTTCTTCCCGATTGACGTCAATGTAGGAAAGTATGCGAATCAAGTCCCGTGGTGGAGAACGATTAATGTTATTCCGATTCTGACCATCGATGTGTATTCATTTGTGCTGAATGTCGTCATGTTCCTCCCGTTCGGCTGCTATCTTCCATTTTTGAAACCGTCGATCACGAAAAAAGAAGTCCTCCTACGAGGTTTTCAATTCAGTCTAATCCTTGAACTGACGCAATTATTGGTACGTACGACACTAGGCAGTGGACGAAGCACAGATGTGAATGATTTATTGGCAAATGCGTTCGGCGCACTCTTAGGGTTCCTACTCGTTCGCTTCATCGTTCAATTTGCCCCGTTCCGACGTTTATATCAGAATTTCCAACTTTAATTCGCAAGGGAGTTTCAGGCATGACAAAAATCTTGTTAGTGGATGATGATGTCCAAATCGCAGAACTGATTAATGTATATGTAAAGAATGACGGGTATCTCACGACGCTGGCAACCGATGGGGAAATGGCGCTTGCCTTGTTCAATCGAGAGCCGTTTGACTTAATCATCTTAGATTGGATGATGCCTCGGATGGATGGGCTTGAATTTTGTAAGCGGGTGCGTCAGACGAGCCAAATCCCGATTCTAATGGTCAGTGCCAAAGTGGGTGACCTGGATAAGATATTGGGATTAACGACAGGGGTCGATGACTACATCATCAAACCGTTCAATCCGCTCGAGTTGATGGCACGTGTCAAAGCATTGCTGCGCCGTTCAAACTATAACCGACCAAGCGAGTCCTCAAGTGTGCAAGCTGGTCCCTTTCTGATCGATCGAGCCAGTCACACTGTCACGATGCAAGATCAGACGATTCGATTGACGGCACGTGAATTTGAGATTTTGTATTTACTGGCGAAACATAAAGGCCGGGTGTACAGCTCTGAAGAGATATTTGAGACGGTCTGGCAAGAGCATGGCGTCGGGTCGAATCAGACGGTGATGGTTCATATCAGTAACATCCGCGAGAAATTACATGCTGTCGTGCCACATGAGGTCATCATTCATACGGTGTGGGGAGTGGGATATAAAATTGAGACATAATATATGGCGCGTCATAACGTTCATCCCGATATGGAAACGTCTGCTGTATGTAGTGATTGCTTTCGGGGTCGCCACATTGAGCGGTGTGTTGTTACTGCCTGCCGTCTGGTACTTTGAAGAGTCATCACGATTTGTGGAGAGTCTGATCATCGTGTTGTCGTATTTCCGGGAAGGTGTCATCGTCATGTTTTACAGTCTGGTGGTCATCGTTTGTCTCGTGTTGATTTATCAATATGAGCGCAAACGATATTTACAGTTTCACATTGAGCGGATGACGTCACTTGTCGAAGAACTCCATGCCGACCGCGATTCGGTTGAACGATCTGTTCCACCAGAGCTAGACCGGTTGATGGCAACCGTTCGCGCCATCTCGGACAGTGCGGCAAAAGCGGAGCAAGAAGTGCTTCAAGCGGATCGTTTGAAACATGAGCTCGTGACGAACGTCGCCCACGACTTGCGCTCCCCGCTCACGTCGATCACGGGTTATCTTGACTTGATTCACAGCGACCGCTATCGGGACGAGGTGGAATTGCGACATTACATCCACGTCATCCATGAGAACGCGACCCATCTGAAAGGCTTGATTAACGATATCTTTGACTATACGTTTCTACAAAACGATCGGATCGCCCTCCAGACAAGCGAGGTCCGTCTCGATGAATTGCTCAATCAGTTCATCATGCAGTCGACGTTACGTCTCTCGGAAGTTGGAATGGAAGCTCGATTCAGCTCCTCAGCCGAACGTCCCATCGTGGAAGGGGATGCGTTAAAGCTCGTCCGTGTGTTTGAGAATATACTTGAGAATGCGATTCGTTACGGGCGTGACGGAACGTATATCGATATGTTCATCGACGATACGGATGAAGCGGTTCTTATCAACATGACGAACTACGGCGAGGAGGCCATCCCCTCCCGTGACATCCCTTACGTGTTTGAGCGATTTTTTAGAGTGGAACAGTCACGCGCGCATTACACCGGCGGATCAGGTCTCGGTCTTGCCATCGCCAAGTCCATCATCGATTTACACGAGGGCGAGATTCACGTGACGAGCCAACCAAGAGAAACGACGTTCACAATCATTCTCCCAAAAGTCTCTCCAAATGCTGTTCATGAGAAAGCATGGCCCGTGTGACCTACACGCGCCATGCTTTTTTCGTGCTCACACAAAAGATGATCAACTTCAAGCTCATGTTCGTGCGATTGCATTAAGAGGATTATCGACGAGCCCAATCGCACTACGCGACTGGGCTCGTCGATAATCGGGCGTTAGCCCGGTGTTTTCATATCTTCCTCTACCGTATAGCGGGAGAACCAGTTCATCATGGCGTCCGCCTCTTGCTTCGGGATGTCCTCGATCATCTCATTCGATAGCAAGCCACCCCGTGTCGAGAACAGGACGTTACATACATCGAAACGGCGTTGGAGTGGCGTCTGTGTCACTTGGACCTGTTCGATCCGCGGCTTGTCCGTCAAGAATGAACTGACGTTGAAGGCCCCTGTCCGCAGCTCGATGAACTGACCGTTGCGAGCGTAGCGCGTCGTCATATAGCTCAATAGGCGACCGCCGATAATGATGGCCCACAGTAGGACGAGCCACCAGGCGTAATCGCGGAAGAAATACAAAACGACACCCGAGACGATGAGTCCGACCCAGCTGATGCGTAGCAGTTTGACCCAGAGCGAACGTTTTGGCAAGCGATGAAGCGTGTCAGACCAGACGAACTGGTCGAAGTGCTCGTTCAACACGGTCATCGCCCGCTCCCGTTTCACGAACGGGAGGATGGTTGACGATTCGTCTTTCAACTCGTCCATCGTCCCGGCCGCGACGAGTTCGACACCGACGATGTTGAACCAGCGCCGAATGAACGTCTCTTTGACCCGGACCGCTTGAATCTTCTCGTATGGGATCTCTTTAGCGGAACGGTTGAGCAGTCCTTTCTCAACGCGGATGCGGTCCCCGCGACGTTCGAGCCGGAAGTTCCCGTATTTCAAGAAGTTGATGACCATGCCGATGACGACCGACAATATCAGGACCGTCAGGACGAGCAGGCCAATCGCGATAATCGACGCGTGGACGACCCAATCGCCGATCGTATCGAACGTCCCGTCGAGATTGATGAAGTCATCGATGGACGAGATGATCGTCGAGGCGACCGGGAAGATCGCGAACACCGACAATGATGTCAGCGAGGCGATGATGATCTCTCGGGTCGAGAGGGCGTACAGCAAACGGCTCGCCGGTTTTTCAATCACCACCGGTGTAGCTGTCGTGTCCGTCTCTCCTTCTACTGGTATATCGGACTCGGTCTTGCGGTGACGGACCTGGTCCAGGATGTCCTCGAGCCGCTTCGCCTCGTTCGGGAAGACGCCGGCCAGTTTGAACGAGGCGTCGTCGCTGTTCGCGTTTGTATCGAACGTCAATTCGACGACCCCGAGCAACCTGTACAAGAACGGGCTGTTCGAGTGGACGCTCTGAATCTTATAGAGCGGGAGCGACTTCTCTTTCTTGATCCAGTTGCCGTCGATGACATATACCGTCTTCTCATCGAGCGCATAGCGGAAGTTGAGCCAACCGAAGAACTTCTGCAAGATGTCGAGTCCGAGGAACAGCAAGATCCCGACGCGTAGGATGATGCCGAACGTCGACTCCCAGTCATTGTTCAAGACGAACAAGAGCACGAGCGGGATGGCGAACGACTTGATGACCTCTAACACTCGAAGCATAAGGACGCGACTCGGTAGTCGATGCCACGTGAGGGCGGCTTCCGTCATACGACATCCTCCTCTTCGATGCGGGCATAGACGGCAATCTGTTCCCGAAGCGACTTCGCGAACGATTCCTCGATCGCATAGATGTCATGTGACCCGGCGGCCGTCCCGATTGTGATTGTCTGCAAGCCGTACTTTCGTAGCAGCGGGCCTTGCTGGGCGTGGACGTATTGTACTTTCGTCATCGGGATCAACACATCGTGCGTCGTGATGATGCCGTGATGCAAACGAATCTCGAGCGGCTTTACATCATACGTGAACCGTTCTTGCTTCCATTTTTGGAAGACGACGATATCGATCACACTATAGATGAGGTCGATAGCGAGTAAGGCGTACATCGTATATTGAAGCCATGTCGGCCAGTCAAAATAAAGCGCGGCCGCGACGAGCCCTCCTGTAATGACGAGGCCGATGAGATAAAAGATGGCGCTCGACAGTCGGAAGACGGTACGGGCCTCGATCGGCAGTGTGCCACTGAATGATATCGGTGTTGTTTCTATGTCTGACATTGGTGTTTCCCCCTATTCGTTCGGACGTTTGTCCTTCTCTCTCTTTAGTATACGCCGTTTTTCTGAAAAAGTTTCATTTCGACACGGGGAAAGTGGCGAGCTGTTCGTTGATTAGCTGAAACCGATGCGTATCCTCAGGCTCGACTTCCTCGACGATTGTGGTTAACGCTTCATGGGCAGAACGTTTCAACGCATCCGTGATTCGTCCGGTCAGTTTGATTGAAGCGAACGCGCTCACGAGGATGACGACGTCACACACGAAACGATCTCCGTTCAACATCCAGTCGTCCGGCGTCGAGATGTCTTCCTCGAGCCAGTCAGACAGGACGGCATACGCCCCTTCCAGAAAATCGAAGTCCTGCTCTTTTCGAAGCGCTTCTCCGAACATGTCGAGGACGTCGGCCCCTTCATCGCTCCCGAACGGCGCGAACTCGTCCGTACAGTCTAAATAAAAGTCTTCCTGGAAATGTTGCATAAACGCCGGGTTGGCCGTCAACGGATGCGGGCCGATCTCTGGGTCATCTAAGTAAAGATGGTTGTCCCAGTCGTACTCGACCTCAACGTACCCTTTCTTTAGTTTTTGACGGACGAGTTTGTCGGCTTCTTTCTTACACTCTTCTGCTGTATCAAAAGACTTTAGTTGGACTTTACCGACCGTACCGAGCTTTCCATACTGGACGACGAACTCGTCTGTGCCGACGCGGATGTTCCAAAATTTTGTAGTGTGCAGTAAATGGACCTTCATTTGCCACTCCCCAATAATATTTATTATGTTTTCATTATACGGTGAATTAGCCAATCTGGTGATTCGCTTTTTAGTGTATTATTTTTCAATTGTTAACATTTTTTTATTATAAAGGAATATATAAGTATACATTGAATTCCTTTAAGAAGACTAAGTTATCATAGAGACTTATCGATGAAGGAGGGCTTATGCAGAAAAGAAAAATGTATTATTTCATCATATCGACCTTAATCATCGTCGCTTTATTTAAAATCGGGGGTACTTTCCTTTATACAATGATTGTAGATCGCCCGACCCAACAAGACATGTCGGGAAATCCAAGGTACATCGACGGTGAATTGGCAACCTTTAAAGATAAAACAGAGAATCTAGAGGATACTAATGATATACCGAAGTGGTATGACCTTTTGTCGAAAGAACGGTTTGAGAAGAAGACGTCTGGCGAAGATCAAGAGACTGTTTCAGATGTCCTAAAATGGGCAGTTATAGCTTTCTTGCTCATTTTATTTCTCAAGTACTACAAGCGAGTACGAGATTGGTGGGATAAGCGGCGACGCAAAGCGACACCGTCCTCAGCTGACGAAAGACCATTCTCAGATCGAGCCAACATGAACACGGTGACCAATACCACACCAATCTTTCTCTATGCCTCTGATACTGAGCTTGGGAAACTACTCGTGGAGTTGAATGACACCTTGAGCGACACTCAAAAACGAAAACCTCACGAGACCGTCTCAGAGTGGTTTGCACGCATTCGATTCGAACAATCTGTGAAACCTTATGCCGATGTGCGATATGGAGAACTGAACGTGATCGACGAGCGCTCACTTCATGATTTCAAAGTATCTGTCAGACAGTATATACAACACTACAAAGGAGAGAAATCTTGATGAACATTCGTACGATGATTGAGGAAATCAACCAAGTCTATTTGGGCAACCCGACAGTAGTAGAGTTGTGTGTGACGTCGCTGTTGGCAAACGGACATGTGCTCTTAGAAGATGTACCGGGCACCGGGAAAACGATGTTGGCCAAGACGTTAGCGACGAGTTTCCACGGCGACTTTTCAAGAATTCAGTTCACAGCCGACTTATTACCGTCAGATATTGTCGGTTCAGATTTTTTCAATCTAAAGACGCAAGAGTTTGAAAACAAGCAAGGCCCGATCTTCGCCAACATCGTGCTCATCGATGAAATCAACCGGGCCGTCCCACGTACCCAGTCCGCATTGCTCGAAGCGATGGAAGAACGACAGGTGACGGTCGGGGGCAAGACATATCACCTTCCTACCCCATTCTTCGTCATCGCGACGCAAAACCCGATTGAATCATCTGGTACCTTTTCTTTGCCTGATGCGCAGCTTGACCGGTTCATGATGTGTCTACATACAGGGTACCCGACCGAAGAATTCGAACTTCAATTGTTGGAGGAATCCGTCACCGAGACTCGGAAGGCGGTACTGGCGAATGTCGATTTCGAGCAACTCCTACAATATCGAGCCGATGCCATGAAAATCCACATCTCGAAAGATGTGTTACGTTATATCGTCTCGATCGCGACCGCGTCACGTAGTCACCGGAATGTTCAGACGGGGATCAGTCCTCGTGCGACGATCGCGCTCTCGAAAGCCGCTCAAAGTTATGCCTATATCCAAAATCGTGACTATGTCACACCAGAGGACATCAAGTTCTTGGCCCCATACGTTTTCGCACATCGATTGACACTGACGCTCGAGGGCGAGATCAAGTCCTCGAAGGCCGTGGTCATGGAAGAACTCTTGGCGACCGTCCCGGTCCCGGTCGAGATGGGCATGTGACTCCGATGAACATCACGACCAATGTATTTTTCTTGCTTGAAAAACGAATCCAAATCGTCTTATTTTCAGTGATGGTCATCTTGTTGTTCGTGCCGTACCTCTCGATTTTTTCATTCGTTCTTGCTGTTTTTTTGGCAGCAAGTCTTTATATCGAGCGTTACACGAAACGACTGACTGCACAAATGGACGTCACGTGGAGACAGTTCGACTCGATTCTGTTCAAGGACGAAAGTTGTAAGTTCACCCTTGAACTGACGAACGTGCACCTCTTAAACGAAATGAGCACGAAAACGTATATACGTACGCCAAAGGATGGACCTTACGTTGTAAACTTAGAGGGGCATACGGAAACCATCATCGAATTGGACGAGCTGCCGTCTGATTTCGTCTTCGAACTTACAGGTAATCGAAGGGGGCCCATCGAAATAGCAGAAATCTCCATCACGATTAACTTGCCTCTATCGTTAGGTACGTTGACACTCTATTTGGCTCCCCCTTTACGTTGGACGGTCTATCCATCGATTTCAAGTACTCATGCGCAGCGTATCCGATCACACCTGAAGCTTGGTGAGCGCGTCTCTAAATATTCTCCAATTAAGGATCGGTTACTACAAATCTCCTCGAAGCCCTATGAGGATGAACCGTCTAGACAAATCGACTGGTATGCGACGGCGAAGAAATCCACTTTGCAAACGAAACTGTACCAGCCGGTCAATCAAGACATGTTCACGGTGTATCTCGACTTGTCGGCTTCGAATGGAATCGGCCTTCATCATCAGTTCGAAGAGTTGATAGAGGATACGGCATTGGTCAGTCGGGAATTGATTGAAAGCGGCGGGAAGGTCGAGCTGTTTGTGAACCGATTAGATCAAAAGGGACATGTCAATCACTTGAGCATCCAAGAAGGGGCGAAGCAGCTTAAAAACATCCTCGCTTTACTCTCTAGTCTATCGGAGCAAGATCACTATATGGGTTCAACCCGTTTCTCGCCTTACGTGACGAAAATAAAAAACAAGCAAGCTCAGCTCATAAAAATAGCATCACCTAACTGACTTTTTAAAAGCCCAGTTAGGTGATGCTATTTTTTTACCTTTTTTAGTCTTCAAAGAACCACTTCTTACGCGGTTCCACTTTCAGGTTGTCTCCGTGCTTCTTCATCTCGGTGATGAGGTAGCGTTCGAGCTCATTCATCGCCTTGACCCAATCTGTCATCGTCGCGACGAGCGGGACGACGGTCAGGATGAGGTCTTCCTCTTCATCCCGCATCTTCTCGATCATCAACTTCGCGAAGTCGAAGTTCTCATGGATTAAATCCTCTTCCCGGTCGATGATGTGCTCGTTTTCTAATTCATAAGCCGAGAATAGACGCTCATGCCGTCTGAGCAAGTGCCGCATATGACGCATCAATTCGTCCTCGAGCTGAGGTGGTAGATGTTCGAGTGTCAGAAAATCGTCATGCAGCTTGTCGAGCACGTGGATAGCGGCACTGTTCGTATCAATCATCTTCGACTTCAAGACGGCCCGGCGATAAATCGGCGTCTTCTTCTCGAGCCAGCGGTTGGCTTTAATCTCTTCTTCAAAGAAGTCGTACGTCGTCTTTGAGGCTCGATGTTTCTTTTTCGTCTCATCGAGTGACTCAAATGACGAGCGTCCTCCCTCTGTTTCCGAGAACAGTCGCGCGATGCGGACGGCCATTTGGGAGACGGTCGCGATCTCGTCCTCAAGCTTCCGCTCATAGCGCGGCGGGAACAAGAGCGCATTGACGAGAAGCGCCACCGTGATCCCCATCATGATGAGCAAGTAACGCTCCCCGGCGAACATCCAGACGGGCATGTCCGATTGGCTGGCCCCTTCCATAATCAGAATCGTCGTCAAGATGACGGTCCGGGTCGTCGACTCGAGGTTCAAGAAGAGAAGGATCGAGATGGCGATGATGATGACGACGCCGATGGCGATCGGTGTCGGGTTCGGCGTCAACATTAATGAGAAGACGGCGAGCAAAGCCCCGATCAAGTTCCCTTTTAGTTCTTCTAATAGCCGGACACCCGTCTGATAAACGGACGGCAATAATGCGAGCGAGGCCGCGAGTGCCGGTACGACAATCTGTTGAAATTGAAATGCCTCGGCGATGAGCAATACCAAGGCGACGGATATCCCGGTCTTGATGGTTCTAGCTCCAAATCTCATGCGGTGTCGACAACGAAGTGTCTTCCTCCCTTATACACGTCTTAACTTTTTGTATCCCACTTACCCTGCCCTGAAACCTCACAACTTCAAGCCGTTGTCTCCTGTTTCGATAGCGCTTCCGTGGTATGATGGCGTTGGATATTTTCTTTAATCTTGATTGGGAGGGGTTTACTTGTCAACCATTGCTTTATTTGGAGGGAGCGGCCGCACGGGGATGCGGTTGCTTGAACGTTTGTTAAAAGACGGCCACGACGTCCGACTGTTGTCACGTCGCGAGGTCGAACCGAGGGATCGTCTCACGGTCATCATTGGTGACGCGACCGACGCGGATGCCATCGCAGAAACGGTGAAATCGGCCGACGTCGTCATGTCGGCGCTCGGTACGGATAAGCAGGACGTCTTGTCCCGCTTCACGCCGCTCATCATCTCAGCGATGCAAGCAGCCGGGATTACGCGCATCCTGACAGTCGGGACGGCCGGCATCTTGCAGGCACATGATTCTGACAACTATCGTTTCGAGACCCGCGAGTCGAAACGGTCGATGACGACCGCGGCCGAGGATCACGCCCGGGCATATGAACTGCTCGATGCATCGCCGCTCGATTATACAATCGTCTGCCCGACCCAATTGATTGAAGATGCGTCCGTCGGGAACATCGTCATCACAGCTGACGTGCTCGGGACGCAAAACTCGGGACCAATCTCGCGTGACGATGTGGCTGATCTCGTCATTCAAGCCTGGGAAAACAACACATATCGTAGACACCGCGTCGGCATCACGACGGAATCATAAGTAGGGGATGGGGATTTATGAACGAACAACGTATGCGCCTCGCGCAATTGACCGACGTATTTGACATGCAAACTGAGACCGAGTCAGCTCGTCTCGCCAAGACCGGGCTCCGAAAAGTGACACAAAATGAGATTTGGATCGCGGTCTGTGGCCATTTCTCGGCCGGGAAGTCGACGCTCCTCAACAATTGGCTCGGGAACGGTGTGTTACCGACGAGCCCGATTCCGACGAGTGCGAATATCGTGACGCTTCGACATGGGGAAATCGGGGCATCCGTCGCCGTCAACGATACAGATTGGATTCGACTCGCGCCGAATGAGCTCGACCGTTTGAGCGACTACTGCAAAATCGAAGAGATTAAAGAAGTCGAGTACGCCCTGCCCCGCTTCCCGTTCGGAAGCGACGTCGTCCTTATGGACACGCCTGGGATCGACTCGACCGATGAACGGCACCGTCAAGCGACAGAACGCTCGCTCTTTCTCGCCGACCATCTGTTCTTCATGATGGACTACAATCACGTCCAGTCCGAACAAAACATTAAACTGATGAAACAGTTTAGCGCCGAAGGACGTCCCTACTCGATCATCATCAACCAAATCGATAAGCACGATGAAGGAGAGCTTCCGTTCAGCACGTTCAAGCGTTCGCTCGAGACCGCCTTCACCCGCCATGCGATCAATCCGGACGATATGTTTTACATCTCGCTCCGTGAGCTCGATCACCCGGAAAATGAGGTCGAACGCCTCCGGACGTACGTCCAAACCGTCATCGACGCCGCGCGGGAACATGCGGAAGCACGCGCCGATTTGCTCGTTGACACGTTGCTCGCCCGGTCCACACGTGCGAACGACGCGCTCCTGAACGAGTTGCCGGTCATCGAGAAGCAGCCGACGGAGATTCAAGCCCGCCTGCAACGTCTCGACAAAAAATCGATATGGCTCACCGCGTTCCGCCGCGAGTTCTTCAAACACCAGACACCGATTGTCGCGAGCGCGCCGATCATGAACTACGAGTTCCGCGAACTGTTGCGGGACTATCTCGAGAGTTGTGCGCCGGAGTTCAAGGTCGGCCTGTTCTTCTCAAAAGAGAAGACGCGCCAGGAACGGCTGCATCGTGAAGACATTGCCGTCAAGGAGTTCAACCGATTGATTGATACGAACCTTCGCCCCCACTTGATCAAGTACGCCGAAGACATCGTCCGCGATTTGAAACTGCCCGAGGCGATTCTGTCGCGTCCTGACACGTTACCGGCCGCACCGAGCACGCTCATCAGTGACCAAGTGAAGTCTGGCGCATCGCTCAGTGGTGACACGGTGCTTCAATTCAGCCGCGACATCGAGTCGGCGCTCGCCTCTTGGGTGACGAAAGTGTCCGAACCGTGGGTCACGTCCGTCGAAACGTATCTTGAGGTTGAAGGCCAAGACCGAATCCATTCCATCGAGACCGAGCAAGATGAGTTGTATGACATGCTCGACACGTTGGCGCTACAACGTCAGCTCTCCGAACAACGAGACGAGCTCACCCATTACACGACACGTGACCTCTCTGATTCACGTATGACGGACCTTGAGACCCGTCACTACGTCACGGCCGACCAATTGCCGCAGAAACAAGTCGAACATCAGCAACAAGAAGTTGCTTCGACCTCGCTTTTGGTGGATGATATTACTGCTTTGTCTCTTGATTTTTCGTATGAATATGCGGTATGTGAAATATTAAAGGACCATCCGTTATTCAAGTCACGCGTCAAATCGCTCCGTCATAAATTGGCCCGGGCCGAATCCGAGACGTACACGCTCGCCATCTTCGGTGCGTTCTCGTCCGGCAAGTCGTCGACGTTGAACGCGTTGCTCGGTGAGACGGTGCTCCCGACGTCACCGAACCCACTGACGGCGTCGATCACGAAAATCGTGCCGCCGAACGGCCGTGCCAACAAAAGTGCGTTGATCACGTTCAAGACACGTGCCGAGCTCGAGGCGGAGCTGAACGATTACGGGGCGTCACTCGACGCGCTCCATCTCGACCACTCGTTCGTCAACGCCGTCAAGAACGCTCCCCTATCCTATCTCGGCAGCCAGGAGACGGTCGACTATGACACGTTCTGCTCGTTCGTCACGGAGGAAGAGAAGAGCTGTATCGTCAAAGAGATCGAGCTCGCCATCGACTCCCCTTGGGCCGAGCGCGGCATCATCTTCGTCGACACGCCGGGTGCCGACTCGCAGTTCAACCGTCATAGCGAGGTGCAGTTCGGCTATATGCGTGACGCCGATGCCGTTTTGTTCGTGACGTATTACAATCACGCCTTCACCGAGGCCGACCGAGAACTCGTCATCCAGCTCGGACGCGTCCAAGGGACAGGTGACCATCACATGTTCTTCCTCGTCAACGCGTCAGATTTGGCGGCGGATGAAGCGGAACGGTTCGCCGTCACCGATTATGTGTCGAACCAGTTGACGAAGCTCGGTGTCCGTCATCCGACGGTGCTGCCGATCTCGAGCCGAAACGCCATCCAGGGAACGGATGCCGGGTTCGACCGATTCTCGGCCAAACTTGAGCAATTCGTCGACCACGATTTGCGTCAGGCGAACGCGGTCCGCATCAAAGATGAGGCACATGCCCTCGTCGCCGCGTTCGAGGACGTCGTCAGCGAGGCCGAAGCGGATGCGAGCGTCAAGGCAGCCCGTCGTGGCAAACTCGAACAAGTGCGCACGTCTGACAATCGTCTCAACGTCACGACGCTCGAAGACCCGTTCAAGCGCGAGACGGACGAGCTACTCGCCCACCTCGAGACTCGCTCGCTCTTCCGGCTGTCGGACTTCGTCAAAGAGACGTTCCACCCGGTCGAGGTCGATGGGTCGAAAGCGAGCCTCGAGCGCGCCCTCACCCGGACGCTCGACAAGTATGCGTATGACATCCATCAAGAGTTGCAAGTGTTCCAATATCGACTCGAGCGCTTCTTGAAACGAGAGACGGAACGCTTGATCGAGCGCGAGACGCTCAAACTGCGTCCGCTCCTGCCAACGTTGTCGTTTGAGGACGACAGCGACATCGATTGGTTCCGTGACGCCGTCGACCCGGTCACGTTCGAGGCGGCTCCGTTCCGTCCCGTCTTGAAGCACTATAAGAACGCGAACCAGTTCTTCGAAGGCGACGGCCGGACGAAACTGCGCGACGACTTGAGTGCCCTGTTGAAGACGGCGGTGCGCGAGCAACTCGCGCGCGTCGGAAGTCATCAAGTCGAACGGACGGCGACGCAGCTTGCCGCGCTCGAGACGACGCTCAGCCAGAACTGGGACCGTGAAGTGAACGACCTCGTCGCCGGCGAATTGAGCATGCTCTCGGACGGTCAATCGTTCCAAGACATGACACAGCGCCTCGCTGCGCTCAGAAAGGACTGAACGCATGGGTTCCTTGTTGCTCGTCGGCTTGATTCCGGCCGTCATTATGACGGTCGCACTCGGCTTGTTTATCCGCCACCTGTATCTGAATAGAGAGTAGACTTTAAAGGATGGGGTCGAGACCGGCCCCATCCTTTTTTATGACAGCATGAACGGCTTTCACACCACTACTTGACGGTCCCAAAGCTTTTCGACGCTCACGAGTTCATCGTTGTCGAACGTCACTTTATATACGTCCGGCATGTCGATCTCTTCCCAGAACGAATAGCCGTTTTAGTCATCTTTTTATGGATTCCGCCCGACGTCCGACTGGCCCGATTGCAACAACGGGAGCTCGAGCGCTATGGAGCGGCGGCACTCGCTGGCGGCAGCCTATACGAGCAATCACAAGCGTTTTTGAGCTGGGCCGCCCTTTACGACCAAGCCGGGACAGAAGTCAGAAGCAAGACGTTGCATGAACAATGGCTGGCTGAACTGGCTTGTCCCATCCTAAGGATTGAGGGTGACTACTCGACCGAGGAACGTATCGCGATGGTGATGAATGCGTTAAAGCGGGATCAGCATCAATGATATTCCTTCCCGATTCTAATTTTAGTGAAATGAATTTCAGCGCTTGCCGGCGGGAACAACAGGTTACATACGAATACCTCGGTTCCGTCCAACATGTAACTCGAGACAGCGATATCGTGCATGAAGTAAGGTAGCTGTAGTCTCGTTAATTCTTTTATAGGTGCCACGCGGTCGTTCAAAGGAGCAGAGATGTCGACTTTGATACACCCTAAAAATTCAATCAGATGATGATAATCCTCATTTTCTTCCTCAATTTTAACTGAAACTTCATCTCCATAATACCGACAATCAAACCCGAGAACTCGAGCATCCCAATAATATATCTTTTCAAATTCATCTAGAATCTCTTGTGCATTCATTTTTTGTTCCGCACCTTCTCTTTAGAATAAGAGACCCGAGCACATGCTCGAGGCTCATTTGTTATACGTCGGCAGGATACCACACGTCGATGCGCTGCCGGATGTCGGTTATGACGTCCGCGAGTGTGAGCATATCGTCAATTGAATGGACCTCGGTCTCCCGCTCTCCTGCCTCAATCATTTTCACGAACGTCTGAATCTCATACGTCATATGGCTCGCCTGTTCTAAACCGAGTTCGACGGTCGTCCCGTCGCGGCCAACGAATGTCAACCGGTCGAGCGAACCGATATCGTCAATCACGATGCGTCCCGCTTCCCCGATGATTTCAGACGGGGCGTCCGTGCCATGGATCTTCGAGTGGAGCACGATGATGTCCATGCCGTCATACGACAAGATGGCCGAACCACTACCGTCGACGCCTGACTCGAGCTTGACCGCGTTCGCCTGCACGCCGCCCGGTCGTCCGAACAGTTTCAGGGCCGGGCCGAGGCAATAGACGCCGAGGTCCATCAGTGAACCGTTCGAGAAGGCAGGATTGAACGTGTTCGGGTTGTCCCCGCGCTTATACAAGTCGTAGCGTGACGAATATTGCGACTTGTTCAAGATGACACGCCGGACCGGTCCGACGCGATGGAGCTCTTGACGCAACACCTTGAAGTTCGGCATGAACAAGTTGCGAAGCGCCTCGAGCAAGACGACGTCATGTTCGCGCGCCGTCTCAAGCATCTGTCTCACTTCCTCAACGTTTGAGGCGAACGGCTTCTCACAGAGGACGTGCTTGCCGTGGCGCATAAACAGCAGGCTCTGCTCGGCGTGGAGCGAGTTTGGGCTCGCGATATAGACCGCATCAATCACCTCACTGGACGCCATCTCCTCGAGCGAGGTGAACGTGTTTGGAATATCAAATTCTTCAGCGAACGCCGTCGCGCGTTCGTCTGTCCGAGAATAGACGGCGGACACGGTCGCGCCTGCGACTTGATGGGTCGCTTCAATGAAAGAACGGGTGATAAAGTTCGTGCCGATGATACCGAATCGAATCATGGGAAGATTCCTCTTTTCTTTAGGTTGGGATGACTTTGCTAAGCATGATTTCGTCATGGAGCGGGATGCCGTACTCCCCGATGACGGGGATTGACGGCTTATGGATCCGGGCCGCATCGACTGCGCCCGGGATGATCCGTGTGAGGCGCCAGCCTCGGCGTTGGTAAAACGCGAGCGCCCGCAGATTGTCATTTGTCGTGATGAGCGACAGCCGCTCAAGCTGATAGTGCTTGGCCACTCGCTCCACGGCATCGAGGAGTGCCGAGCCGATGCCACGCTTCTCCTGCAAACTGTCGAGCGAGATGATTTCAAGCTCGTCTGCTCGAATGACATACGTGACGAGCCCGATGATCACGTCCCTTTCCGACCAGACGAACCCGTCAAGTGCGGCGCAATCATACGTCCCGGTCGAGATGACCATCTCAGATGAGCCCCAGGCATCGATAAAGAATGCGCGGACCGCGTCACGCTTCGAAGGGGTAATCGATTCAATCATCGTCGAATCACTCCGCCTCTCGGGCAGGTGACGGTTTTGGCGCACTCGCCTCGGCGTAGATACGGAACTGTTTGAACTGTTCATCATAAATCAGGCGAATCGCCCAGCGGAACGCTTTTACATATAGGGTATACAGCCATGAGGACGGTGCGAGTGTGATGCGAATCGTAACGTCCGTCCCGTCTGCTGTCTCGCTCAATGTGTATGTCGCCGTCGACACCCCTTGATTCGTCATCGCCTGTACCTCGCACTCATATGGACGATTGACGGATGTTAAAATTGATTCGACCCGAATCTCTTTCTTATCCATTTGTTGGACCGAGATGAACCGTTTTCCCGTCACGAGTGAGGCGTCACCGTCCTCGTAGATGTTCTCAATCAAATGGTCGTTCCATTTGATGATATGTTCGTCTTCTGCGAGACAAGCGAACGTGTGGTCAATCGGTGCGTCGATTGTCATCGTATATGTAGCCACTTCAAGTTGTTTCAAATCAAATCCCCCTTAAGAAATCCCTTTTGGATAACGGATGTACTGGCGTTGCCCCTCGATGATTGCCTTATTCTTATTGATCAAGTGGTCGTAATTCAACTTGAACATTTGGTCAAAATCAGTGGCCTCGAGCACGTCTAACGCCTCCATGTTCTTCTGCATCTTTTCTTTGCCGACCGCAATTCCTTTGATGAACTTCTTTTCTTGTCGAGACAGACTTGACCACTCTTGTGAATTTTCGAGAAACGCCGCGAACGCTTGAATATCTTCACCCTGACTCGTTAATATCTTCAACGTTTGATGTTGATAGATATCTGCTAGCACGGCGAATTCTTTCATCTTAGACAAATCTGTGTCCGTGATGTGCTTTCGGATTAATACGTCATCGTTATAATACGCCGTATAGTCTTGAAGCATCTGATTGAACGTTTGCTGAATCTCCCAAAAGTGAGCAAACGCGTCTCTCCCCTGTTGAACTTGCGGGCTTGCATCCACAACCGGTATGTCCAACGGTTTCGTGTAATAAGAGATTGGAATGTTTGAGCGCTCTGTCGCCATACGCGACAGGTTGCCGCTTAAATCGGCAAAATAAGACAGGTTCGGCTGCGCAATCAGCACTTCGTCCACGACCTCTTCCCCGATTGTAAAGTAGGCGCTTGCTACCGGTTGATTGTTTCGCGTAAAGCCTGCCATGTAATACGGCGTTCCATTTACCATCCAATAGACTGGATTGACAAAAGCCCCTTCGGTCCATTTCTTATGTTTCTTTGCCTTTTTCATGAGTAATGTCGTTGTATTGTGCCACATCGTTGAATCTCTCCTTTTTGTCTTGCTGATGATTTTTTCGTCATACGCTAGACAAATAAACGTCTATTCACTCGGCACGAGAACTGTCAGCTGTTAGGTAAACACTTCGATTGGTTGCTTCTTAGTTCCTCTATTCATTGTAGTGAGATTTTGTTCGACCTATTCGTCGTCCTTGTCAGTGGACGATTAGAGTGATGAACGTCTGTTTAATATCAGCCACTCGATTCGAGCAAGGGTTGACGTTTCTATATATACGGCCGGGACAGCAGAGTCACGATACATATTGGACTCGGTTGCAAGTCCGTTCATCCACGTTTGAATCGATACTTCGGGCAATGTCAGCGTGATTAACGTTTTCTCAATCTGAAGCGAAGATCGATCACCGCGTTGCACTGTTAGGCGTGTTTGAATTTGAGAGGCACCTGAACCATGCGTCTTATACATGACATCGAACGATTCGATTGAACCTTCTAGGCACTGACTTAACTGGCGATGTATTACGAGACGTTTCGAGGCGGGATAAAATAAGTTAACGATGGTTTGCGAATCACGGACAAATTCTAGCATAGGACTCCTTTCCAGAGTTGGACCTCGAAGTTGGATTGTTCAATCGAGTGCTTTCTCGAAACAAATATACCGTTCATGCCCTTTCGGTTTTGAATCGAAATGGACGCTTCCGCGTTCGACGTAGCCGTGTCGTTTGTAAAAGTTGCAGGCGGCCTCATTCCCTGAGAAGCTGTCGAGTCGGATGCTCGTGTAGCCTTCTGCTTTCGCCAACTGTTCCGAGGCACGCAACATCGCTTTTCCGCTCCCTTGACCTTGCTGCTCCGGATGCACCATCAAAGAATGGATGACGAGTGGCCGAGCGTGACACCAGTCGATCGCCTCCCATTCCGGCGACTGCCATTCATCGAGCACGACGACTCCGAGCAACTCCTCACCGTCTTTCATGATATAGACAGAATCGTCTTTGATACACTCCTCAAAATAGGCGCGGTTCGGATACGTGTCGTCCCATTGAAAAATCTGTCGGGCGAGCAAATCGTCTTTACAGGCGAGATACAGTCGTTCGATTGCATCTACATCTGATGGTTTGGCTAATGCGATTGTGATCATTCCAATGCTCCGTTCTTGAAGGTGATTATTGCGGATTGATGATTCGCTCATATTTCATGTACTCGTCTTGGTTCATACTTAGACCGAACAGCTCCGTGATTGTGTCTTGCCGCCACGTGATGGGATTAAAATACTGTGAGCCCGTGTCGAACCAGCGCCCCTTCTGATCAAATCCCCACGTATACTTCACCCGGTCTAGTCCTTGCTGGATAAGCATCTTTCCTTCTTCCGGATTAGAATAAAGGCGGCGCTTCCCGAGCCACAAATACGGTTCAGGTGCCCATGGGCAGTGTTCAATCGCGAGTTGAAAATACTTGTGCTTCAAATGGCCGAATTCTTTTGCCAACGCAATGCACAGCAAGCCGCTCACTTCTTCTGGCCCTTGTTCGATGAGTGACGCTGCCAAGGCGACGTGTTCGTCCGTGATGACAAAGTCATTCCATCCCGTCCAATATAAGGCGAGCGCGAAATAGAACGGGTCATCCGGATGAAACGTATAGGCAGTGAGACCGAAGCTGTTCACCCGGGCAAAATCTTCGATGGTATTTATCAACTCATACCCGATCAGCAAGTCCCAGCGGCTGTGATCGGTCGGGTCCATCATCACGCGGTCAATCAACATCTGTTCGATGCCTCGGGTCTGTTGAAGGTACTGTTCGAGCTGTTTAAACTGTTCTGCCTCAACGTAGGCGTCGATGCGATCGTTCATCGCTTGTTGTTCCGCTGAAAGTTTTTCATTTCCTGAATACAGCTCAAAAATATTCCCTATAGCCTAATCATTCAAAAATGTGTTCTCCTCTCATGCGTCGCTTTCCACGATGCGCGCCAGTTCTTCAATCCGTTCGCGGGTGATCCCTTCCCGCTGTTCGACGGCAAGCGGATGGTCGGTCGGCTCCAATTCGATGAACGGCCGCATCCCCACTTCTCGGGTATGAACGTTCGTCTTTAAATTAAGGGTGTCCGGATAGCCAGGTAGTTCGGTTGCGAACCAGCCGAACATCGGGTCAAGTTCGATGCGGGACGGCTCATCCCACAAGTCGAGCATGCGGAAAAAATTGTCGGCACTAAGTGACACCCAGACGTTCCAAGAAAAAATCTCATCTTCTCCGACAATCGGGAGTTCCACACAGCCGTAGACGAAAAAATGAGCCTCATCGACGACACAAAGGTCATCGGTCAGTACGACGCGTCGCTTCAACTGTTTCTTCGTGAAGCCTTCGATGCTTACCGGCATGACAGAACCGTAACCTATCGGGGTTTCAAGTTCCTGGCGACAGTTTGAACACGGACAATTGTCGAGATGATCGCGTTTTTGGGAAAAAGGATTTATCATAGTTGCTGCTCTCTTTTCTTTAAAAATATTATATTAACGGTATGTGAAATAAATTTATTCGAAATACTCCAGAATGGTTTCTGGGTCATACTCCAATCCAACCAGATCGCTCGACCAATCGAGGCCGCACAGCAGCTCATCATCCGACATGTTCGGCAACCAGCGTTCGAGGAACAGGTCGACCGGCAACTCAATCACATGATAGTCGGCCCACTCTTCAGCCCGGCAAGCGAGCGCAAGCTCTCGGGACGAAAAGAATAACAACACGTCTGTCGCCTCGACGTGCGATGGTGCGTACGCCCATCCATCGAAGTCTCATCTCATCGCCCTCTTTCTAACATCAATAACATGAGTATACTGAATTTACAAAAAAGAGGGAATTGATTCCGACAAGTTGATACAATGATTAACGCGATTCTATCGCGCTAATCGTTTGAGAATGTAAAAAGGACCTGTACATCAGGTCCATCGTCACGAGACATCATTCGGTTGTAACCAGTAACTTCTTAGTCGATTCAACGACACCTAGATGCGTCATCACTCATCGACGAACTGAACGCCGTTCACTTCATAATCACCGATTTGAATGAAGTGGAAGGTCGTGCCCTCTCCTAACCCTCTAGCCGCTCCCGAAAACTTAGCTACAACGTCAGGGTGTTTCCGCGCACCGAACGGCCATTTGTACAACAGTCCGTCTTTCAAGAAGTAGCCGACCTGGCCTCGGACCGTTAGCGCCGAGCTATCGTGAAGAAGCTTCGGTGTCTTATACTTGTTAAGTCGCCCGGTCACCTCGATATGAATCAAGTCATACCAAATCGACGGACAGAGCCAGACCCCGGTTCGATTTGCTTGCAGTAATTCGCAGTCGACGATGGTCGGCGGACGTACCAAATCGGACTGATAGCGTCGTAACACTTCACCTGTCTGCGAGAAACAGACGAGTGCCTCGGTAGAAATCCCTTCGCCGAACACCCCCTCGTCGACATAGCCGATCCAAATCCCCGTGTCGTTGACGGCGACCGCTCCAATGGCGTTGCCCGCATGGAACGAATGAAGAATCTTACCCCGCTCATCGATGACCCAGACGTTGACAGGAGTCTCCTCGAGCGTCACATCGACGACCAGAAACGTCTCTGAATCAAGGAGACGGATGAATGGTGAACTCAACTGAAACGGTAGTCGCAGCGTCCGCTCGTTCCAATAAACGACAGGGCCACCCTGATTCACCAGAACAATCAAGTCATCCCCGAATACATCGGCATCAACGATTCGCGAATCTTTCGTTTGGTGTAACGTTTTAATGTGCAATTTCATTTGATTCACGTCTCCTAACCCTTACTTAGCTGTCGCTTTCTCCCCTTTAGCCATAGACGATCAAGCCCTGTACCGACCACCGCCCAAAATAGGATCGTTACCACATATTTGACCCACATCGTGATATTCGAAGGGTGGGTGAACGTCTCGACGAACCAATGCGTCTCCATGACCCAAAACGGAGGACTCGTCAGAAAGAAGAGAATCGATTTGTCATCAGCGCCGCTCCCATTATAGAGACAAATCAGCACCGCAAAAAGTGTGAGCCAAAACGTAAATGATTTGATTCGAGCCATCCCTTAATCCCCTGTCCTGATTCATCTATTCGACTGAATTCGTCTTCTCATACTGTTCGAGCGTCGTGCGAAAACGCACAACCTGTTCCGGCGTCACCGGATCGGTCATTCCATAGCGCTCGTCCAAATACGGCTTGAAATCGACGTCCGTCAATTCGATGCGTCGTGCCCACTCTAAAACCGTTTCCGTCGGCAACCATTTCTTCGCCGATGGCAACGCCTGATTGAATGCGATGAGAGCGTCCCGAATCGTCACACCGGTCCAAGCCGGTTCCTCGACACTCGTCATCGAGCTCGGGACTGGATGACGCGAGAACGTCCTTGTCATGAGCGAAGCTGTTTCGTCAGCTCGCTTGCGGTGCTGAAAACGAATGTTAGCGGCAAAAATCAGTACGCTAAGCAATACACAGGCTAACAACAATACCCAATAGAAGAGGCCATCGCCTCGTTCGATGACGGTCGTCACGGAATCGATCGTATAATCCAAATAATCCAGTTTCAGACGAGACTGTTCTTCTTCTTTTGGTATCCTCATCTTTCCTTCGGACGACTCCATCAAATACTCAGATTCTGCCGGTGTCGGTCGCAACTTCAATCCCGATGTCGGAGGACGATACCACCACTCGATTAAATATGAGATGAGACGTATTCCGACAATGACCATCCCTACCGTCAGCACTGCGGTCAAGCCAAGCCGAATCATCCAACGCATGTTGTCGCCTCCTCTAGGGATGACTTACATCACATTGTATCATTGGACGTTTCCACTTGGAATAATCATTCAGCACGACTCTAGTCATCGTTTTACAGAAGATGCATCTTAGCGACCTGACTTGTTGGCCGCAGCTTTAGAATCTCGGTCGCTAATTCGTTCGCTTCATCATCCGTCATTAATTTGTCGGGAATCGCATTGAAAAAGAGCAAGTATTCCTTTAGATCTATGCGACTAGAATCAAGCACAACAGCACGTTTCGCATGTTCGTAGGCCCGTTCATAGGCATGAGGATGGTGACAGAACGGTTGGCTCATGAGAAGCGACGCAGCCTCTTCCCAATCCGCAGTCTGCTCAACTTGAATCTGATCGCATACGATTTCGTAGACCGCTAAATCATCCGTATCAAACGCAACTTCAAGAAATGTATCTAACACCACTTCGTGAGCGAGCGGCTTCACTAGACATTGAACGGTCGCTCGGTCATTTGAGAGGATCGCCTTGTGTAGTTGTTTTTTCAGGCTCATTTGAACGCTTGCCCCTTCCTTGATGATTCATCAACGCTCTTTTTTTCATTCATTTCCGTTTAAAACCTAGCGCGATGGAACGAAGAATCCTCGATTTGTTTCCGCAACTATCACACGCTATAATCATTGGCTCATCACCATAACACGTGGTTGCTATTTTAACGACCAAGCTCGAAGCGTAATCTCAAAAAGAAACGTTCGAGGTTTCGGTAGCC
>NZ_JACSLL010000040.1:0-266 GCF_018618135.1 Exiguobacterium sp. s28 | reverse complement strand
ACCCCCAACTACTTTCGGCGCTGAAGCGCTTAACTTCCGTGTTCGGCATGGGAACGGGTGTGGCCGCTTCGCTATCGCCACCAGACAAGTATTATATTAACATTATTTAGTCATAACGTCAATATTTTTTAAGAGATTGTTCTCTCAAAACTGAAGACTCATCAATTCATACAAACCTTAGACTAGATCAAAGCCTCGACCGATTAGTATCATTCAGCTCCACACGTCGCCGTGCTTCCACCCATGACCTATCTACCTCATCGTCT
>NZ_JACSLL010000039.1:0-381 GCF_018618135.1 Exiguobacterium sp. s28 | reverse complement strand
AACAAGGTAGCCGTATCGGAAGGTGCGGCTGGATCACCTCCTTTCTAAGGAAAATGCCCATGTGGCATTGCCCATCGTTCAGTTTTGAGAGACCAAATCTCTCGACAATCAAAATATGAGGGCCTATAGCTCAGCTGGTTAGAGCGCACGCCTGATAAGCGTGAGGTCGGTGGTTCGAGTCCACTTAGGCCCACCATTTTTTTGAGAATTCCTATATGGGGCCTTAGCTCAGCTGGGAGAGCGCCTGCCTTGCACGCAGGAGGTCAGCGGTTCGATCCCGCTAGGCTCCACTTTGTTCCTTGAAAACTGAAGATTCATCAAGACATCAAACCAATTAATTTCACATATGGTCCGTGAGGACCGTGTGTCTTAGACGCTAGA
>NZ_JACSLL010000038.1:0-726 GCF_018618135.1 Exiguobacterium sp. s28 | reverse complement strand
AGACTCATCACTTACTTAACATACTAATTAAGAGAGTTATTAGAACTTGAAAAAATGGCTTCCAAGGCTTTGATTCTGTTAGGGCTCTTCGCAGTTCTTCTCGTCGTCTCCGAAGTGTCTGCCGCAAGGCAGTCGGGCATGGTGAAGCCAGAGAGTGAGGAAACTGTGCAACCTGAAGGCCATGGCCGTAGCCACGGAGGACACGGTGGTCGCAGAGGAGGCCACGGACTTGACGGATACGGAGGAAATGGCATGGTGAAGCCAGAGAGTGAGGAAACTGTGCAACCTGAAGGCTATGGTGGTCGCGGAGGACATGGTGGTCGCGGAGGACATGGTGGTCGCGGAGGACATGGTGGTCGCGGAGGAGGCCACGGACTTGACGGATACGGAGGAGGAAATTAAATGGTGGTTACGGAGGTGGAAAACACCACGGAGGAGGAGGCCATGGGCTTAACAAACCTGTTCAGACTCAGCCGGGTGTTTAAAACTATATCATATATACACCACCATGCATGATTGCATCTATATATAAACTTATGTATTATGTGTATGCCTAAAAATAAACCATTGTGTGGAATAATGTTTCATAATATTAATATAATGTCTCTCAGTTTGAAAATAATCTGCGCTGTTTGCATTATAAAATGGTCTGTTGGCTTCCTTATTCATGTTCTTAGGGTTGGGAAAAGAAGAAGATGGTAAACTGGCTAGGGATTTTTTTAAAAG
>NZ_JACSLL010000037.1:0-733 GCF_018618135.1 Exiguobacterium sp. s28 | reverse complement strand
CGGAAATCTGAATCATGGTGCCAAGATTCCACATGTTGTATTATTCCATCACAACATGTCAACATATATATTATACAAACCATAAACACACAAAGGAACCACCACATCCTGATAGATGGTGATCATTTATTGAAATTATAGAAACACACACGTCCTCTATGGACAAGTTTTATTCGTCAGCGTACACATATACTTAGTAAGGCCAACGGCCCTTAACATTACCAGGAGGAGAATAGTTGCAAGTCACAAAGGTTCCACCATTGTCACACTTGACTTTGGCACACCCAACCCACTCCGAGTTTTTCCACACAACCTGAGTATAATGACCACATTGTTTTCCAGCACGACATGTGTTCGATTTGTAGAAGTAGTCAGACTTCTCTTTGACCCACAATCTCACTGCGGCAGCTCCGGACATATCACCACTGCTCCATGCCAAGTTTTCACCGTAACGCCCGCCTGAGTCTGAGTGAACGAGACGACAGTCCCGCTTTCTTATTTGAGCATACTTCCAGGCGTATTGGGCCGCCCCCGCATGCCATTTTATATGAGGCACACCAACGTCGTCTCGAGCTTGGTTGTGTACATCGAGGTAGTCTTGTCGCCCGTCTTGGGCTTTCAGTGGAACTGCAAAAGCTAGGACAAGAGCTAACGCCAATAGTACTAGGGTTTGAGGAGAGTTAAACATCTTCATTTTTTAAATCTTAGTTGTCTTTGAGCTTTTTTAAGTGTT
>NZ_JACSLL010000036.1:0-791 GCF_018618135.1 Exiguobacterium sp. s28 | reverse complement strand
GAGCCAGGATCAAACTCTCCAAAGAATTTGATATAGCTCTTTAAAAATGACGAAGCTTGCGCTTCATTCAAAAATTGTAAAACATTTTTTGCCTCATCGTTCAGTTTTCAAAGTTCGTCAGTTTAAAAATTGGTGGAGCCTAGCGGGATCGAACCGCTGACCTCCTGCGTGCAAGGCAGGCGCTCTCCCAGCTGAGCTAAGGCCCCAAAAGTTATGATGGTCGGGAAGACAGGATTCGAACCTGCGACCCCTTGGTCCCAAACCAAGTGCTCTACCAAGCTGAGCTACTTCCCGAAATAGATGGTGCACCCTGAGAGATTCGAACTCCCGGCCTTTAGATTCGTAGTCTAACGCTCTATCCAGCTGAGCTAAGGGTGCGAGACGAATGAACTTTCATGGGATATTAAGATGGTACCGAGGGCCGGACTTGAACCGGCACGAGGAAACCCTCGCAGGATTTTAAGTCCTGTGCGTCTACCAATTCCGCCACCCCGGCAAGGTATAATTCATGCGGTAGACTATTTTAAAAATGGTGCCGGCGAAAGGATTCGAACCCTCGACCCTCTGATTACAAGTCAGATGCTCTACCAACTGAGCTACACCGGCAGGTGTAAATGGTGGAGGATGACGGGATCGAACCGCCGACCCCCTGCTTGTAAGGCAGGTGCTCTCCCAGCTGAGCTAATCCTCCAAATATGTAATGCCTGGCAACGTCCTATCCTCACAGGGGGAGACCCCCAACTACTTTCGGCGCTGAAGCGCTTAACTTCCGTGTTCGGCATGGGAACGGG
>NZ_JACSLL010000035.1:0-1012 GCF_018618135.1 Exiguobacterium sp. s28 | reverse complement strand
TGTATTTTGCAATACAAATGTGCACAATAATGCAACGAAAAGTACAGAACTTTGCCAGCTGGGTTTTAGTGTTTCGACAACGCATGCGTGACACGATAACTGTCACCTGTAAAGTTTAGTATGTGAGCGTGATGGATGACGCGATCGACGAGTGCCGCAGTCAAGCGCGCGTCGCCAAAGATGCGATTCCATTGGCTGAACTCAAGGTTGGATGTGATGATCAGGCTCTTTCGCTCGTACCAGTCGGTGATGAGATGAAACAGAAGTTCCGCAGATTCTTTTGTGAGAGGGAGATATCCCATCTCATCTAAAATAATCATATCTGCCGACTCGAGACGAGAATGGAAGTTGCCTAGTTTTCCATCCCGCCAGGCCTTGTTAAGTTGCTCGACGAGTTCAGAGACCCGGAAGAACCTCACCTCATAACCTTTGTGACAAGCTTCTCTCCCGAGCCCGATGGCCAAATGGGTCTTTCCTGTACCCGGGGACCCTGTCAGAACGACGTTCTGTGAGTGCTCGACGAAATTCAGTGAGGTCAGTTCGTCCTTATCTAAATGCTTTGGGAAGTAGATGTGATTGCCCCAATGATAGTCGTCTAGTGACTTATTGTTGATGAATTTTGCCTTTTTGATTAACCGTTGCGCTTTCGCTTCCTCGCGGAGGCGCATTTCCATCGAGAAAAGCTCCGTGAGAAACTTTTCAGGGGATTCCGTTGGAATCGATTCATAGATTTCAGCGACATAGGCAAGGCGGAGCGATTTGCACATTTCTTTTAGGCTCATACTGCACCACCTTCTCCCCAAGGCCGATTCAGGCTATCGTACTTGCTCCAATCCACATCATAAGGATGGTCCTCAACCACGGCTGGATCGTCGTCCTCGCTCAGTAGCTCGTATAGGCGTTCATTGATCTCGAGGATTGGATAGAGTGCGAGCTTGGCTCGGATCCAGGCCAGTCTTTCCTGCCGAACGAGTAAGTTGGGTACGCCCAGGTACTCTTTGATTCTACCCGG
>NZ_JACSLL010000034.1:0-1182 GCF_018618135.1 Exiguobacterium sp. s28 | reverse complement strand
TGATATAGCTCTTTAAAAATGACGAAGCTTGCGCTTCATTCAAAAATTGTAAAACATTTTTGCCTCATCGTTCAGTTTTCAAAGACCAAATTGAATTAAGAAATGGTCGGGAAGACAGGATTCGAACCTGCGACCCCTTGGTCCCAAACCAAGTGCTCTACCAAGCTGAGCTACTTCCCGTTATAAATGGTGCACCCTGAGAGATTCGAACTCCCGGCCTTTAGATTCGTAGTCTAACGCTCTATCCAGCTGAGCTAAGGATGCATTAATGCGGTCGAGAGGACTTGAACCTCCACGGTGTTAACCACCACTAGGCCCTCAACCTAGCGCGTCTACCGATTCCGCCACGACCGCATATAATTGGAGCGGAAGACGGGATTCGAACCCGCGACCCCGACCTTGGCAAGGTCGTATTCTACCACTGAACTACTTCCGCAATATAAAGTTAGATTAGAGATGCGGGTGAAGGGACTCGAACCCCCACGTCAAAGACACTAGATCCTAAGTCTAGCGCGTCTACCAATTCCGCCACACCCGCATATAATATTTAAGTATAGAAATTAATGAGAAATGGTGAGCCATGCAGGGCTCGAACCTGCGACCCTCTGATTAAAAGTCAGATGCTCTACCAACTGAGCTAATGGCTCATTAATTTTTTAAAATGGGGCGGCTGAAGGGAATTGAACCCTCGAATGCCGGAATCACAATCCGGTGCGTTAACCACTTCGCCACAACCGCCATGAGAAAAATGGTGCCGGCGAAAGGATTCGAACCCTCGACCCTCTGATTACAAGTCAGATGCTCTACCAACTGAGCTACACCGGCGCTGTAAATGGTGGCTTTGGACGGAATCGAACCGCCGACACAAGGATTTTCAGTCCTTTGCTCTACCAACTGAGCTACAAAGCCAACTTATTAAGTTTAAATAAAAAAATGGCGGTCCCGACGGGATTCGAACCCGCGATCTTCTGCGTGACAGGCAGACATGTTAACCACTACACCACGGGACCGTTTTAAATAATTATTGTATCGACTTTACCTATTTTAAATGTCATCGAGAGTAAAGTCAATAATTTTTTCAAAAAAACAATCAGCCTGGCAGCGTCCTATCCTCACAGGGGGAGACCCCCAACTACTTTCGGCGCTGAAGCGCTTAACTTCCGTGTTCGGCATGGGAACGGG
>NZ_JACSLL010000033.1:0-1294 GCF_018618135.1 Exiguobacterium sp. s28 | reverse complement strand
TTGGCTCATCACCATAACACGTGGTTGCTATTTTAACGACCAAGCTCGAAGCGTAATCTCAAAAAGAAACGTTCGAGGTTTCGGTAGCCATAACCACGGCGTTTGATAAGCTTGATTTTGTTGTTCGTTCCTTCCATCTTTCCGTTCGATAGACTGGACACGATTGTTCGACGCATCGCTTCCTCTCGGTTCTGGATCGATTTCGCGATCTTCGCCAGAGGCCCGCAAGGATGGGACTGATAACGATCCAACCAATCGGTCAGTCGACGTTTCGCCTGTCCATGGCACGTGGCCTTCAGCACATATCGAATATGTTGAAGTCCTTGATAGAGGTCCCGGGTGAACGGATCTTCCCGAAGGCAAGAATCGGCGACCTCCCGGTCTTCGGGGGACAGCGTCTCCGGACGACAGGCGAGAGCACGGTCAATCACACGGACATGATGGTGACGTTTCACCTCGTTCAAAAAACGACGCCGACGGCGAAGGGCGTCCGTGAAGAACTGGATGAGATGGAAACGATCCAGCACATGTTTCGCATCCGGGAAGACATGTGCGACGGCCTTCGCCATTGTCGGTGCAAAGTCACTGACGACAGAACGGATGTCTCCGGCTATGCCTTGGAGTGCAGCCGTGATGGCCGTGACGTCCCTTCCCGGGACAATGGACAGGAGCCGACCACTCTCCGCATCGAGGGCGATTGTCGCATAGTGATGTCCTTTTCGTGTGGCGAACTCGTCGATGAGGACGTCTGTCGTATGCTTCTCTGTCTCTACTGAGGCGTACCGATAAAACCATCGTTCCACCGTCGTGTAAGGTAATCCCTATTCACGCGCTACATCTGAGATCGTCCTACCGTGGCAACGTTCTGCGATGCCTTTCCGGAACACCTCGGTGGAGGTGCGGACGAGCCCGAGACCGTAGTCATACACGAACGTCAAATCACAAGAGAAGCATCTTTGACGTGGGACATCCAGCTCAATCCAGAGTATACCGACGTTCCATGCGTGACCGTGTCGGAAGCGACGTCGCCTTTTCGAATGCAGGACTGTCTTTCTCTGGCAAAGCGGGCAAGGGATGTCGTGTCGATCCGGGATGACCGGGAAAACGTTCGGTTCTTCGTCTGAAGACATCTGGATCTGAAAAAGGTCTGGAAGTGGAAGAAGTAATTTGATAAACTGTTGGGACAAAGCGAAAACTCCAATCGTGGTTTGTCTAGGCAACAATTACGATACCGGGGTTTTCGCTTTTTTTCTATGTTCAATTCAAAATCTGATGGATTTTATGCGTCAACCAC
>NZ_JACSLL010000032.1:0-1333 GCF_018618135.1 Exiguobacterium sp. s28 | reverse complement strand
TGTGTAATGCAAAATAGGAGTGCAGAAGTGTGCAACGGAAACGTACACAACTCTGCACTCCTATTTTAGAAAAGAAAAAGGACTTGCCAGCAACCATAATCTCACCCTAACGTTTAAGTTGCGACACAAGAACGTTAGGAGATGGAAGGAATGCTAGCAATGTCCGATATCAATTGTATCAAATATCTGAGAAACCACAAATCACATTCGATCAATCGAATCGCTAAAAATCTAGACCTCAACTGGAGGACGGTAAAAAAATACGCGGATTCAGCTCAACTGCCGAGTGAAACCATTCGCCCCAAGAGAGGCATGATGTACGGAACGAAATGGGGCGAGATGGTCGAGGATTGGTTGACCGAGGATCAAATGCTTCAGAAAAAGTTAAGACGAACGAATAAAAAGCTTTATGAAACGCTGGTGGCGAACGGATTCGAGGGTTCTTACCGGACGGTCTGCAATTTCATCAAGAGCTGGCATATGACGAGCGAGGAGGAAAACGACACAAGGCAAGAACGATTGCAACACCCTCCGGGTGAGGCACAGGTAGATTTCGGGACGATGGAAGTCGTCAAAGATAGTCATGCGGTCGATGTAAAATGCCTCGTCATGAGCCTGCCCTTCAGTAACCGCACAGCAGCTGTCGCCCTGCCCGCAGAAAACCAAGAGTGCTTTTTGACGGGACTCAAAATGCTTTTTGAAGAAATCGGTGGTGTACCGCAACAGCTCAGAATCGATAATCTCCCCGCTGCCGTCATCCAACCGAGAACGACGAAAGAAGAGGCAATCTATACCGATGCTTTTCTACAGTTCATGGCTCATTATGGATTCCAAGTCCAAAGTTGTAACCCTTACAGCGGGAACGAGAAAGGAAGTGTCGAGAACAAGGTAGGATACGTTCGGTACAATTTTCTTGTCCCAGCCCCTGTCATGCATGATTACGATTCGACGAACCGGCAACTCGCAGCTTCCCTACGGGATGACATGGAGAGAGTGCATTACGAAAAGCATGTGCTGATCCGTGAGTTGTTCGAAGAAGAGCAGAGACATCTATTGCGATTGCCGCAAGAAGACTTCCCCGTCTTCAAAGAAGAACTGTTCAAGGTGAACAAGTACGGCGAAATAACGATCGATAAGACGAAAGTCTTGATCCCTTCAGGGGCTCGTCATGGGCAAGTACGCGCCATCTTAAGGTGGGATTCGATGAAGATTCTCTCACTTCACGGAGAAATCCTCTACGAAGAAAAACGTCCCTACATGATGACAAAGCGTGCGCTCCCATGGGAAAACATCATCAGCACTTGGCACAAGAAGCCGAGAAGCTTCGGGCACT
>NZ_JACSLL010000031.1:0-1686 GCF_018618135.1 Exiguobacterium sp. s28 | reverse complement strand
TGAACTGCTCCCCGTCAAGTAGACAGGGCAAATAATGAAAACTAGCCTAGGCGGCTTGAGCCCTGTATTCGACAGGGCTCAAGCCGTTTAGTCGTTTCTGGAGACGATCATGGTTATAGAACGATATGTAGGCCTCGATGGCCGATGTGAGTTCGCTATAGGCCTGGAACTCACGCAAGTAGTACATCTCGACTTTCAAGGTGCCCCAAAAACTCTCGATCGGGGCGTTGTCGAGACAACGTCCGATCCGGGACATGCTGTGGGTCAGCCCCGCGTCTTCTACCATGCGTTTGAACCCTCTCGAGGTATATTGGAACCCTCGGTCACTATGGATCATCGGACGTGCTCCTGTACGGAGCCCCGCGATGGCCGGCATCATCGTATGGAAGACGAGCCCGTTGTTGTTGGACTTTCCGATACGATAGGCGACGATCGAGCCGTCATACAGGTCGATGATCGCGCTCAGATAAGCCTTCTTCCCGGCACCATATTTGAACTCGGTGACGTCGGTACACCATTTCTCGTCCGATCGGGACGCACCGAATTCTCGGTTCATCAGGTTCTCGGCCACATGTTGTGGTGACGATTTTTTGTACCGATTTCGTTTCTGGCGGATGACCGAACGGATCTCGTGGATGCGCATGAGACGATAGATGCGCTTCTCGTTGTATGCCGGCAGGCCATGCTGGCGTCGTCTGCGGTTGACCGTCATGGTGATCCGTCGATAGCCGTAGGTCCCGTTCACCTGGTCGTATAGGAGACGGATGTCCTCTAGTAGGCTCAAGTTCTCTTCCTCACGTACCGAGACGGTACGCTTCAACCATTTATAATAGGCGGCCCGTGAGACCTGCGCGACCTCACAAAGGAGCACGACCGAGAATGTGTCGGTTGTCGACAGTTCCTCGATGGCCGTGTACCGCAGCTGTAGCCGGATTTGGCTGATCAACCTCTCCTCTCGATCTCCTCTAACTTTTTTAGGAACAGGTTCTCGGCCCGCAGGCGCTCGTTCTCCCGCTCGATCTGTTGGATGCGACGTTCGAGCTTCTCCTCGTTGGTCAGTTCCTCTTCTTGCTTCGTCCGTCCACGCCGGTCCTCGAGCCCATGCACGCCGTCGGCGTCATATTTTTTCGTCCAGCCATAGACCTGCTGGTAAGACACAGCGAATAGCTCGGCTGTCCGTTGATAGTTCCGCTCGTTCTCCAGGCAATATCTGACGATCTCGATCCGTTCCTCGAATGTGGTCTTTCTTCCTTTGGCCATAGCTCGATCCATCCCTTTTCTCGAATCTGTTAACTCGCTATGACCAGTATACTTCTTAATCCATCTGTAAAGAACAGACCAACTACTGATGTGATGCTTGGAGAGGGTTTCCATTTTAGTGAGACCGTCGAGATAGTCACGCACGGCCGCGATTTTCTGATCCCTCGTGTAAAGTCTTTGTGTCCTCGATTCATTCAACGCGTCAATTCCACCGGTATCGAATTTGGCTTTCCATACCCGGAGGGTATCCCAAGAGACGTCATGGGCCTCCATGATTTCCTTCCAACTATATATTTCTTCTTCCATCATGCGCACCGCACCCAATTTTTGTTCGATAGAATGCCGACTTCTCGCCATAAAAAAACACTCCCCAATCAGATAAACAGATTTGTTATTTCATCTGTCTACCTATTGGGGAGCATATCA